>NZ_JARVSW010000033.1:0-68056 GCF_030208985.1 Pseudomonas sp. MEJ108
AGAAAAACCGCCGTGTGACGCAGAGCGTCACGAACTGCATTCCCACGCGGAGCGTTGGAACGATAGTCAACGCGTTCTTCCGATCACACCCGGTCAGCCCTGATCCTCGATCGGATAACGGCTGTCATTCAGACTTTCCTTGATCTTGCGCAGATGCGGCTGGAAATCGACGCCGCGGCGCAGCGTCATACCCGTGGCCAGCACATCGAGCACAGTCAACTGAATGATCCGCGACGTCATCGGCATATAAATATCCGTATCTTCCGGCAGAGGAATGTTCAGACTCACCGTACTGGCCTGGGCCAGCGGCGAACCGGCTGCCGTCAGCCCCAGCACCGACGCGCCGTTGGCCCGGGCGATACGCGCCACCTCCACCAACTCACGGGTACGGCCTGTATACGAAATGATCACGAACAACTCGCCGGTATGAGCCACCGATGCAATCATCCGCTGCATCAGCACATCGGCATGCGCCGTCACCGCCAGATTGAAGCGGAAGAATTTATGCTGCGCGTCCAAGGCTACCGGCGCGGAGGCACCCAGCCCGAAAAAATGGATCTGCCGCGCCTGGATGAGCATGTCCACAGACTTGCTGATCAAGGCCGGGTCCAATTGCTGGCACGCGCTGTCCAGTGACGCGATGGCGCTGCCGAAAATCTTCTGGGTATAGGCCTCCGGATTATCATCGGCTTCCACCGCACGGCTGACATAGGCCGCGCCGCTGGCCAGGCTCTGGGCCAGTTGCAGCTTCAATTCCGGATAGCCACTGACACTGAACGAACGGCAGAAGCGATTGACCGTCGGCTCGCTGACCTTGGCGGCCTGGGCAAGCGCTGCAATGCTCAGCCGCGTGGCCATCTGCGGGTTGAGCAGGATGACCTCGGCCACTTTGCGTTCGGCCTTGTTCAGCTCGTCGAGTCGGCCCTGGATTTGCTCCAGGAGGTTTCTTACGCGGTCCATTCAAAGTCCTTGTCGGGGCTGATTTACCAACGGTTTTGCCTTGGGCTTTTATTAGCCCTTTAGCCTGTAGCAAAGGTGGCCTATCGTACTGAGGGCCTGTGTTGATCACCACTGGAATATGCTTTCAGGCAGAATGTTGTGGTTATTACTACATATGGCCTTGAGTAACGCCTTTAAAAAAGGTATTTGTAGCCTAACTTGATAAAAGAACCAACATTATGCCCTTGATTACGGTTGAACCGTGCACATTTGCCCTGTTTGGTGCCCTGGGGGACCTTGCGGTACGCAAGCTGTTCCCGGCTCTTTATCAGCTTGATCGCGCTGGACTGCTGCATGAAGACACAAAAATTCTTGCCCTGGCGCGTGAACCAGGCGACGAAGAGTCGCATCTGGCGTACATCGAAAAATCCATGCGCCGCTTCATTCCCGAGACGGAGCTGGAGCCGGACAACCTGAGCCGCTTTCTGGCGCGTCTCAGCTATCTGCATGTCGACTTTCTCAAGGCCGAGGATTACGTTGCGCTCGCCGAGCGGGTCGGCAATGCCGAAACCCTGATCGCCTATTTCGCCACACCGGCCTCGGTCTATGGCGCCATCTGCGAGAACCTCGCGTCGGTCAACCTCGCCGAACGCACGCGTGCCGTACTGGAAAAACCCATCGGCCACGACCTGGCCTCTTCGCGCCGGGTCAATGACGCCGTCGCGCAGTTTTTCCCGGAAAACCGCGTCTATCGCATCGACCACTATCTGGGCAAGGACACGGTACAGAACCTCATCGCTCTGCGCTTCGCCAACAGCCTGTTCGAAACCCAGTGGAACCAGAACCATATTTCGCACGTAGAGATCACGGTGGCCGAGAAGGTCGGCATCGAGGGCCGTTGGGGCTACTTCGATCAGGCCGGCCAGCTGCGTGACATGATTCAGAACCACCTGCTGCAGCTGCTCTGCCTGATTGCCATGGACCCGCCAAGCGACCTGTCGGCCGACAGTATCCGTGACGAGAAGGTCAAGGTGCTCAAGGCACTCGCACCCTTCACCCCGGAGCGTCTGGCGACCCAGGTGGTGCGTGGCCAGTACACCTCCGGCTACAGCGAAGGCAAGGCGGTGCCTGGCTATCTGGAGGAGGAAAACTCCAATACCCAGAGCGATACCGAAACCTTCGTCGCGTTGCGTGCCGATATCCGCAACTGGCGCTGGTCGGGTACGCCGTTCTATCTGCGCACCGGCAAACGCATGCCGCAGAAGCTGTCGCAGATCGTGATCCATTTCAAAGAGCCGCCGCACTACATCTTCGCGCCTGAACAGCGTTTGCAGATCAGCAACCGCCTGATCATCCGCCTGCAGCCTGACGAAGGCATCTCCTTGCAGGTGATGACCAAGGATCAGGGCCTGGACAAGGGCATGCAGCTGCGCAGCGGTCCCTTGCAACTGAATTTTTCCGACACCTACCGCAGCGCTCGTGTCCCCGACGCTTATGAGCGGTTGTTGCTGGAAGTCATGCGTGGCAATCAGAACCTGTTTGTCCGCAAAGATGAGATCGAGTACGCCTGGCAATGGTGCGATCAATTGATCGCTGGCTGGAAGAAGGCGGGCGATGCGCCCAAACCTTACCCGGCCGGAACCTGGGGGCCGATGAGCTCCATTGCCCTGATTACTCGCGACGGGAGATCCTGGTATGGCGACATGTGACCTCAAGCTGCCAGCAGGGCTGGCAGCACACGATTTCGACACGGCGCAGCAACTGGCCGATGCACTGGCCGAAAATGTCGCCGAGCGCCTGAAGCAGGCGATCAGCGAGAACGGTCTGGCGACGCTGGTGGTGTCCGGTGGACGCAGCCCGGTCGCCTTCTTCCAGAGTCTGGCGACACAACCGCTAGAGTGGTCGAAGGTCGTCATCAGTCTGGCGGACGAGCGCTTCGTGCCGACCGAACATGCCGACAGCAATGCCGGCCTGTTGCACCGCCACTTGTTGCAGGGGCCTGTGGCGAAGGCCAGGTTTCTCGGCCTGTACAGCGTTGCGAGCAGTGTCGAGGAAGCCGCGCAGGCTGCCGATCAGGCCTTGGCCGAGCTGCCACCCATCGATGTACTGATTCTGGGCATGGGCGACGACGGGCATACCGCATCGCTATTCCCCAACAGCCCGAATCTGAGCGAAGCCCTTGATCTGCAAGGCGAGCGCCGCTGCCTGCCCATGCTCGCACCGAGCGTGCCGCACCAGCGCCTGACCCTGACCCGCCGCCTGCTGGCGTCGGCGCGTTCATCGATTCTGTCGGTGTCCGGTCAGGCCAAACTCGACACCCTGCGCACCGCGCTGGCAGGCGATGACCTCGCCGAGATGCCGGTGCGTGCCTTTCTCAACCCGTCTCTCGAGATTTACTGGTGCCCATAAGCCCCGATAAGCCCCACAAACAAAGGAACCGTCGCCATGACACAGAACGAAAATAATCAGCCGCTGACCAGCATGGCGAACAAGATTGCCCAGATCGACGAACTCTGCGCCAAGGCGAAGATTCTGCCGGTGATCACCATCGCCCGTGACCAGGACGTACTGCCGCTGGCCGATGCACTGGCCGCTGGCGGCATGACTGCGCTGGAAGTGACCCTGCGCTCGGCGTTCGGCCTGAGCGCCATTCGTATCCTGCGTGAACAGCGCCCCGAGTTGTGTGTGGGCGCGGGGACGATCCTGGACCGCAAGATGCTGGCCGACGCCGAAGCGGCCGGTTCGCAGTTCATCGTGACGCCCGGCAGCACGCAGGAACTCTTGCAGGCGGCGCTCGACAGCCCGCTGCCTTTGCTACCCGGCATCAGCAGTGCCTCGGAAATCATGATCGGCTACGCCATGGGCTATCGCCGTTTCAAGCTGTTTCCGGCCGAGATCAGCGGCGGTGTGGCAGCGATCAAAGCCCTTGGCGGGCCGTTCAACGAGGTGCGTTTCTGCCCCACTGGCGGCGTTAATGAGCAGAACCTCAAGAGCTACATGGCCCTGCCCAACGTCATGTGCGTGGGCGGCACCTGGATGATCGATAACGCCTGGGTCAAGAATGGCGACTGGGGGCGTATCCAGGAAGCGACTGCGCAGGCCATGGCGCTGTTTGACTGATTTTCAGGATTTCGGCGTCAGCCCCTTGCGGCTGATTCCGACAAGGAAGTTGTTGTTGGTTGTATGGCTTTTCGGTGCTCCCTGGTCCGGAGCACCGTTTTTTTCTCCCCGGACCTTCTCTTCGTTTTTACCCCTTGTCCTTGAACGACTGACGTGGACGCGTGCGCAACGGGTCCAATAGCGCGCCAAGGCCGTTGTGATCGATTTCCTGCATCAGCGCCAACAAGCCGCCCAACTCTCCTTTGGGAAAGCCTTCGCGGGCGAACCAGTTCAGGTAATGCCCTGGTAAATCAGCGATCAGCCGGCCCTTGTATTTGCCGAACGGCATTTCCTGTGTCACCAGCAACTTGAGTTTTTCCGGGTTCATTCGCGATAAGCCTGCGTTTCTGTCTCAGCTTGTACGATACGTGCATTCTGCATGCAGGCCAAACCGCAGATCATGCAGAAGTCACGAACGGGCAAATGTGAAAATTTCGTAAGTCATTGATATTAAATAATTATTTTCATTTCAAAAACTGGCACGGTGTCTGCAATTACCTATACATCGAACACTTTCGTATCAACCTGCCATTAGGAAATTATCAAATGACTGATATCAACAAAGAAACGATCTCTATCCTGAATGACCTGATCGAAACCAGCAAAGACGGTGAAGAAGGTTTCCGTACCAGCGCAGAACACGCAAAAAGCGCCCAGGTAAAATCGTTCCTTGCAAACCGTTCTACTGAAGTCGCTGCAGCCGTTCGTGAACTGCAAGCTGAAGTGACCGCACTGGGTGGCAAGCCTGAAGATTCTTCCAGCGTATCTGGCGCACTGCACCGCGCATGGGTCAACCTGAAGTCGATGGTTACTTCGGACGACGACAAGGCCGTTCTGGAAGAAGTTGAAAAAGGCGAAGACGTTGCCAAGAAGGCTTATCGCGAAGCGCTGGAAAAAGCTGTCAAGCACAACGCTCCTGCCAACGTGATTGCTTTGATCGAAAAGCAGCAGGCTGGCGTTCTGGCCAACCACGACAAGGTAAAAGCACTGCGTGACGCAGCACGTGCAGCCCACGCCGCATCGTAATTCGATGCCTCAGCGGTAACCGAAAAAACGCCAGCCAGTCTGGCGTTTTTTTATGCCCGAAGGCAGCCGGTCAAACCTGATCGGTCACCTTTCTGGCAACCGAGCTGCGGTACTCGACCCGGTTACGTCCATTGTCCTTGGCCTGATACAGCGCCTTGTCGGCTACCCCGAAAAATGCCTCCAGTTTGTCGCCCTGGCGAACGACCTCCGAAGCGACCCCGATGCTCACGGTGATGGGATGCTCGGCATTCCTGAAAAGCGGCAGTGACTCTGCGGCCTTGCGAATTTTTTCCGCGATCAGCATGGCGCCCGGCAAATCTGTTTCCGGCAGCACCACCACGAACTCTTCGCCGCCATAGCGCGCCACCCGGTCGCCCGGACGGCGGATGCAGTATGAGATGGTCTGCGCAATCAGACGCAGCGCCTCGTCCCCGCCCTGATGGCCGTGACGCTCATTGAATGCCTTGAAATGGTCTACGTCGATCATCAGCAATGACAGCGGCTTGCCAGAGCGTTGCGCTCGGGCCCATTCGGTCTCCATGGCCTCGTCGAGCTGGCGGCGGTTATCGAGCCCGGTCAGACCATCGGTCGCGGCCAGGCTGGCCAGCGCATCTTCGGCACGGTGGCGTCTTCGCAGTTCGCGACACAGCAGCCAGGTCAGCCACAGAATGCCCAGACACAAAACGCTGGTGGCCGAGCCGACCAGCCAGGCATTGCGCCGCCAGACGGCATACACCTCATCCTCGGATTGCCCGATGACGACGATCAGCGGCAGGTTGCCGACTCGGGAAAAGGTATACAGCCGACGAGCGTTCAACTGCGTCGACATCGCGGCGAAGCTGCCATCGCCTTCCTGAAGGATGCGCTGAAAGTTGGGGCTGTGGCTGTAATCCTTGCCGATCAGATCCTGGCCTTCCATTTCCGGGTAGCGAACGATCAGAATGCCCGAGGTATTGATCAGGTTGATGCTGCTTTCACTGCCCAGGTTCTGGCTCATGAACAGGTGCTTGAAATACACCAGGCGCATCGCCGCACTCACGATGCCCATGAACTCACCGTTGGGTCCTGATACACGACGGCTGAAACTGATGCACCAGTCCTTGTAGCCCCAGCGCGTCTTGTACGGCGCGCTGACATGTAGCGTCAAAGAGCGGTCGGTTGCATGGTCCTTGAAATAGGCGCGGTCAGAGAAGTTGTCCTGTCGAGGAATGACAGATAAAGAATCAGCCACTATGTCGCCGCGGTTATCGAGCAATACCAGGTCGCCCTTGTAAGAGGCGGCAGTGGCGCGATCAAACAGTACAAGTTGACGCAGTTCAGGCGACAGTTGCTGAAGGTCGGGACGCTGCCACGCACTGATCATACCCTGCAGGGAAGAGTCGTAAAGTTCTGCGTTACGCATGACGTCGGCATCAATCAAACGCACGATATTGGATGCTGCACGTGCTGCTGTCTGTGCTGCGTCGTCGCGCTCCCGGGCCAGTAGAGACGCCACGATCGCCAGAATGGCGAGCATTGAAACCGAGCTGCCGAAAATCAATATCAGCTCCGGACGGGTCCATCTGAGCCGGGCTTGCCGAGAAAACGCAAACACCATCATCGGTTGTTCTACCTGCAGACGAATGATTCTTGATAATCGGTTAATAAAATTATCAGTTATTTGGGGAACTTAATGACGCGTGTATAACACGCTCCTTATAGCCTCATATGAAGGGAATGTGAATAAAGCAAGTGTATTTAAAATGCTGCGAACAGGCGCACACTGAGGACTGTGAAAACGGTCAGTGCAGTCAGTATTTTCAGGTGTCAGCGAGGCAACTGGATGCCGAAGGTATTGGCGCCCTTGTCGCTGTTCACGAACACGGTGCCGCCATGCATCAAGGCAATCGCCTTGACGATGGCCAGCCCCAGGCCGTGATTGGCGCCGCTGTTGCTGCGTGAGGCATCCACCCGATAAAAGCGCTCGAACAGTCTGGGTAAATGTTCCTGAGCGATGTGTACGCCCGGATTGGTCACGCTGACAGTGACATGGGCATCGCGGGATTCGATGTTGACTTCAATGACTTCACCAGCGCCGGTGTGCTGGACGGCGTTATGCAACAGGTTGATCAGCGCTCGGCGCAAGTGGGATTTTTCAATCGGCGCGCTGGCGTCGCCGTTGACACGGACTTGCACGTGCGCGTCTTCCAGAATGAAGTCCAGGTAATCCAGCGTCGTAGCGACTTCTTCAGCCAGTGAGGTGCAGGTTTGTGCCTTGACCCTGGTGCCCTGATCGGCGCTGGCCAGAAACAGCATGTCGTTGATGATCGAGCGCAGGCGCTCCAGCTCCTCGAGATTCGACTGCAACACCTCGAAATAATGCTCGGCAGAGCGGCCACGGGTCAGCGCTACCTGGGTCTGACCGATCAGATTGGTCAGCGGCGAACGAAGCTCGTGTGCCACATCGGCATTGAACGACTCCAGCCTCGAGTAGGCTTGCTCGACGCGTTCAAGCGTGGAGTTGAATGAGGCGACGAATTGCTCGAGTTCCGGTGGCAGCGGCGACAGCTGCAAGCGTCCGGACAGCCGTGGCGGGGCGAGCTTCTGGACTTCCTGCGAGAGGCTGGTCAGCGGTCGCAGGCCAATTCGCGCGACCCAGTAGCCCAGCGCCGACGCGAGCAGAATGCCCAGCGTTGCCAGGCTGATCAGGGCGACCAGCAGCGAGTGCTGCGTGTGCCAGAACGTCTCGGTGTCGATGGCGGTCAGAAAGCGCAGTGCCGGACGCTGTTCCTTGGCGGGAAACTCGCTGACCAGCACTTTGAACGAAAACGGGTGATCCGCCAGCTTCAGGTCGTGCATGCCCAGCGGCCCGTGCGCAAAACGACGAATGTCCGCACCGGGATTGCCGAACTCGTAGAGTGGATTGTCACTCACCACCCAGAAGCGCAGGCGCTTGTCCTCCTCGCTGAGCAAGGTGAGCTTGTTCTTGATCTTGCCCCAGTGCTCCGGGTTGCCGAAACGATTGACCGCCGATTCCAGCACGCTGTAGCGCGCATCCACTTCCGCGCGGGGCAGCAGGTCGAGGCTCTTGTCGACCTGCAGGTACAAGGCCCAGCCGATCAGCAGGAACACCACCAGTGCCACCAGCGCGAACAGCCCGCTCAGGCGCAGGGCAATCGAATCAACCCGCACTGCGGTTCTCCAGCACATAACCCATGCCGCGAATGGTGTGCAGCAGCTTGTGCTCGTGAGGGCCATCGAGCTTGGCCCGCAAGCGTTTGATCGCGACTTCGACCACATTGGTATCGCTGTCGAAGTTGATGTCCCAGACCATCTCGGCGATGGATGTCTTGGAGAGGATGTCGCCCTGACGTCGGGCCAGCACGCTGAGCAGCGAAAACTCCTTGGCGGTCAGGTCCAGGCGCAGGCCGGCACGGGTCGCCTTGCGGCTGATCAGGTCTATCCACAGGTCGGCGATGGTGATCTGTACCGGTTCATGGCCACCGCTGCGCCGGGTCAGGGCCTGCAGGCGGGCGACCAGTTCCAGAAAGGAAAACGGTTTGCCCAGGTAATCATCCGCGCCTTCGCGCAGGCCGCGAATGCGGTCGTCGACCTGCTCGCGCGCGGTCAGCATGATCACGGGTGTCTGTTTGCGCGCGCGCAACGCACGCAACACACCAAAACCATCCAGGCCCGGGAGCATCACATCGAGAATGACGATCGCATGGTCATTCTCCAGCGCCAGGTGCAGGCCTTCGATCCCGTCGCGCGCCACGTCCACGGCATAGCCCTGTTCGGTCAGGCCCCGCCGCAGGTAGTCGGCGGTTTTCTCTTCGTCTTCGATAATCAGCACGCGCATCAGGCGACTCTCACTTGTGCAGGGCCGGCGCCGGTGCGGCGGGCGCCGGGTGGCGTCGATGAAACAGCCGCTCCAGTTGCAGATAAATGACCGGCGTGGTGAACAACGTGAGCATCTGGCTCACCAGCAGGCCGCCGACCACGGCAATACCCAGCGGCTGACGCAACTCGGCACCGACGCCGAAACCGAGCATCAACGGCAGCGCGCCGAGCAGGGCGGCGAGGGTGGTCATGATAATCGGTCGGAAGCGGGTGATGCAGGCCTCATAAATGGCCTCGTGCGGCGTGAGGCCCTGCTCGCGCTGGGCCTGCAGGGCAAAGTCCACCAGCAGAATACCGTTCTTTTTGACGATACCGATCAGCAACACCACGCCGATCAGGGCCATGATCGAGAAGTCCTGGCCCATCATCCACAACAGCAACAATGCGCCGATACCTGCCGAGGGCAGGGTGGAGATGATGGTCAGCGGGTGCACGAAGCTTTCATAGAGCACCCCCAGAATGATGTACACCGCCACCAGCGCCGCAAGGATCAGCCACGGCTGGTTGGCCAGCGAGCTCTGGAACGCCTGTGCCGCACCCTGGAAGCTGCCGATGATCGAGGCGGGCATGCCGATCTCGTTCTTGGCCTGATCGAGCATGCGCACCGCATCGCCCAAGGCGACCCCGGGTGCCAGGTTGAACGACAGGTTCGCCGCCGGAAACATCCCGTCATGGCTGATCGATAACGGTCCCATACGCGGCGCACTGACTTTGGCCAGCGCCGACAGCGGCACCATTTCGCTGGTCAGCGGTGAGCGCAGGTAGAAGTACGCCAGGCTTTCAGCCTTGCCGCGCTGCTGGGCGTCCAGTTCAAGGATCACCTTGTACTGGTTGACTTCCGTCTGATACTCGCTGATCTGCCGCTGGCCGAACGCGTCGTACAGTGCCTGGTCGACATCGGCCGTGGTCAGGCCGAATCGCGCGGCAGCGCTGCGGTCGATGTCGATGTGCGTGACGCTGCCGCCCAGTTGCAAGTCGTTGGACATGTCGCGAAACGCCGGGTTGCTGCGCAGCTTTTCAGTCAGCCGTTGCGTCCAGGTGTTGAGCAGTTCGCCGTCGTTGCTCTTGAGCACGTACTGGTACTGACTGCGGCTCGGGCCGGAGCTGAGGTTGATGTCCTGCCCGGCGCGCAGGTACAGAACGATGCCCGGGACCTTGGCCAGTTTGGGGCGCAGGCGGTCGATGAACTCACTGACCGACACATCGCGTTCGGAGCGTGGCTTGAGCGAGATCCAGAAGCGGCCGTTGGCGATGGTCTGGTTGCTGCCTGAAACACCGACCGAATGCGAGAACGCCAGCACCGCAGGGTCCGCGCCGACGATCTTTGCCAGTTCCAGGTGTTTTTCCACCATGTCCGGGTAGGAGATGTCGGCAGCCGCCTCGGTGGTCCCGAGTGCAAAAGCGGTGTCCTGGACCGGAAAGAAGCCTTTGGGGATGAGGATGTAACCGACTACCGCCAGCGCCAGGGTCAGGCCGAACACGCCAAGCATCAGCCGCTGATGGGCCAGGGCCTTGCGCAAGCCACGCTCGTAGGAGGCGAGCAGGCGTTCACCGAACCCCGGTTTCTGATGCGGGTGATGGGTGGGCGCGCGCATGAACAAGGCGGCCAGGGTCGGCGCGAGGGTCAGGGAGACGACCACCGAAATAAGGATGGTCGCGGTTGCGGTCAGAGCGAACTCTTTGAACAGTCGCCCGACCACGCCGCCCATGAACAACAGCGGAATGAACGCCGCCACCAGTGAGAAACTGATCGACACTACGGTAAAGCCGATTTCCCCTGAGCCCTTTATCGCGGCCTCGCGCATGCCCTGACCGGCTTCGAGATGACGGTGGATGTTCTCGACCACCACGATGGCGTCGTCCACCACGAAACCGACCGCGACCACGATGGCCACCAGTGTCAGGTTGTTCAGGCTGAAGCCGAACAGGTACATCATCGCAAAGCTGGCAATCAGCGAGACCCCGAGTACCGCACTGACGATCAGGGTGGCTGACAGTTGGCGCAGGAACAGCGCCATGACCGCGACCACCAGCAGCACCGCTATCATCAGGGTCATTTCCACTTCATGCAGCGAGGCACGGATGGTACGGGTGCGGTCGTTGAGTACCGAGACATCGACGCTGGCCGGGAGCATTTCCTGCAGGCGTGGCAGTTCACGCTGGATACGGTCCACGGTGTCGACAATGTTGGCGCCCGGCTGGCGGAAGATGGCGATGTTGACGCCTTGCTGATCGCCGGACCAGGCCTTGACGTAGGCGTTTTCCGAGCCCGCGACAACCCGTGCCACATCCTTGAGCTGGACGGGTGCGCCGTTCTTGTAGGAAACAATCAGTTGCGCGTAGTCCTGCGGCTTGAACAACTGGTCGTTGGAAGACAGGGTCGAAATACTGTCCTTGCCGTACAGCGCGCCCTTGGCCAGGTTCAGGCTGGTCTGCTGCACCGCCAGGCGAATATCGGCCAGGGTCAGCCCTAGCGCAGCCAGTTTCTCGGGAGCGGCCTGAACACGAATCGCCGGACGTTGCTGACCGGTGATGAAGACCTGGCCCACGCCTTCGATCTGGCTGAGCTGGCGCGCCAGAATGGTTTCGGTGACGTCGCTCAGTTCTGTGCCGGGGATCAGGCTGGAACTCACGCTGAGGATCAGCACCGGGCTGTCGGCCGGGTTGACCTTGCGCCAGGTCGGCAGACTGGGCAGGTCGGCCGGCAGGCGTCCGGCTGCGGTATTGATGGCGGCCTGGACTTCCTGGGCCGCAGTGTCGATGCTTTTGTTGAGCGTGAATTGCAGCGTCAGGTTGGTGGAGCCCAGTGCGCTGCTGGAGGTCATCTGGGTCATGCCCGGTATCGCACTGAACTGCACTTCCAGTGGCGTGGCAACCGAAGACGCCATGGTTTCGGGGCTGGCGCCGGGGAGCTGCGCGGTGACCTGGATGGTCGGGAATTCCGCTTCCGGCAACGGCGCGATCGGCAGCCGTGGAAAGGCAATGACCCCCAGCAGTACCAGTGCGAAGGTCAGCAACAAGGTGGCCACCGGGTGGTCGATGCACCACGCCGATACCGAGCCCCGGCCGTTCATCGTGCGGGCTCCACTTGCGCGCTCGCGACATCCGCAGCAGGCGCGGTGATCACTTCGACCGTTGCCCCGGGGCGTAGCCGCGACTGGCCGTCGCTGACCAGTACATCGCCAGCACGCGGCCCGCTGATCAGTGTCTGTTCGCTGTCCTGATAGAGCACTTTGACCGGCACGACTTCCACCTTGTTATCGGCAGTGAGCCGATAGACGAAGTGCAGGTCAACGCCGCGCTGCACCACTTGTGGCGGCACTTTCAGCGAGTTGAGTTCGATACCGGTCTGGATCTTCACGGTCACCAGTTGCCCCGGCCAGAGTTGCTCGCCGGGGTTTTTGAATTGCGCCTTGGCGCGGATCGTACCGGTGCTTGCCGACACCTGATTGTCGATCAATGAAAGCGTGCCTTCACCCAGCAGCAGGCCGTTGGCCGCGCCGTCGCCCTGATACGCCTTGACGGTCGCAGCGTTACGCTCGGCAATCAGCCCCTGCAGGGTCGGCAACATTTGCTGTGGCAGGGAAAACTCCACGGCAACCGGGTCGATCTGGGTCACTGAAAACAGCCCTGCAGCATCGCTGACGCGCAGGAAGTTGCCTTCATCGACGTTGCGAATACCGACCCGTCCCGTCACCGGCGAGCGAATCTGGGTGTAGGACAGCTGCACCTGTGAGGCGTTGATGCTCGCTTCGTTGCCTTTCGCCGTGGCTTCGAGTTGCCTGACCATTGCCTGCTGTTGGTCGAATGTCTGCCGCGAGATGCCATTGTCCTGGGTGAGCTGGCGATAGCGCTTGAGGTCCAGTTGCGCGACGTCCAGTTGCGCCTTGCTCTGCGCCAACTGGGCACGCGCCTGCTCCAGCGCGGCCCGGATAGAGCGGTCATCCAGCGTTGCCAGCAGGTCCCCGGCCTTGACCTGCTGACCTTCCTTGACCAATACACGCGTCAGCACCCCATCCACCTGCGGGCGGATCACCACGCTTTGCAGCGACAGCACCGATCCGATCCCTGTGACGAAACGCGGTACGTCTTCAAGGCTGACCGTGATCACTTTGACGGGTACAGCGGCAGCGGCATTTTTGGGGAGTGCGGCCGGGCGTGTCAGTTTCCAGCCGGCAATCGCCGCACAGGCGATCACCAGGACGACGGCGGTGACGGTCAGGGTCTTTCTGCGCATATGAAGAAAACGCCAAATGTCGGTACGGGAGAGATGTTTTTTACAGCTTCCTTATAGCCTGCAAACCCGGTCAACAGAATGACTTTCAGCTGTCAGGTTTGTCAGAAAGCCTCCAGCGGGTGTGGCGTGCAGTCAAGAAAAGTCGGAATCGGACGATATCTATGTTGAAGAGATAGTTGTCCAGATGTTTATAAAGTCCTAGGAGTTTTCCTACATTTTCCTAAGTAGGTTTCTGGCAGGTCATTCTCTCATCAACTTAAATTATCGTATGAGTCTATGAATGGAGTACGCCATGAGCAGTCAGAAATCGAACGGAAAAGTGATGGTGAAGTTACGGTCCCTTGATAAACGTTTGTGGGTCGCAATCCTGTCGACGTTGCTGCTGGCTGCTCCCGCTTCGTCATGGGCAAAGGACGGTGCAATTACGTTGCGCGGCAGTATTGTCAACAGCAGTTGCATGATTTCCAGTACAGAGATGACGGCGCCCGGTGTTCATTCGCGAACGCTGGAAGTTGCACCCGGAGTCACTATTCATGTGAGCACCGAACGCAATGTCTGTGGTGAGCAGGCAATGCCCTTCGTGACGCAGTATCAGGTGCTGCCTGCCGCCGTGTTAATCGACGGAGAAGCCCTGCAGGCAAGTGCTGCGGTGGTCACGTTGAGCTATCAGTAACTACCGGTCTGTCGTGTTTTCTCGTCCGGACTGTCACGCTTTCAAGGGGCAGTCCAGTGCCTGTAAAGTTTGAACGATACATAACCTCGGCCACAGTGAAGGCGTCGGCAGTCTGTGCCTGAGTAAGGGCACGCTTCTGTATTGAAAAGGGTTTTTATCAGTGTGCAAGGCACCACTTATAATTATTCCTACAGACCTGTCCTGCGTGTTGTGTTGTGTTGTCTGCGGGGTGAAAGTTATCGAGCTGACAGCACTGAAATAGACCTGGCTCTATAGTGCTCACCGTCCGATAGCGGGCACACACGAAATAACACAAGGAAGGTCGTTAGCATGAAAAAGCTTTCTCTTACATTGGCAGTTCTGGGCGTAATGGGCGCTGGCATGGCAGGTACCGCCAGTGCTGCGAACAACGGCACAATGGTCTTCAACGGAACACTGACCAATATCTCCTGCGATGTGGGGCCGGGCACGGGTGTCAGTACGGGGACCAACCCTGGCGAAATCAATATCGACCTGGGCAACGTGTCCTTCTCCGATATCGGTGTATCGAGCGAAAGCCGATTCGAAACGGCTTCCCCCATCCAGTTGCTGGTCAACTGCAGTGCGGGTGCCGACCAATACAACATGGTGAAGATGCGCCTTATTGCCCGTAACGGCAGTGGCCTGGACAACAACGACGCGAAACTCCTGCGCACCACCGGTGCGGCAGATGGCGTCGGTATCGGCCTGCTCAATGCCTCCAGCGTGTTGATGGATCTGAGCGGCGACGAAACCGTCGACACCACACTCATCAAGGATGGCGCCAGCGGTGCCACCGCTGAAATCAATTTTGGCGCGGTGTATGTGCTTAACGGCACGCCCACCAATCCGGGCAATGCCGACGGCTTTCTGCCGTTCGTGATGGATTACGAGTAATCGTGTCGGACAGGGCGGGCCGTGCTCGCTCTGTCCTCTACCGAATTCAAGGCGAACGCCAGCATGTTTTCCGATTTTTTTCGCTACACGATGCTTGTTGCGTGGTTGTTCTGCGCATCCACCGTTCAGGCGGGCATCGTATTGAATACAACGCGAGTCATTTACCAGGGCAACGACAAAGAGGTCAGTCTGGGGGTGCACAACAGTGGCGGGGGGGAGATTCTCCTGCAGTCCTGGCTTGAATCTCCGACGGCGGCGGCCAGCAATAACGAAGGCCTGCAGAACCTGCCGTTTATTGTCACACCCGCGCTTGCGCGTATGGCCGGTGGTGGCAGGCAACTATTGCGGATCATTCATTCCGGTACCGACATGCCCACCGATCGTGAGTCGGTGTTATGGCTCAATGTTCAGGAAATACCCCAGAGCGCAGCAGAAAACACGCTGCAGATCGCGGTACGTCAACGCATAAAAGTCTTCTTCCGGCCTGATGGTTTGCAGGGTGATCCACAGCAGGCGCCGGAAAAACTGAACTGGCAACGGGTCGATGACACCGGTGTGCAGGTCGAAAATCCCGGCCCCTACCATGTCTCCATGCTCCGGATTTCCATACGTCAACATGACACTGAACTTGCCCTTCTGGACAGTCAGATGCTGGCGCCACATCAGCGTCTGCGTATTCCGTTACAGCACACACCGGCAAGTGCGCCGTTGCTTCTGAGTTTCGTCAGTCTCAATGACTACGGCGGACAAGTGCCTTATCAGGCAACCCTTGGCAACAAACAACCGGTTAACGCCGGCAAGGCGTCGCCCCGATAAGCTGGCGCATCCACTGTCAGCGTTCACTATTCAAACCGTCGGGCCTCAGTGACAAGACAGCCCGGCAGACCTGCGTCTGTGTAAAAGGATTGCACGGCGCGCGCGACAGCCGAAGTAGAGTGAAGACCGCTATGGAATGGCGCAAAGAAGTTAATAAGGGAGTTATTGCCCAGTGCGCGCTCCCTCACCCCCGACGCGGTGCGCTGGGTATCGGTTTCGGATTGACGTTGATGTGTGCGGTCAGCGCGTCGGCCGCCTCGTCGGGTGGCGACGGGGCAGTCAGGTTCAATACGGCGTTTATCCAGGGAAGCGATCAGCCGGCTGACCTTCAGGAGTTTCTGCGCTCCAATAGTGTATTGCCGGGTATTTACCGGGTTGATATCTACGTCAATCGCAAGCTGAGCGGCAGGCGGGATATCCGCTTTTTGAAAAGTCCGCTATCAGGCCTGATCGAGCCCTGCCTGTCGCTTGAGATGCTGCAGAGTTTTGGTCTGGACTTGAGTCGTCTGCCGTCAGGTGAGGTATCTGCCCAGGCCTGTTTCGACCTGCCTGCGCGTGTCGAATTTGCTCGCGTCGACTATCAGCCCGGTGCGTTGCGACTGACAATCAGCGTGCCGCAAGCGGTGATGTCACGCGGTGCTCGCGGTTATGTGTCGCCGGAGCTTTGGGATCAGGGCGAGACCGCAGGCTTTATCAACTACAACTTCAATGGCGGCCGGCGGCGTAACAAGGGCCTGGAAACGGAGCAGTACTACGTGGGGCTGCGAAACGGGCTGAACGTCGGCGCCTGGCGTTTGCGCAACGAGTCCTCTCTGGTCGGCGGCAGTGACAGGCCTTGGCGTTATCGCAGCAATCGTACCTTCGCGCAGCGTGACATCACCACCCTGAAAAGCCAGCTCACGCTGGGCGAGACGTTCACCGATTCGCAGGTATTCGACAGTGTCCGCTTCAGGGGCGCGGCGCTGGCCTCTGACGATGGCATGCTGTCTGACAGCGAGCGGGCCTATGCCCCGGTCATCCGCGGGATTGCCGAAACCAATGCGACCGTGGAAGTTCGCCAGAACGACTTTCTGCTCTACAGCGGCAGTGTGTCGCCCGGGCCGTTCGAGATTGCCGATATCTATCCCAGTGGCTCCAATGGCGACTTGTCGGTGTCTGTCATCGAAGCCGACGGGCGTGTAAGAACCTTCACTCAGGCCTACGCGTCGCTGCCGATCATGGTTCCCGCAGGCTCGTTGCGCTACAGCCTGGCCGGTGGGCAGGTCGACAACAACGACGATCAGCAGGCCTCTCCGGCATTTGCCAGTGCGGCCCTGATCTACGGTCTTTCCGAACGGATTACCGGGTTTGCCGGGGTGCAACTGGCCGAGGATTACCAGGCCGCGAACATAGGCACCGGGATCAACACCGGGCTGGGCGCGGTGTCGATGGACCTTACCCGCTCGGTCAGCAAGGTGGATCAGCGGGCGCGCAGTGGCCAGAGCCTGCGCGTGCGTTATGCCAATACGCTGGATGTCACCGACACCACGTTGGCAGTGGCCGGTTATCGATATTCGACCGAGCAATACCGGACCCTGAACCAGCACGTCAGCGACAGCGGCGCGCTGCGGCAATTGCGGGCCTCTGGGCTGGCGCGGGATCGGCTGGAACTCAGCATCACTCAGATAGTGCCTGGCCAGTCGGCGTCGCTGAGCCTGACGGCGTCCGAGCAGCGCTACTGGAACCTGTCCGGCAAGACCCGGCAGCTTTACCTGTCCTATAACGCGGCCTGGTATTCGCTCAATTACAGCCTGTCCATCGAACGCAACGAGGATTTCGGGCGAAGCGGTGACGCGAGCACCGACAATCGTGTTGCCCTGAGCGTGACCCTGCCGCTCGGCTCCAGCCCCGGCTCGTCGCGACTGTCTTTCAACGCGGTGCGCGACAGCCGCGGCGAGTACAACGCGCAGGCCGGGCTCAACGGTCAGGTGCCGGGCGACCGCGACACGTTCTATTCGGTACAGGCTGGACGTGACAGCAGCTCCGGCAGTTTCGGCGCAGGCAAGGTCAGCACCAGCACGGCGTTCGGCCGTTTCGAGGCCGGTTATAGCCAGGGCCAGGACTACGATGCATTCAGCCTGTCCGCCGCAGGGTCGCTGGTGGCGCATGCCGGTGGCGTGAACCTGGGGCAGACCTTGGGAGAAACCTTTGCTCTGGTTCAGGTGCCCGACGTCGGTGGCGCCCGCTTGAAGTCGTTCAGTAACGTCGAGACCGCCGGCAACGGCTATGCGGTTTTGCCCTATGCGCAGGCCTACCGCACCAACTGGGTCAGCCTGGATACCCGGCAACTGGGCGCTGATGTCGATCTGGAAAACGCTATTACCCAGATCGTGCCGCGCAGGGGCGCGATACCGGTGGTGCGCTTCAAGGCCAATGTGGGCCGCCGGGTCCAGTTCGAACTGGTGCGCGTCGATGGCAGCAAAGTGCCGCTGGGTGCCAGTGTCGAAGATGAGCAGGGCAGGGCGCTGGCAGTGGTCGATCCCGGCAGTCAGGCGCTGGTGCTCAGCGAGCAGGATGCCGGCAGCCTGTGGGTGCGCTGGTCAGATCAACGTTGCCAGGCGACATTCTCGTTACCGCCCAGAGACCCGTCGCGAGCCTACGAGCGGATCAGGGTGGTATGCCGATGAGCGCTTTCGCTGGCTCATGCAAGGCGCTGTTGACGGCTGTGCTGTTGACGAGCGGCCTGGCGGCGCACGGGGCTGTTTCGCTGAGCGGAACGCGGCTGATTTTCGACGGGCAGTATCGCGAGGTCACGCTCGAGGTGCGCAATCGCGGCAAGTCCGAGGCACTTTTACAGGCCTGGCTCAGTGACGCAGTGGATGACGACGACGCCCCGGGTGAGCTTCGCAAGGCGCTGCCATTCGTGGTCACGCCACCGCTTTCACGCCTGCCGGTGGGCGGCAGGCAGACCTTGCGCGTGCTCTATCAGGGCACAGGCATGCCGCAGAAACACGAGTCGCTGCTGCATCTTTACGTGCTTGAGATACCCCGACGCCAGGACGGTGCGGGGCAGTTGAACATCGCCGTGCGCCAACGCATCAACGTGTTCTACCGGCCCCTCGGCCTTGACGGTGATCCGGCCGACACTCCCGCGCGGCTGCTGTGGACACTGACTCATGACCCGTCGCGCGCCTTGTTGCTGACGGTCAGTAACCCGACGCCCTATCACGCTGCCCTGCAAGCGCTGCGTATCGACGGGGTGCAGCTTGGCGATCATCTGTTGCTGGCGCCGGGCGCACAGGTCGCGATGGTTGTGCCGGCGAGTGTCGAGCGCTCTGCCACACATCGTTTTTCCTACCAGGCGCTGACCGACTACGGCGGCCGACGGATCCATTGCGCACAGCTCACCGGGCAGACGGCCACTACCGCCAGGCTGCCGAAAAACAATTCCATTCAGGACGAATGCTGATATGAAACATCTCTCTGCCAGAGGCTGGCTGCGATCCCTCGCCGTGTTGTTGTTACTGCATCCGGCTTCCACCTTCGCGCTGATCTGTACCACTCAAGGGACGGGCGAAACCGAAATTCACGATGACCTGAGCAGTACGGTGGCAATCCCGGAGTCGATTCCCGACGGGGAAGTGGTATGGCGTTCCGAACCTCTGAACGTTCAGGTCGAATGCGCCACAGAGGGCTGGCAGTCCGAAGCGCAGGAGATTTTTATCTACCTGAATCCGGACAATCGTTCGATCGGTCAGGGGATTCGTGCCGGAATGACGTTACAGGGTATCGATCACATCCAAGGCAGTGGACGAGTGAGTACCGGCAGCTACCTGCCGATGTGTCGCGAGGGTGAGAACACGCTCGAAAACTGCCCGAAGGTGCGTTTCAGCCTGGCGTTTTCGGTATTCATCCAGAAGTTCGGCGCTACACCGCCCTCCGGTTTGGCCAGTGACCTGCTGGATTACCGGTTCTTTCAACTGGGCGGCGCGACAGACCCGAGTCGGCTGTCAGGGCGCAGCCTCAGTTATGTGATCAATAACCTGCGGGGGCTGAGGTTCGTGGCCTGCGATGCCGATCTGCAGGTGCTCCCGGAAACCGTGGAATTTGGCGACGTTGCGATACACCAGGTGGCGATTGGCAAAGTGACTGCTACCCAGACATTCTCCCTGCTGACCAGCCGCAGCTGTGATTCGCCGTTCAGCATTGATGCGCGTTTCAGGCCGGTGACAGGCACTCTGTCTGGCGAGCTGCTGATCCCCGTCGGTAATGATTCATTGGGGATACGCATTACCAGCGCAGTAAACGGTCAGCCGCTACGTTACAACGAGCCATTCCATCTGGCGGAATTGCTCGGCGAAACCAACACAGCCAGGGCGGACTTCAATGCCGAACTGCTGTGGAACACCAACATGCCAAGGCCCGGACCGTTCAATGCCGAGGTGATGGTCGATCTGTTCTACAAATGACGGCGACAGGAGGCTCGGGCGGTTGTGCGGCGATTAATGTATGCTGCGCGGCCGCGGGCATTTGCCCGGCCAATTCGACTTTCTGGTGACACCATGACCACGCCTGAACAACCTCCTGTTCAAGACGCCGCAGCCGACTCCGTCGCAGACACTGAAAAGAGGGCTGTCATTGCGCCTTTCAGCTTTCCGTTCAAGCCTTCGGAGTTTGCCCAGGCCAAAAAAGAGCCGGCGTGGCATCAGAAAAACAACAAGCACGGCCACCACAAGACCCCGGGCGTCGCGCCGGCTGGCACCCGCAGGTCGATGGGCAAGCGCTGATTGCCTGAGAGATCCTGTCAGGCCGCCTGCAAAGGAATGAACAGGTAGGAAACCGGTTGCCGGTCAGTCACCTCGGCACCTTCCTGTTGCAGGGTGTCCAGAACGTGCTGGCCGGCGACGTGAAATTCCCACTTCGAGCCTTGGGCTTGCCCCTCCTGCGCAGGGTTTTTGACCTCTTCGATGGCGGCAGCAAACGCGCCCATGTCCGGCAGGTAGGCGACGAAACCGTTGCCCTTGAGGGCGGTGGTGCGAATGCCCAGCTTCTGGCAAATCAGCTGTTTGGTGTCTATTTCATCCCGATCGGCCTGACGCGACTGTTCGATCAGGTCCATCAGTTGAGTATCGACCAGCCTGTCGTTAACGATAAGGTCCGGACCCTGCTCCCAGGACTCTGGCGGGCAGCCCTTGTTCTCCGGGCGCAACGGAATGTGTGGATTGATCTCCATCGGATAGATCCGGCACACCAGTGGCCGGCGCTCGTAGATGCGACACAGGTTCTTCTCGTCAAGATTCCGGCAGCGCCCGACGTTGTAGGCTGCGAAGGTGATCGCCACAAAGGCTGTCGTACTGCCACTGCTGACCTCGGTCGAGCGACGGCTGGCATGGGTGAGCTGCGCCTCGGAAACCCCATAACCATTGCTCAAAAATGCCTCGGTCAGCACGATGACGTTGCCGCCATCGGCCGCCCACTGCGCGGCTTCGTTGAGCGTCAACGGTACGTGATGGTCGGTGCAACAGCCGCCACAACCCACGCAGGAAAACTTGGTGTCCATTATCTCGATGACCCGTCCAACAGTTAGGCTGCAAGCGACAACAATTGGTCACTCACTCGCTTGATGTGTCTCGGGAAGCAAGTTGCGCGCCAGTCGCCGGGCCGTGAACAGCGGGTTCAGGCTGCAGGAATGTCGAAACGCTTGAGATAGGCCATTGCGGATTTTTCGTAAAGCCGCCGCGCCGCCAGGTTGTTTTCCATAACGTGAAGGTCGACCGCTGCTTCATTGCGCGTATGCAGGTGGGCGAACAAATGATTGAGCAGGGCGTGGCCGATCCCGCTGTGTCGCACATCAGGGTGCACAACCAGGTCCCTGATGAATGCGCTGGTCCAGCACACGATCACACCGACTACCGTTTCGTCACGCATGGCCAGAAAGCACAGCGACGGATCGCAGTCGGGATCGTGTTCGAATGCAGCCAGCCAGTCCGGATAATCCGCCACGCAGCCTGCGGCGCTGCCATAACCCAGAGTCAGCAGGCGGTGAACCTCTGCGGCTCGCTCAAGCGTGAAGGGATGTGGCTGGATGCCAGGCGGCCAGGGCGGGATGGGCACTGGCACTGCAAGATCCCGACGCATCAGCCAGTAATGCGCGGCGGATGCATCGGTCAGGTTCGGACGTTGTGTCGCCGTGCGCTCAGGGATCAGAGCCCTTGGGCGACTACCGTACGTGCGGCCTCGATCAGGCATTTGGTCAACTCGGGTGACGAGAACTTGGTCAACACGGCATTGGCCCCGGCGATCTGTGACTTCTCGCTGTTCATCGCGCTGTCGAGCGAGGTGTGCAGCAGAATGTACAGATCACTGAAGTCCGGCGTATCCCGGAGCGTGCGGGTGAGGGCATAGCCGTCCATCTCCGACATCTCGATATCGGACACCACCACGTTGATCTGTCGCGCAGTACCCTGCAGGTCGAGCAGAACGTCGATAGCCTCTTTGGCACTGCGCGCCGTGTGGCATTCGAGGCCGAGATTGCGCAAGGTAATGATCGACTGCTGCAGGGCAACCTGACTGTCATCGACGACCAGAATCCGCGCCTTGCTCAGCAGTTCCGCATCCTCTTTGGCCAGCTCCGTCGACTGTACGACGATCTGTGCAGGGGCGATGCCGTGGATCACTTTTTCGATGTCCAGTACTTGCACCAGCACGCCGTCGACCTGAGTAACCCCGGTGATGAACGACTTGCTGCTAGACCCGTAGGGCGGCGGACGGATATCGGTGGTCAGGCAATGCACAATCTTGCTGACGGCCTGAACGTGCAGGCCCTGTTTCGAGCGGCTGACATCCGTGACGATCAGGCAGCCACCGTCGGGATCGGCCAGTGGACGCTCGCCGATCGCACGACTCAGATCGATAACCGACAGTGACGAGCCACGTAGCGTCGCAATACCTTTGACGTGTGGGTGCGATTCGGGAAGATGGGTCAGAGGCGGGCAGGGAATGATCTCGCTGACCTTGAGCAGGTTGATCGCCATCAGCTTGCCGCTGCGCAACGTGAAGAGGAGCAGCGAAAGTGAATCTGCTCGGACGTTCTTGGACATATGAACCTTCTGGCTGTAGGTATTTCGTCGCCTGGTAGCGGCAAACAACTTTCTATGACAGGTTATCGACCTGCGGCCGGCAGGCTTGAGGATTTTTAACCGACAGCCGAGCGCGTCCGTTCGCTTGCCATTGAAAGCCGTTGCACCACACCACGGCGGGCCCGACAAACTGGCTGCCCATGTGCCGATAGTGGCAGTCTGGCTTCGGTTGCGTCAAACCGGGAGAGGGCGGCACATTGTCGCTCTCTGCCTTCCGACGACCTGCGTCGCGGTTTCGCACGCCATAGTGCTTTGACAGAAAGGCACCCTGCGACAAAATACCGCAGCTATATATAGAAGAAGAGCTGCGACAAACTGACGCACCCGTCTATATATAGAAGGGCTTTGCACCCGGTTCCTGCAAAAGCGTCCTGCCGGTTGTGGATGTGCTGCCGCGCAGACCACCTGACCGGCAAATGCGTCCGTATGGCTGGCCAACGCTTGAGTTGCCGAATCAGACAGATGATCATCGCGCACGTCTTGGCGCAGTCGGGCCGTACCTCCGTTCAGGCTGCGAACGCTGCATGGCGTTGACCAACCCTTTCATCAGTTCAGTAAGGTATGTGAATGAGCGACAACACGTTGTACCTGAGACGCGAAAAGCGCTTTCTGGTTTTGCTGGGTATTATCTGCCTGGCCCTGATCGGCGGCGCCCTGTACATGCAGGTCGTCCTGGACGAAGCGCCTTGCCCGCTGTGCATCCTGCAGCGTTACGCACTGTTGTTCATCGCCATTTTTGCGTTCATTGGCGCCGCCATGCCCGGGCGTCGCAGCGTCACGGCGTTTGAAACCCTGGTGACCCTCAGCGCCCTTGGCGGCATTGCCGCTGCCGGCCGGCATGTCTGGATCCTTGCCCATCCGTCCGACAGCTGCGGTATCGACGTGCTGCAGCCGATTGTCGATGGCCTGCCATTGGCTACACTGTTTCCTACAGGGTTTCAGGTCAGCGGTTTCTGCACCACGTCATATCCGCCGGTTCTCGGATTATCACTCGCGCAATGGGCGCTGACGGCTTTTGTCCTGACTGCAGTTCTGGTACCGGCGTGCATCATTCGCAATCGTCGCAAACCTTACTAACTTCAGGGGCTTTCGCTAAAAACGCCCCGTGAATACGGGGCTTTTTTCGAGTACGCTGAGGCGTTTGGAGGAGGATTGTTACGCATATAGAGAATAACTGTTACAAAATTAGGCATAGTCATTAAAAATTTACGTATCTACAATCCCCGTCACTTGTCGTTCAGCTTGGCCGAACGATCAGCATTTTGAGGCTTGGAGCGTCCCCTGTGCACTCTGAACAGGCAGCGCAACGCTTGCCTCTGAGGGCGTATAATGGCCGCGTCGAAAGCGTCTGCCCGAAGTTTTGGGCAGTTCCAGCAACTCAAAAAACAAGAATCCATAGCTAAACCCGGACTTGTCGATACGCCGCTGTGCGTACCGGCGGCCCTTGTTCAATTCAAAAAAATTAGCCGGCACTGGCAGGGCGAAGTGTTGGCGGTCGAAACCCAACTGCACCGCGCAAGCTGCTTTTAGAGGTCGTGAAATGAGTAAAAAAAGGTACCCCAGGTTTTTTGGCTTCTTGGCCCTTTTCTGTATGCTTTTGCTCAGTGGATGCGATGGCGTACCTCTGCTCGATCCAAAAGGGCAGGTGGGTATCGAGCAGCGGAACCTGATCGTAATCGCAACGTTGCTGATGCTGATTGTCGTGATCCCGGTCATCCTGATGACCCTGATCTTCGCCTGGAAGTATCGCGCATCGAACAAGGCTGCCAAGTACACGCCGGACTGGTCTCACTCCACCAAGATCGAAATCGCAGTCTGGGGCGTACCCATGCTGTTGCTGGTCTTCCTGGGGTACATCACCTACGTCTCGACTCACTCGCTGGACCCTTACCGTCCGCTTGATTCGGACGTCAAGCCGGTCACCATCCAGGCGATCTCGGTTGACTGGAAATGGGTATTCATCTACCCGGACTACGGCATTGCCACGGTCAACAAGATCGTGTTCCCGGCCAAGACTCCGATCAACTTCCAGGTGACCTCGGACAGCGTGATGAACTCGTTCTTCATCCCGGGTCTGGGTGGTCAGATCTATGCGATGGCGGGCATGCACACCAAGCTGCACCTCATCGCCAACGAGAATCACGAATTCAACGGTATTTCGGCCAACTACAGTGGCGCAGGCTTTACCGGCATGAAGTTCAAGGCCATCGCTACCAGCCAGGCTGATTTCGACAGCTGGGTCAGCGAAGTCAAGAGCTCGCCCAAAAAGCTTGGCACGGCCGAATACGCCGAGTTGATCAAGCCAAGCGAACGCAACCCTGTCGAACTCTTTTCCTCGGTCACCCCGAACCTGTTCCAGATCGTCATCGACAAGTATGAAGGTATGAATCCGGGCAAGAAGGTTGTTGCTGGTGAGAAGGAAGTAGCCGGTGAGGCTGGTGCGGAAAAAGGCAAAAATTCAGCTGCTGGGGCAGAGGAGTAAACGATGTTTGGCAAATTAAGTCTGGAAGCGGTGCCGTTCCACGAGCCCATAGTCATGGTGACACTTGCCATGATCGCGCTCGGCGGCATTGCGGTTGTCGGGTTGATCACCTATTTCCGCAAGTGGACGTACTTGTGGTCTGAGTGGCTGACCTCTGTCGACCACAAGAAAATCGGCGTGATGTACATCGTCGTTGCCATGGTCATGCTGCTGCGCGGTTTTGCCGACGCAATCATGATGCGTACCCAACTGGCGATGGCCCAGAACGGTTCCGAAGGGTTCCTTCCGCCTGAACACTATGACCAGATCTTCACCGCTCACGGTGTGATCATGATCATCTTCATGGCGATGCCGTTCTTCACGGGTCTGATGAACATCGTTCTGCCTCTGCAGATCGGCGCTCGCGACGTGGCGTTCCCGTTCCTGAACTCCCTGAGCTTCTGGCTGCTGGTCGCAGGTATGCTGCTGATCAACATCTCCCTGGGTGTCGGTGAGTTCGCCAAGACCGGCTGGGTCGCGTATCCGCCTCTTTCCGGGTTGCAATACAGTCCTGGCGTAGGGGTTGACTACTACATCTGGGCGCTACAGTTATCCGGCTTGGGTACGACGCTGACGGGGGTCAACTTCCTCGTGACCGTGCTGAAGATGCGTACCCCTGGCATGAAACTGATGGACATGCCGATCTTCACCTGGACCTGCACCTGGGCAAACATCCTGATCGTGGCTTCGTTCCCGATCCTGACCGCTACCCTGGCGTTCCTGACCCTTGACCGCTACCTGGACTTCCACATTTTCACGAACGAAATGGGCGGTAACCCCATGATGTACGTGAACCTGTTCTGGGCGTGGGGTCACCCTGAGGTGTACATCCTGATCCTGCCGGCCTTCGGCGTGTTCTCGGAAGTCATCTCGACGTTCTCCGGCAAGCGTCTGTTCGGCCACAAGTCGATGATCTTCGCCTCCGGTGCGATCTGTATCCTGGGCTTCATGGTCTGGCTGCACCACTTCTTCACCATGGGGGCGGGTGCCAACGTCAACGCCTTCTTCGGTCTGGCGACGATGCTGATTGCGATCCCGACGGGTGTGAAGCTGTTCAACTGGCTGTTCACCATGTATCAGGGCCGTCTGCGCTTCACTGCACCGGTACTCTGGACCCTGGGCTTCATGGTCACCTTCTCGATCGGCGGCATGACCGGCGTTCTGTTGGCGATCCCGGGTGCTGACTTCGTGCTGCACAACAGCCTGTTCGTAATCGCTCACTTCCACAACGTCATCATCGGCGGTGCGGTATTCGGTTACATCGCCGGCTTCGCGTTCTGGTTCCCTAAAGCGTTCGGTTTCACCCTGAACGAGAAGTGGGGCAAGGCAGCGTTCTGGTTCTGGATCGTCGGCTTCTTCGTCGCATTCATGCCGCTGTACGCGCTGGGCTTCCTGGGCATGACCCGTCGTCTGAACGCTACCGACATGCCAGAGTGGAACATCTACCTGGACGTCGCGCTGTTCGGCGCCGTGCTGATTGCCATGGGTATCGCTTCGCAGCTGATCCAGCTGTTCGTGAGTATCCGTGACCGCGACAACAACCGCGATCTGACCGGTGACCCATGGAATGGCCATACCCTGGAATGGTCCACTTCTTCGCCTCCACCGTTCTACAACTTTGCCGAGCTGCCAAAAGCTGACGACATCGATCCGTTCACCGATGCGAAACGTGCCGGTACCGCTTACAAGGTTCCTGCCCGCTACTCGGCGATCCACATGCCTAACAACACGGCTACCGGCCTGTACATGGGTATGTTGCTGACGGTCTTCGGCTTCGCATTCATCTGGCACATCTGGTGGCTGGTAGGCGCAAGCCTGGTCGCGACCATTGCAGTCTTCGTTGCTCACGCTGTCCGTGACGACCAGGGCTACATGGTGCCTGCTGAAGATGTAGCGCGTATTGAAGGTGAGCATCACAAGGTCCTGGCGGCCAACGGTGCATACACTCCTGTCAAGTCCTCGCTGGAACAGGTTTAAACAATGTCAAATATTGCAATCAACTCCGGAGCCCACGATCACGGTCACGACCATGATCATGGGCATGACGATCACCACGACAGCGGTGGCATGACGGTCTACGGCTTCTGGCTGTACCTGATGACCGACTGCGTGTTGTTCGCCTCGTTCTTCGCGGTGTACGCCGTGATGGTCAACAGTGTCGCGGGCGGCCCGTCGGGCCAGGACATCTTCCTGCTGCCATTCGTGGCAGTGGAAACCGCGTTCCTGTTGGTCAGTAGTATCACTTACGGCTTTGCCATGCTGGCACTGTACAAGGGCAATAAGAGCCAGGTACTGGGCTGGCTGGCACTGACCTTCCTGTGCGGTGCTGCCTTTATCGGCATGGAAATCTATGAGTTCCATCACCTGATCGAAGAGGGCTACGGTCCGAGCCGCAGCGGCTTCCTGTCAGCGTTCTTCGCGCTGGTAGGTCTGCACGGCGCCCACGTGACCAGTGGTCTGATCTGGATGGCGATCATGATGTTCCAGGTCCAGAAGAAGGGCCTGACCAACACCAACAAGACGCGCCTGAGCTGCCTGAGCCTGTTCTGGCACTTCCTGGACGTTGTCTGGATCGGCGTGTTCACCGTTGTCTATCTGATGGGAGCTTTGTAATGTCAAATTCGCATCACTCCGCTGAAGACAATAGTCACGGCTCAGTGAAGTCGTACGTCATCGGTTTCGTACTGTCGATCATCCTGACCGCCATTCCGTTTGCCCTGGTGATGTCACCTTCACTGCCGAAGGACATGACGATCGCAATCGTTCTGGTCTTCGCGATCATCCAGATTCTGGTGCACCTGCATTACTTCCTGCATCTGGACTTCACGAGCGTGCAACGTAACAACGTGATGGCCTTCGCCTTTACCACGATGGTTATCGTCCTGCTGGTCGGCTTGTCGCTGTGGATCATTTTCAGCGTCCACCGCGAAATGATGGCGCATTGAGGAATACCAGATGTCACTGAAGCACTTTATCCAAATCACCAAGCCGGGGATCATTTTCGGTAACGTGCTTTCGGTGGCAGGTGGCTTTTTTCTGGCTTCCAAGGGAAATATCGATTTCGGCGTGTTCCTCGCTGCAGTCATCGGTACTTCCCTGGTCGTTGCGTCCGGTTGTGTGTTCAATAACTGCATCGATCGCGATATCGATCAGCGAATGGAGAGAACCCGTAACCGGGTTCTGGTGCAGGGCCTGGTTTCACTGAAACTGGCGCTGCTCTACGCAACCCTGCTCGGTATTGCAGGCGTTGGCCTGCTGTACACCGAGGCCAATCCCTTGGCCGCACTGTTTGCAGTGATCGGGTTCGTGATCTACGTCGGCCTTTACAGCCTGTACCTGAAACGCAGATCCGTTCACGGCACGCTGGTGGGCAGTCTCTCGGGGGCCATGCCGCCGGTGATTGGCTACTGCGCAGTGAGCAACAGCTTCGACTTTGCGGCCCTGACGCTACTGGTGATGTTCAGCCTGTGGCAGATGCCGCATTCGTATGCGATCGCCATCTTCCGCTTCAACGATTAC
Organism: Pseudomonas sp. MEJ108; assembly: GCF_030208985.1. Classification (NCBI taxonomy): domain Bacteria; kingdom Pseudomonadati; phylum Pseudomonadota; class Gammaproteobacteria; order Pseudomonadales; family Pseudomonadaceae; genus Pseudomonas; species Pseudomonas sp. MEJ108. The sequence goes on from NZ_JARVSW010000033.1 coordinate 28,803, forward strand.
CGTGCTGCGAAGATCCCGGTTCTGCCTGTCAAGCGCGGCATTCTGGTCACCAAGCGCCACATCATGCTCTACATCCTGGCGTTCCTCGTGGCGACCCTGATGTTGACCGTCGGTGGCTATGCGGGCCTCAACTACCTGGCTGTCGCAGCGGGTATGGGCATGTACTGGCTGTACATGGCCTGGAAGGGCTACAAGGCCGTTGACGATACTGTCTGGGCTCGCAAGCTGTTCGTGTTTTCGATCTTCACCATTACTGCCTTGAGCGTGATGATGTCGGTCGACTTTCAGGTGACAAAAGAATTGCTGGTGACTTACGCCTTCTGATTCCACTTGATACGCGACCTGATAAACCCCGTTCTGCGAAGAACGGGGTTTTTTTTGAGTGTCGATCTACACTGGTTGAAGGAAATGGCATGCCGATAGTTTTTTGGCGGCTGTAAACGCCTGTTTGCAGGGCGTTTTTGACCTTTCATGGAAAAACAGGAGCGCTTGCCCCATGATGTGCCGTTTTCAAGCGACCCGTTACAGATATCCGGTTTCCGAGCCCGTCAGGGCTGATCATGATTATGGCTGCTATCCATGATGTCTTCAGAAAGTCAAAACCTCTCGCCCAGCCCTTTGGTTTCCATCGTAGCCCCTTGCTACAACGCCGAGCGATTTCTTGAGGTCGCGATTCAGAGCATCTTTGCTCAGGACTACAAGAATTTCGAGGTCATCGTCGTCGACGATGGTTCTACCGACAACAGCATCGCCATGCTCGAGTCCCTGCAGCAACGCTATCCGTTCCAGCTCTACCGCCAGGCCAATCAGGGCGTCAGTGCTGCCCTCAACCATGGTCTGCGTTACGCCAAAGGCGTTTACCTTTCCACGCCGGACCTGGATGACATCATGCTTCCCTCTTCGGTGCGTATCCGTGCCGAGTACCTCGATGAGCATCCCGCAGTAGGCTGTGTCGGCGCGTTGGTCAGCTACATGGATGGTGACGGCAAGGAAATAAAACGTCAGTCGCGCGATTACATCGAGCGGCTGACGTTCGACGACATATTGCGCGACGCGGTGGTCGTCGGTGCGCCGGTTGCTCTGTACCGCATGAAGGCCATCAAGGATGCAAACGGTTATGACCCGCAGATAAAGGTTCAGGATTTTCAGGCGACACTGAAAATCGCTCATCTGGGCTATGAAATTCATGTGCTCCCCGAGATCGTCACGCGCTATCGACGTCACCCGAACAACCTTTCACGCAAGTACAAGGTGTTGCTTGAGGCTGACCTGAAAAGCATCGAGCCTTATCGGGATCATCGCGAATACCAGAGCGGTCGAACTCAGGCCATCAACAAAGCCTTGAAATACGCCGCGGTTGCGGACAAGCGATATGCCTGGAGTCTGTTGTTTTCCATCCCATGGAGGCAGATCAACAGAACGACCTTGCGGCGCTGCAAGCGTTTGCTGTTGAGCTATCGATAAGTGCGGCCTGGCTGTCCAAAAAAAATGTGATTGAAGATATGAAATTCATCGAGCTGTTGAAAAATAGAAAAATACGCAAACAGTTGCGCAAGATGGACAAACTGGACAGGCACGCCGAAAAAATCAGATTGAAATACCCGCGTGCGGTAGTCGGCGTCGGGACTTATGGCATTCCGGATATTGTCGACTTCGGTGACGACTCAGTGTTCAGGGTTGGGGCTTACACCTCCATTGCCGAGGGCGTGAAAATTCTACTGGGCGGTGAGCATCGCACGGACTGGATTACGACGTACCCATTCCCGGCGATGGTCGGGCAAGTCGCAGATATTCAGGATTACGCGCCAAGCAAGGGCGATGTAGTGATCGGCAGCGACTGCTGGATTTGCGCCAATGCAACCATTGTGTCGGGTGTCACCATCGGCCATGGCGCCATTGTCGCGGCAGGTGCGATGGTCGTTCGGGACGTGGCTCCTTATTCGGTGGTGGGCGGCAACCCCTGCAAATTCATCCGTTGGCGATTCGACGAGGACATTCGCCAGTTGCTGCTCCAGGCAGCCTGGTGGGACTGGCCTGTCGAAGAGGTCAAGTCCGTCGCACGAACATTGTGCAGTTCGGATATGGACACATTTATCGACTATATCCGCCAGCGCCAGGCATCGCCGCCGCTACCGGTCGGGTGACCGCTGGACTCATGAGGCGTCTGCCCGCATGTCTGCTTCAGAAATGCCATGTCGGTTTGCATTTATTTCGAGCCTCATGGCCTGAATGATCTGGCAGAATAAGGCATTGGCCTGACTCGACCAGGCAGTCGCTAAAATGATAGAGGGCGTTATGAGTCAAGAAAGCATCAACTGGGACACTCTGGGTTTTGACTACATCAAGACCGACAAGCGCTACCTTTCTCATTGGCGCGACGGTGCCTGGGATCAGGGCTCACTGACCGAGGACAACACGCTGCATATCAGCGAAGGGTCGACCGCGCTGCATTATGGCCAGCAGTGCTTCGAGGGCCTCAAGGCCTACCGCTGCAAGGATGGCTCGATCAATCTGTTCCGTCCCGATCAGAACGCCCAGCGCATGCAGCGCAGCTGCTCCCGTCTGTTGATGCCCCACGTCCCGACCGATGTCTTCATTGAAGCCTGCAAGCAGGTGGTCAAGGCCAACGAACGCTTCATCCCGCCTTACGGTTCCGGCGGCGCGCTGTACCTGCGCCCGTTCGTCATCGGTGTGGGTGACAACATCGGCGTGCGCACGGCGCCGGAGTTCATCTTCTCGATTTTCTGCATTCCGGTGGGCGCTTATTTCAAAGGTGGCCTGAAGCCGAACAATTTCGTCATCTCCGGCTACGACCGCGCTGCGCCCAACGGTACAGGTGCAGCCAAGGTCGGCGGTAACTACGCCGCCAGCCTGATGCCCGGTTCCGAAGCCAAGAAGCACAGCTTTGCAGATTGCATCTATCTCGATCCGCAGACCCACTCCAAGATCGAGGAAGTGGGCTCGGCCAACTTCTTTGCCATCACCAAGGATGATGTGTTCCTGACGCCCAAGTCGCCATCGGTGCTGCCGGGTATCACCCGCCTGTCGTTGATCGAACTGGCGAAATCCCGTCTGGGCCTGACGGTCGAAGAGGGTGATGTGTTCATCGACCAGCTCGGCGAGTTCAAGGAAGCCGGCGCATGCGGTACGGCTGCGGTCATTACTCCGATCGGCGGGATTTCCTACAAGGACAACCTGCACGTGTTCTACAGCCAGACCGAAGTCGGTCCTGTGACTCAGCGTCTGTACAAGGAGCTGACCGGCGTTCAGTCCGGTGACATCGAGGCGCCAGCTGGCTGGATCGTCAAGGTGTGATGAGCTGACCCGGATCGTTCCAGCGTCGAACGCTGGAACGATCATTGACCACAGGTTCAGGCTTCAGGTGTTTTTTCTTCCTCAAGCGGCTCTTTCGCCGGCCCCAGCACAATCGCCAGATGCCGCAAGTCGTCGACCTCCAGGCTATAGCTCTTGCCTGAAGGGCTCAGGGTGACGGTTCCCAGCGCATACACCGTGAAGAACTTCACGTCCTCCGCATGGCTCAGCAGCTCACTGATGTAGCGGCTGGAGCGATAGGCCTGCATCTGCGCAGGCGACACGTAGAGCGTCACCAGTTTGCCGTCGAGACGGTCGAAGAACCTGAACTTGAAACCCAGCCCGTATCGCTGTTCGATCAGACCGCCGCCGAACAGCACCCGTCCGTTATCGCCTGATTGTGCGTATTTGATATGGCGAAAATACGAGCGCAGCGACACTTCGCCCTGGCCCGGAATTTTCAGTTTCAGCAGCTTGAAGTCTTCCAGTGACAGCTCAGCCTTGGCCTGCCGATAACTGTCCACCAACCGTTCCAGGTTATTGGTGCGGGTCTCGCTGTAACGGGGCACCTTCGGCGTAGCAGGCTCTATTGGCGGATTGGCAGCGGGTGGACGTTGCACCGGTGCGCCAGCCTTTTCCAGGCCGGACTTCTCCTTGGCCGGCTCCTTGATCGTCGGGTCGAAAACGTCGATGTAATCATCCAGTTTGCGCTTGGCCTTGCGCAGACGCGTCTGGACATCGGTTTCTTCAATCGGGTCTGCGGCCTTGTCGTCTTCGTCCTCGTCCACCCATTCACAGCCCGGCGAGTGGTCGTAATGCGGATTGGCACGGAAGTGCGCGGCGACAAAGGTCGGGTTGTCCTGAGGCTTCACGTCGTAGCGCACGCCCGTCACTTTGGCACCCAGCGCCCGGCAGGCTTCGTTCGAGCAGAGAAACTCGAAGCGCGTACGTGGTGGCTCCTGGGAAAAGTATTCGCGTCGGGCAGCGGCAATCGACAGCTCTTGCTGCAGTTCAACGCAGAATGCGCGGGTGATGGGCTTGCTGGGCTTCATGCGGATCGTCCTTGTACATTCAGGACAACACGCTATTTCAGGCGTAAAGCGCTTGCAACAAAATATGTGAAATGGCGTGAAAAACGGCGGGCAGGGCTGGATAAATCAAATACCCGGCTGCACCCTTTGCGCTATGACGCAAGGGGTGCAAAGGGTGCAAAATTGAATCAGGACAGGCGGAAGCGTCCCACGATGTTGTTCAGGTCCAGCGCCAGCGTTGACAGCTCTCGACTTGCACTGGCGGTCTGTTGCGCGCCAGACGAAGATTGCGCCGAAAGGTCACGGATGTTCATGAGGTTGCGATCCACTTCCCGGGCGACATGGGCCTGCTGCTGGGCCGCACTGGCGATCACCAGATTGAGATCATTGATCTCGCTCACGGCAGCGCTGATGACGGTCAGAGACTCGTTCGCGCCCTCTGCAATGCCAAGCGTTTCGCTGGCCAGCTCGGTGTTGCCGCGCATGGAGCCTACTGCGCGTTCGGTGCCGTTCTGAATATTGGTCACCAGACGTTCGATTTCGCTGGTGGATTGCTGAGTGCGGTGAGCCAGAGCACGCACTTCATCCGCCACCACGGCAAACCCGCGTCCAGCCTCGCCCGCGCGAGCCGCTTCGATCGCCGCATTGAGCGCCAGCAGATTGGTCTGTTCCGCAAGGCCCCGAATAACATCCAGCACCTTGCCGATGTCGCGGGACTGACCTGCCAGCTCGCCAATCAGGGTCGCGGTTTTCTGCACATCCGTGCTCATGGTGTTGATTGAGGTCACGGTCTTTTTGACCAGCCCCAGACCGTCTTGCGCGGCGCTGGTCGCATTACTGGACGAGCGCGCCGTATGCTCGGCATTGCGCGCGACTTCTTCCACTGCGCTGGTCATTTCATTGACTGCGGTGGCGGCCTGGTCGATTTCGTTGTTCTGACGCTGGATGCCTTGCACACCGTCTTCGGTGATTGCAGTCATCTCTTCGGCAGCGGCGGCCAATTGAGTTGCAGAACTGGAGATCTGCTGCAGGGTGTCGCGCAATTGAGTCTGCATCGCAACGACCGCAGCAGCAACGCTGGAAGTGTCATTGGCGCTGATGTTGATCGTGCTGCTCAAATCGCCTCGGGCGATGGTGCGTGTGATCGTCGCGACGGTGCTCGGTTCGCCCCCAATGGCTGACAGGATGCTGCGTATGGTCATGAGGGTCACGATCACGCCCAGTATCGCGATTGTCAGCGTGGCGGCGATGGACAGATTATTGGCTTGAGTGGCGCTTGATTCCTGCGCATCGAAACGCTCGCCCGCATGTTGCTTGCCTTGTTCGCGCAGCGTTTGCAGGGTCTTGAACACCTGCTCGGCAAAGGGTTTGACTTCGGTGCGGTTAATGTTGGTGGCGGCGGCGATATCACCGGTCTGGATCACGCTGGTCTGGTGCCGCATGCCGTCCCGCAACTTGACATAGCCACGCTGCAATTGTTGGGTCAAGGTCACATCAAGGGTTTCTGCGGTGTTCTTGCTCAACTGGACGGTCAGCTCATCCAGCTTGCTGAAGGCCGCTTCGTTTTCATTCTTCCAGCCTGCCGTCTGCTCCGGGTTGCCGATGGCGATCATGCGTAAAATATTGATATCCACCCGCGTAAGCGCACCATCGATATTGTTGACCGCTTCCGTAGCCAGAAAATCTCTGTTGTAGAGGGCGTCGACATTCGCGGTGGATGTCTTGAGCGTCTGGATCATGAAAACCGACAGCACGATAAATGCAGCGATGATGGCAAATGTAGACGCCATCAGCCTGTTTTTTACGGTCATGCCGCTGGTAGCCGTCGTTTGAATCTGGGACATGGGATTTCCCTGTGAACGCCTATTGATGGCCTCGTCAGTAATACCGAGGAACAAATAAGTATCGGCGTAGAAAATCCTGACTTTAGGTGATGGCTAAATAATACCTATCAAGGGGTGGCGGGTACTGCCAGCCACTCGCTCAGCGCCTGCTGATACTCGCCAGTGGCCTTGCTCAGGTGCAGCCACTGATCCACATAGGCTTTCCAGGCGACATCGTCGCGTGGCAACAAATAGGCTTTTTCGCCGTATTGCATGTAGCGGGTCGGGTTGACGGCACACAGGCCCGGCATGCGTTTCTGCTGGTAGAGCGCTTCGGAAGCATCGGTGATCATCACGTCAGCTTTCTTGTCCAGCAGCTCCTGAAAGATGGTCTTGTTGTCATGAAAGGCCAGCGACGCCTTTGGCAGATGAGCGCGAGCGAAGGCTTCATTGGTGCCACCGGCAGGTTCGATCAAACGCACAGAGGGCTGGTTGATCTGCTCGACAGTCTGATACAGGGCCTGATCGGCGCAGCGGACCAGCGGGATTTTGCCATCGACGTCCAGCGTGTTGCTGAAAAACGCTTTTTTCTGGCGTTCCAGGCTCACCGAGATGCCACCCATACCGATGTCGCATTTACCGGCCACCATGTCCGGCATCAGGTTTTTCCACGTCGTGGGCACCCACTGCACGTTCACCCCCAGGCTCTTGGCCAGTGAGCGGGCCATGGTGATATCAATGCCTTCGTATTCGCCGTCTTCGCGCAGCAGGGAGTAGGGCTTGTAGTCGCCAGTGGTGCACACAGCCAGCTGGCCAGCCTGCAGCACCTTGTCCAGATGCGAGGTGTAGTCCTGAGCCTGAGCCATGCCTGTGATGCCCAGCAACAAGGCGGTCAGGGCGCTGTATTTAAGATTCATCATGAGTCTGGATACTCGCAGCGGTGCAGTCGGTTTTATTGAAGTCGACAGATTGCTTCATTTGTCAGGCCGATGTGAAGCTGTAATCAAAACATGCCGTTGACGGGGCAGCGTAAATCAGGGGTTGAACATTTCGTAAAAAAGCGTAATGTTGTCCTCCATGATTCTTGAGCAAATCAAAGCGGTCGGCAATGACACTCGCATGTTGATCATGGAGTGGCTGAAAAACCCGCAAGCCCATTTCCCTCCCCAGGACCACGGTGATCCGGCGATAGGCGTGTGCGTGTCGCACATTCAGGCCAAGGCCAACCTGTCGGCTTCTACCGCGTCTGCGCATCTGGCCATCCTGCAACGTGCCGGGCTGGTTCAGGCCACGAGGATTGGCAAGTGGACCTATTTTCGCCGTGACGAGCAGGCCATCGACCGGTTTGCCGACAGGCTCAAGAAAGAACTCTAGGCTTTGAGCGTTATTTATACATTTCGTCATTTTGCGTAATGTTGAATTGATAGGAGATTGACCATGAGCAATACAACCATCTATGTGCAGGCTGGCGGCGGCTACGATCAGGTCAGCGTGGGCGAAAGCGAAGTGCTTGCACCGAAAGCCGGTGAGATCACTGTGCGTCTGCACGCCAACTCGCTCAACTATCACGACTTCGCGGTCGTCACCGGCATGTGGGCACCAACGGAAAAACGCATTCCCATGGCCGATGGTGCAGGCGTAGTCACCGCAGTAGGCGAGGGCGTCAGCGAGTTCGCGGTTGGCGACTCCGTGGTCAGCACGTTCTTCCCGGAATGGATCAGTGGCGAGCCGCTGGTTGAAGGTTTTGTCACGGTGCCGGGTGATGGCGTCGACGGTTATGCCCGTGAGCAGGTGACTGCCCGTGCCACCTCGTTCACCCTGGCGCCAAAGGGCTACAGCCATGCCGAAGCGTCCACGCTGACCACCGCTGGCCTGACCGCATGGCGTGCGCTGATGGTCGATGACGCGTTGAAAGCCGGCGATACCGTTCTGGTACAGGGCACTGGCGGTGTATCGATTTTCGCGCTGCAATTCGCCAAGATGGTCGGTGCGACCGTTATCGCGACGTCGTCGAGTGATGAAAAGCTGGAGCGTCTGCAAGCCATGGGCGCCGACCACCTGATCAACTACCGCAAGGACAGCAACTGGGGCGAGACTGCCCGCAAGCTGACCGGCGGCCGTGGTGTTGATCACATCATCGACGTGGGCGGTCCATCGACCCTGCAGCATTCCATGAATGCGGCACGGGTCGCTGGGCACATCTCGGTCATCGGCATTCTGAGCGGTGTTGCCGGTCAACTGGAGTTCGTCCCGGCGCTGGTCAAACAGCTGCGCATGCAGGGCGTGCTGGTCGGCAGTCGCACCCAGCAACAGGACATGATCCGTGCCATTGATGCCAACGGCATGCGTCCGGTCATGGACCGTTCCTTCCCGATGACCGACATCGTCGAAGCGTTCCGTTATCAGGAAACCAATCAGCATTTCGGCAAGATCTGCCTGGATATCTGATCCGCAACACTGTGCTGTTAACTGAGCACAGGTGAACAGCGCTGGCCTGCCGACCCTGGTGTCGGCGGGCCAGTCGTGAAGTCTTGCATTACTTTCCTTGGCGATCCCCGCTCATTTCCTTGCATCAAGTTCGCAGGTCTGTGGTCACATCCTCTGTGGCATGAAAGACGTTCGTGCTGTGCAGCGTCAGCGCTGCCTGGCGCCACGTTCACTTCGATTATCAGATCAGGGACGCATTGAATTATGAAACCTCACCTTTTGCTGGGTCTGCTTGGCGTTTTCTCTTTCGGTGTTCAGGCTGCATCGCTGGACGTTCCGATCAATCTGGTCAGCGCTGACGGCGCCCCCAAACCTGTCGGCAGCGTTACGGTAAGCGAAACCCAATACGGCTTGCTGTTCACTCCGAATCTGAAAGAGCTGCCTGCGGGCATCCACGGTTTTCATGTGCATGAAAACGGCAGTTGCGAAGCGGGTACCAAGGACGGCAAGAAGGTCGCAGCCCTCGCGGCTGGCGGGCACTTCGACCCGGCCAAGACCGGCAAGCATCTGGGGCCTTACGCCGATGGCCATTTAGGCGATCTGCCTGCGCTGTACGTGGCTGCTGACGGCACCGCGAGTTATCCGGTGCTTGCCCCACGCCTGAAGAAGCTCTCGGAAATCAAAGGCCATGCGCTGATCGTTCACGCCGGCGGCGACAACCATTCCGACCACCCCGCACCCCTGGGCGGTGGTGGTGATCGTGCTGCCTGCGGCGTGATCTGATGCAGCGTGCCTGCATCCGTTTAGGGTGCAGGCGCGCCAATGGTTAAAGCTTTCTTTATCGCCTGAGTAAGTCGGGCGCTGCGCCGTGCTCCGTTTGTCTCGGCGCTGAGCAATCACGCGCGCTTGAGTGCACCCCCATGATGCATCGCCGAATGACCGGTCTTGTCGCTCTTCACTTCGTACTGCGGATCGTCCTTTGAAGCGGGCCGATGTTTGCCCATGAACTCCACGTCCTGCACATGTACTTTGGTGACTTTGCCATGCACCTGGCCTGCCTCGGAGTTCCAGTGTACGGCGTCGCCAACTTTGAATGCGGTGGTCATTCAGATGTCCTCGAGTGGGGAGCGACTGATCTGCAGCGTTCGCTCGGTACTGTTCGGAGTGTTCGGCGCGGCAAGAATTCACTGCGGTTGATCATGTGGTTGGCCTTTATCTTGCTCATGTATCTGCAGTCCGTTATCAAGGAAGTGATGACATGAGGAAGTGGCTTACAGGCGCACAGATTACCAATGATCAAACCCGGGCTGTTATTGACGGCGTCCTGCAACACGGCCGCGCATTGTCCGAGGCGAAAGGGGGAGTGGCTGATCCGATTGCCTGCATGATCATGGAGAACGATCTATTGATTGGCGGCGTTACAGGCCGAACCGAGTTTCAACGGTTGTTTGTGAGTTACCTGTGGATCGATGCCGGGTCGCGCGGAAAAGGGCTCGGGGCGCAGACCCTGCACAGGCTTGAGGCATTGGCCATCGAGCGAGGCTGCACTGACGCTCTGATCGAAACGCTGGATGACGATATCGCCAGATGGTATGCGCGTTGCGGTTACGTGCCGATCGCATGCCTTCCACGCTACTGTGGCCCCTGGAGCCGGCACACGCTGTTGAAGTCGTTCGCTGGACAGGACGACATGTGAAAAAGTCAGGTGTGCACTGTTATCTCGTTTTAAAAGGGGATTCTCGCATCATTGCTCTTGGTGTAAGTTGAAAAGCTTGCTGATCAAACGATCAGAACATTCGCGCTTTGCTTGCCAAGGAATGCTTTCAATAATGAATCTGTCACTCAAAAAACTGGCTGCCTCCACCTTGATCCTGGCCAGTCTCTCGTCGTTCTCCAGTCTGGCAAACGCCACTGTCACTGCACAACAGAGCGCCGTCATCCTCAAGACGTTCAGTGATACGTCGGTAAAGGATTTCAGGCAGTTTCTGAACAGTCTGGCCAACGCTGATGTGGTTAAAACTGCCGATTTTGGCCCGGCCATCAGTGCCTTTCTCGATAACAAACCACTTTCCGCAGCGCAACAAAACGATATTCATCGCCTGCTCGGTCTGTATACCCGCATGAAGTACGGCAGCGCGGCGACTGAAACCCTGCGTGAGCTGGTGGCGATTCCCACGGTTCGTGTCGACGGCGTTGCCCAGCACGAAAACCCGGCGTTCATAAAGATTGCCGACAAGATCAAGAGCCTTGCCGAAGGCTTCGATCTGAAGTTTCGTAACGTCGATAACCGTGTGTATGAAGTGTCGCTCGACGGGGCCAGTGATGAAGTGGTGGGCATTCATGTGCATGCCGATGTTGTACCGGTCACGCTGGACAACTGGGTCTTGCCTGACGGCACTCGTCTGGACCCGTTCAAGGTGACGTTGATCGGTGATCGCATGTACGGGCGCGGTACCGAAGACGACAAGAACGGTATTGTGGTGGCGCTCTATGCCATGAAAGTCATCAAGGAAGAAAAACTGCCGCTGGCCAGAAACTTCAAGCTGCTGATCGATACCACGGAAGAAACCGCCGGCGACGCCATCCCTTACTATTTTGAGCGTAACCCGACGCCTGCCTACAACCTGGCGCTGGATGGCGGTTATCCCGTTGTGATCGCAGAAAAAGGTTACGGCACGGTCATGGCCAGCTTTGCCCGACGCCAGGCAGAAGGCGAGGGTGCCGAGATCGTTTCAATGACCGGGGGTATGGCCACCAATCAGATTCCATCGAAGTCGGTCGCCACTCTGCTGACCGACAAACCTGCCGAGCTTGCTGCCAGTCTGCAACAGGCCGGAGCCGAGTACGTGAAAAGCAATGGCGGTGACTTCGAGGTCGATGCCAGGGTCGACGGCAAGGACGTCAAACTGACCGTGACCGGCGTATCCGCACACTCATCGGCGCCCCAGTCCGGGGTCAATCCGGTCGCGAGGATGCTGGATTTCATCAACAGCCTGCAGGGCAAGGTGGCGCTCAAACATAACCAGATCACCGACGCTGCTCGCTATGCCGCCGACAACTGGGGGCTCGATTACCTGGGCAGCAAGTTGGGCGTCGGGTTCTCCGACGACTTCATGGGGCCTCTGACCGCATCACTGACGTACGTCGCAATGGATGAAAAGGCATTCAAGCTTGCGGTCAATCTGCGCGTGCCGAAGGGCAAGTCCCCACAGGTGCTCAAATCCGAAATCGCCGAAAAGCTGGCGGCCTGGAGTACGAAAACCGCGATCAAGCCAGCGTTCGACTATTCCATTGCCGAGCCGATGTACCGCAATCCCGAGGGTGAGTGGGTCAAGGCGCTGCTCGCTGTCGCCAGTGAAAATCTCGGTATGGAACACACCTTTGGCACGTCGGCTGGCGCGACGTCGGTCCATTCATTACCCAACGGTGTGCAGTTCGGTCTGGCGAGACCCGAAGTCAAATACACCGGTCATACGGATAACGAGTTCAAGACCACCGGGCAGTTCTTGCTGGATCTGCAGATCGTCACCGAGATGATGGGGCGTATCGGACAACTGCCAAAGCTCTGACACGATTTCCGGGCCTGTTGCAATGACAGGCCCGGGTTCAATGCGCAGGCAAACGAGGCGGGCAACGAGTAAAACCAAGTCTTGGTCTAAGCGCATTCCACCCGGTTGCGGCCCAAGCGCTTGGCCTGATAAAGCGCCTTGTCTGCACGCTGAATGAGGCTGGCGGCCGTTTCCCCGGCGCTGAGCTCTGCAACGCCCAGAGAAATGGTCACCGACCCGGTTTCCGGAATCACCAGGCTTTCAACGCTGTTGCGAATGCGTTCCGCGAGTTCGGCAGCCTGTTTCAACGAGCTGTCGGGCACCAGGATCAGAAACTCTTCTCCTCCCCATCGAGCGGCGACATCCAAGAGGCGGATACGCTGTTTGAGGATGGCCGCAACGCTGGTGATTACGCTGTCCCCTGCAGGATGGCCGTAACGGTCATTGACCGCCTTGAAATGATCGATATCGCAGATGATCAGGCTGAACGGCTTGCCCGACATGCTCACCGCAGGTATCTGCCGCTCAAGCGTATGCTCGGCCGAGCGACGATTATCCAGCCCGGTCAGCGGATCGCTGTGCGCAATCTCCAGCAACTTTTGTTCACGGCCCAGGCGTGTGGTCACATCCTGGCTGATGCTGACGTAATGGGTGATTGCGCCCTCCAGATTACACAGTGGAGAAATGCTGTGTTCCGCATAGAACAGCGAGCCATCCTTGCGCTTGTTGATGAAGGTCGTGCGAAGCGGGGCGCCACTCTTCAGCGCTTCCTTGAATTGCGCATAGAACGCCTCATCGTGTTTTCCAGAGCTCAGCATCCGCGGGTTTTCGCCGAGGATTTCGCTGCTGCTGTAGCCAGTGATCTGCTGAAAGGCCTCATTGGCAAACACGATGGTGGAATTGCAGTCGGTGATGATAATCGGATCAAGCGCAGCGTTCAGCGCCTGCGCCAGCAGGTGTTGCTCACGCTCGGCGCGGATGCGCGGGCTGATGTTCTGCTGCACAGAGACAAAGTTGCATACCGTACCGGCATCGTCGCGCACGGGAGAAATTTTCCACTCGACGATGTAAGGACTTCCGTCCGCGCGGTAATTGACCGTCGACCCTTCGAAAAAAAGACTTTCGCTCAGGCATTCGCGCATCCGCTCGATCACTTGGGGATCGGTGTCCGGGCCTTGCAGGATCCGTGGCGAGGCTCCGATCAATGCCTCGGCCGTGTAGCCGGTCATGGCGCAGAATGCCGGATTGACGTACACAATGAAGGGGCCGCCATTGGCCAGATTGGCGTCGGTGATCAATACGGCATTGAATGACTGTTCAACAACTGCTTCAAGCAAGGCAAGACGCTGGCTGGATGAGGTCATCTGATTTCCTGTCGAGTGATCCGTTAATTGATCGCGGCTCTGATCAGATAATGTGTGACGCAATGCCGGTTGGACGATGGATGCCGTGGGTTGGACCGCAGGCACTGAGCACTGGTTGCACAGGCACTATACCTCCATGAATAAACGGGTGCATAACGCCCCCATGCAGCGCCCAAGTATCTGACCGGTTTGGCAAATATTAACTGCGACGCGATGTCGCATTCCGGTATCGTTCGGTCAATTGAAACTAATTGTTTCTGATTCTTTCGAGGAGTGCGCTGAAAAGCACCCTGAAAAAACGAACGCCAGGAGGTCCGCGTTGGATTTGTCGTCTGCTGCCTGGGTGTTTCACGACACCCGCCTGATTATCTGCTGCCTGATTGCCATCGCCACGATCATCGTGCTGATCAGCGCCACCAGGTTGCCCCCCTTTCTCTCCATTCTCGTCGGCACGTTCATCGCCGGCATCGGCGCAGGTTTGCCAGCCGAGGCTGTCGCAAAGGCCTTCAGCAAAGGCGCGGGCAGCATTCTCGGCGAGGCCGGAATCATCATCGCGCTGGGGGCAATGCTTGGCGCGCTGATGGCCGAGTCGGGGGCTGCGGATCGCATCGCTTCCACTTTGCTCAGGCTGGGCAAGGGCCGCACGTTGCCGTGGATAATGGCGCTGGTGGCGATGGTCATCGGCTTGCCGCTGTTCTTTGAGGTTGGTCTGGTGCTAATGGTGCCGATCATCTTCGTCATGGCGCGTCAGTCCGGTCAGCCGCTGCTGAAAATCGCGATTCCGGCACTGGCGGGCATGACCACCTTGCATGCCCTGATGCCCCCGCATCCCGGCCCGTTGATTGCGGTCAGCGCGTTGCATGCCGATCTGGGGCTGACCATGCTGCTGGGGCTGTGCATTGCCGTGCCGGCAGTGATTCTCGCCGGCCCGCTGTACGGCAACTGGCTGTCCGGGCGCATGCACGTTGAAGAGCCCGCCGAGCTGGGTGAGTTGTTCAGTGCCAAGCCTGAAACCAGCCGGCAGCCTGGGTTTGGCATCTCGCTGCTGATCATCCTTTTACCGGTGATCCTCATGCTCGGCAGCACCTTTGCCAAGATAGCGCTGGAACCTGAAAGCAACATCGCGCTGACCTTGAAGTTTCTAGGCGAGCCCCTGGTGGCGCTGGGCATCGCGGTGCTGGCGGCAACGGTTTGCCTGGGCTGGGCCAACGGGCTTTCCCGTGAGCACGTCGGCGGTACATTGCGCAAAAGCCTCGCGCCCATCGCTGTGCTGTTGCTGACCATCGGCGCGGGTGGTGGTCTGAAGCAGACGCTGCTGGATGCCGGTGTCAGCCAGACCATCAGCAAGGTGGCAGAAGGTGCGCACATGCCTTATCTGCTGCTCGCCTGGCTGATTGCCGTGGCACTGCGTCAGGCCACCGGGTCTGCGACCGTGGCGACCACGACGACGGCAGGTATCCTTGCGCCGATGATGGCCGGGCTGGCGCCGGTGCAGGCATCGCTGGTGGCGCTGGTGATCGGTGCCGGCTCGGTGTTCTTCTGCCACGTCAACGACGCAGGCTTCTGGATGGTCCGCGAATACTTCGGCCTGCAACTCAAGCAAACCATTTGGGTCTGGTCGGTGTTGCAGACCATCGTGTCGGTGGTCGGGCTGGTCGGGACATTGCTGTTGTGGCACTGGTTGACGTGAAGTGCTGCGTAATGGCCGGGAATCAGTCCGGCCCATCAACGTCGGCGTAAATCAGGCAGTGCATTCGGCTGCGGATTTGATGATATGCAGCAATGCCTCTGAGCGCATCGGTCTGTTCAGCAGATAACCCTGAAAGTAAGGGCAGCCCATTTTGCGCAGCAGGTTGTATTGTTCTGCTGTCTCCACACCTTCCGCCGTGATATCCAGGTTCAGCGCTCGTCCCAGCGACAGGATGCTGCTGACAATGGCTTCGCTGCGCTCATACGTCATCATTCGGGACACGAAGGACCGATCGATCTTCACGGCATCGATCGGGTAACGGTCGATGTAGCCGAGCGAGCTGTAACCCGTGCCGAAGTCATCCAGCGCCACTCTCACGCCAAGCTGCCTGATCTGCCGGAGAATCTCCGCGATCGCGTCAGGCTGATAGAGAAACACCGACTCGGTGACCTCGATCTGCAGTTGTGTAGCAGGCAGGCCGGTGGAGGCAATGATCCGTGTTACCCGATCGACGAATCCGGGATGGCTCAACTCTTTTCCGGACACGTTGACATTGAGCCTGAGGTCCAGATGAGAGAACTCCTTGCGCCAGGCCTGCACTTCGCTGCAGGCTTTGTGCATTACCCAGGCACCCAGCTCATGAATAATCCCCAGGTCTTCGGCAATCGGGATGAACGCATCGGGAGAAATGATGCCCATGGTGGCATGGTTCCATCTGACCAGGGCTTCGACCCCGACCAGGTGTTCACAGTTGCCGCTGTAGATCGGCTGATAAAAGACCAGGAAATCCTTGTCTTCCAGTGCCTGGCGCAACGCGTTCTGAATCATCAGCGTGTCGATCGCCGCCTCGCGCATTGAGGTGTTGAAGATGCTCCAGCGTCCTCGGCCCTGTTTTTTCGCGGAGTACATGGCCACATCGGCGTCACGCAGCAACTCTTCGGGCTTGGTATGACTTTCGCCTGCGCTGACGATGCCGATGCTGCAGGAGATGAAAATGTCCTGGCCTTCGATCTGGATTGCCGTGTTCAACTGGCTCACGATGCGTTCAGCCATTTTTACGGCAGTCTCCGGCTGATCCTTGCCCATCAGCAGGATCGCAAATTCGTCGCCGCCGATTCGCGCCAACACATCATTCGAGCGAACGCAGGTCTGCAATCGGTTCGCGACCCCCTTGAGCAACTGGTCACCGGCCAGGTGCCCCATGCTGTCGTTGACCACCTTGAAACCGTCCAGGTCCAGAAAGAGTACCGTTGCCCGTTCGTAACGAGACTTACGGGTTTCAAATGCCGTGGTCAATTCGTTCATCAGGTAAGCGCGGTTGAACAGTGAGGTCAGCTCATCGTGAAAAGCGATATAGGTCAGCTCTTCGGACATGCGCTCGCGTTCCTCCAGCCGGCTCTGTAACGCAAGCTTTTCCTCCCACTCCAGACGAGCTCGCTGAGCCAGTTGCTGAGATTCCTTGCGCTCGGTGATATCGCGCTGCACGGATACCCAATGGGTGAACCAGCCTTTTTCGTTGGCCACCGGCACAATGCTCAACTCGACCCAGAACTGGCTGCCATCCTTGCGGGTGTTGAGCAATTCGACTTCAACCGGTCGCCAGTGACTGAGAGCCTCGCGAATAATGTCCAGCGTTGCCCGACTGGTGTCCTCACACTGCAGGATCCGGGGCGTGCGGCCTATGACTTCCTCTTCCGTGAAGCCGGTAATTGCCAGAAACGCAGGGTTGCAATAGACGATACGCGGGCCGGGCAGATCGATGGGTTCCGCTTCGGTGATAAGAATCGCGTCATTGGCGTTGATGACCACCGATTCAAGCAAGCGCAGGCGTTCGAACGAGGTGACCAGCGGATTGTTGGCCTCGGGATCACGTCCCGGTTGCAGGTAGGTACGAATATGAACCGCCTGGGCCTGCAGCGCATAGCGTTGCGCAGCGCTCAGCACCATTGCGCCATCGCTGTTGCTCAACAGCATCGCGCCCAGCAACTCATGCCTGAAGCCACGGATAGCAACGTAGATCAGGGTAGTCCCCGGGCTGTTGGTCTGGATCGCATTCGCCGGACTGTCCTGACCGACCAGCACCACGTCGCCATACGACGAGACCATCCTCAACCATGCCTCATCCGCTTTGAGCAGGCTTTGGCCGCAGCTGACCAACTGTTCCCAGCCTGTAGCGCTGGATACCATCAGCAAAGCGGCGGTGCACGAGGCGGAGTGAGCAGCTGCCTGCAATACCTTGGCAACATCTTCAACATTCGTCGGTATGACGTGGTCGTGCTCATAGCCCTGTGGGTTCATCGATCGCTATTCCTGAATGGCTTGCATGTGTGGCCCGGATCATGTTCGGCAGCGCATAAGCCGTGGACCCGTTCCGTGGACCTCTTCCAGCTGCGCGGAGAGATGGTCTGATGGGTTCAGCTGATTTTTCAGCCAGGACCACGTACAGACTTGATATTGCTAAAAGACGTTTAGTCGAGGCGACGACTGACCCATTGCATAACGAGCCAGACTGTCAGTCACCGGCCGAATAAACAGTGGAGGTTCATGTATTAATACAGCAAATACAGGCTGATGCCTAAGTGCTATTACGCGCTAATGCTTACGACAGGGCAGGTTTCAAAAGGTTGCATGGGAGGCTGGATGTCCGGATGGGCTGATTGATGCGCCTCAATTCAGTGGGCTCTTGCTTGCGGTTTTGTCTAAGTACTTTCGCCCACATCATGATCCGTCAGACCGTGGCGCTTCTCATGATTGGTAACACTGACGAGTATCGGTTGGTGTCGAAAAAAGCGTTTTCGGTCTATGATCTGGCCATTGAGGTTACGCTGAACATGCTGACGAGGAGGATTAATGCCTAGATCTTCAGAAGATGTACTGTCCGAAGAAGCTATTCAGGAGCTGGAAGCTCAGATTCCGGCCAAAGCGTCCCTTGCCACCAGAATGGCCTATGAGAAGGCAAAATCCTCCGGGCAGACAGTGTTGCTGTCCAAAGGAGGATTTATCGTCGCCGAATGTGCGGACGGCACTGAAGAAGTCGTTTGTGCCTCCACGCCGAGACGCAAGGTAGCGACCGGCTCCTTCAGGATCGGCCCAAGGTCCGCTACCAGTGCCCGTACCTAGGCTACGCGTATTTGCCGGCCCTAACGGTTCAGGCAAGAGCACCATCAAGCGCATACTTGATCCTGACCTGATTTACATTTACGTCAATGCCGACGACCTTGAGCGTGAGGCGGGCGATAATGGGTTTATAGATCTTTCCCCTTTTTCGATTGAAGATGATCAGCAAGCTTTCCGGGCGTTTTTCTCCTCGCACCCCCTCATTGAAAGAGAACGGTTGGCTTGTCAGGCTGAGCATTTCTTCATCACCGCCCAATCGCTATTGATTGAAGGCATCACATTCACTTCTTACCACGCCTCGGTCGTTGCTGATTTCATCAGGCATCAATTGCTTGTTCAGTCCGCCAGCTTCACGTTTGAGACAGTCATGTCGGACCGTTCCAAAGTGGAGTTCATCAAAAAAGCCAAGGCGATGGGATACCGGACTTATTTATATTTCGTTGCCACTGAAAACCCGAGTATCAATATCAACCGGATCGCGATTCGTGTTGGCGAGGGCGGGCACAATGTCACCCCTGAGAAAGTGCATGCCCGTTATCACAGATGCCTGGCGTTACTGCCGGAGGCTATCCAGGCAACGAGTCGAGCATACTTGTTTGATAACTCTGGAGATACTGCAGAACTCGAAGCAGAAATCACAGACGCTTCGATTGTCGAATACAAAATTGACGAAGTCCCGGAGTGGTGCAAAGTGGCCATTGAAGGGCTTGAACGGCTTATCGATCCGGAACCTTAGAAGTGCGCTTTATCGCAGTACAAACTCTTGACTGCCCACCGCAGGGCGCACAGGCGCTCACGTATCAGACCTGCCCCCCAGAAGTTTTGATTTGAAGCGTAGAAACCTCACGCCTCATACCGCCGCCGCGCATCACTGAGCATGGAGATCGTCAGTTTGCGTACTTCCAGTTTGCTGATCTCTACATGGGAACGCAGCAGCAATAAGGCTTCGTCACGTTTGCGCGCCTGAAGGGCATTGAGGATCGCGGCGTGTTCGAGGTAGGTATGTTCGATACGCGCGCTTTTGAAGAAGTCCAGGCGGCGCACAATACGGATGCGCTCGGTCACTTCCTGGTGGATGCGGGCCATTTCCAGGTTGCCTGAAGCGGCCACCAGTTGGGTGTGGAACTGTTCATCGAGGTCGGCGACCACTTGCATATCTATCTGCCAGCAATCGCGATCGATCAACCAGTGCTGGCGCAGAATAGTGAGTTCCGGATGCACTTCGGCGCAGGCACAGATGCGCTCGACCGCCGCGCACTCCAGCACGATGCGCAGATCGTAGAGCTGGTCGATCTGGTTGAAATCCAGAGGCTTGACTGACCAGCCACGCCGGAACTCGACGTCCAGGTAGCCTTCGCGTTGCAGGCGGTAGAGTGCGTCACGCACCGGCGTTCGCGAGACCTGATAACGGTCGGCCAGTTGGGTTTCGGTGAAGCGGTCGTAGGGCAGCAGGTAGAAGTCGAAAATCTCCTGCTTGAGCCGCCGATAGACGTCTTCAGCCAGCGCGTTGGTGGTGTTCGGGGAATTCAAGGGCGTGGCTCCAGGCTGCTCAGGTCAATGCTGACATGTGCGGCAACGACTTTCCAGCCGCCCTCCAGTCGCGCCCAGGTCTGCATCTGCCGACCAAGGCGCTGGGTGACGCCATCATGAAACTCGGTACTGACCGTGGCGAAGTCTTCACCGAAGGTGCTCACCACGGTGCGCAGCAGCGTGCGGCCCGGTCCCACCGGCTGACACTGGCGTCGATAGCGCGCAATCGTGTCGGCACCATGCAGGTTCTCCGCGACGCCGTAGCGAACGGTCTGTTCGGAATTCCAGAAATACGCATCCAGTGTGTTCAGTTCATTGGCCAGCAGGGCGCGTTCGTAGTCGTGAAAGGCGTGGGTCACTTCAGCGACCACGTGGGGGAGGTTGATGTCCATCAATGTGTGCTCCTTCTGTAGCGCCTGCTCCAAGTCTGTCAACGAGGCAACCCGGCCGACAATCCCGCCTTGTGCGGTGATCATCTCCAGCGTGGCCTGTTTGAACGCGGGAAAATAGCTTTCGGTCGCGTCTTCGATCAGCAGGCAGCGATAACCCCGGTCATTGGCTTCGCGCATGCTGGTCTGCACGCAGACTTCGGTGGTGACGCCTGCAAAGATCAAATGGGTGATCCCGGCTTGGCTCAGCCGCTGCTGCAGGTCGGTGGCGAAGAACATGCCTTTGCCGGGTTTGTCGATGACCCACTCGTCAGCGAGTGGTGCCAGGGCGTCGATAATCTGATTGCCGGGTTCGCCGCGAATCAGGATGCGCCCCATGGGGCCGGGATCGCCGATGCGCAGGCCCGGCGAGCCATGGTCACGTTTGGCTTGCGGGCAGTCGGCAAGGTCCGGGCGGTGTGATTCGCGGGTATGGATCACCGTCATGCCTTCATCGCGCGCCAGCGACAGCAGGCGTTGCACGGACGGTACGATGGCCTGCAACGGAGCGACGTCGTTGCCCAGTGCGGCACCAAAGCCGCCGGGTTCGAGGAAATCGCGCTGCATGTCGATGATCACCACAGCGGTACGGGACGTGTCGAAGGCGAAGCGGTCAGGGCGCGCATTGACCTTGTTCATGCCGGTTCCCCCGCGAGATGCTCGGCACCGGCCATGTGTCGGCCCAGCTCGGTACGGTCGGCGTCCGCTGCACGGGTTTCAAACACCAGTTCGCCGTCGTGAATGACCACGATACGGTCTGCCAGGCTCAGCAGCTCGTCGAGGTCTTCACTGAGCAGCAGGACCGCTGTGCCGCTGTTGCGAGCGTCGATCAGGCGCTGGTGAATGAGCGCGACACTGGCGAAGTCCAGGCCGAATACCGGGTTGGCGACGATCAGTACCGCGACGTCGTGGGTCAGTTCACGGGCCAAAACAGCGCGCTGCACGTTACCCCCGGACAAGGTGCCGATCGGCCGGTCAGGGTCGTTGGGCGACACCTGGAACTGCTCAATCAGGCTGCGTGCCTGCACACCTGCTGCGCGACGATCCAGACGCCAGCCCTGGCGGCACAGCGGCGGCTGGTCGAAATTGCGCAGGGCCAGGTTGTCAGCCACGCTGAATGTGCCGATGCAGGCGTTGCGCAGGGGTTCTTCAGGCAGGCTGAACACGCGCAGGCGCTGCATCTGTTCGCGCCGTGCGTGGTAAGGCTGACCGTCGATCGCTATCTGCCCGGCGCTGAAGGCGCGCTGGCCGAGCAGCGCTTCGGTGAGTTCGCGCTGACCGTTGCCGGAGATGCCTGCAACCCCGACGATTTCACCCGGGTGAACGGCCAGAGACAGGTTTTTCACCGCCAGCGTGCCTTTGTCGCCAGGCACATCCAGGCCTGTCACCTGCAACTGCGGCGGGCGGGCCGCCATCACCGGGCGCTCGCTGCTCACCCCGCGTACCTGTGCGTCGCCCATCATCCACGCCGCCATCTGTTGCGTGGTGGTGTCAGCCACTGCCGCGCTGCCCACCCAGCGACCCTTGCGCAACACAGTGACGTCATCGGCGTAGGTGCTGACTTCGCGAAACTTGTGGGTGATCATCAGGACGGTCAGTTCGCCACGATGCGCCATCGCCTGCATCAGCCCCAGCACCTCGTCGGCTTCCTGCGGCGTGAGCACCGAAGTCGGTTCGTCGAGAATGACCAGTCGACGTTCCAGATACAGCTGCTTGAGGATTTCCAGTTTCTGCTTTTCGCCGGCCGCCAGGCTGCTGACCGGCCGATGGATGTCCAGACGAAAAGGCATTTTTGCCATGAACGCTTCCAGGCGTTGGTGCTCGCTGGCCCAGTCGATACGCCACGGCAGATCGCCGCGCGACAGCACCAGGTTTTCCGCCACGCTCAGGCCCGGCGCTACGGTGAAGTGCTGATACACCATACCGATCTGCAACTGATGGGAGTCGCGCGGGGTGCGAATCTCGTGTTCGCGGTTGTTGATCAGAATGCTGCCCGACTGCAGCGGGCTGTAGCCTATGATGCCTTTGACCAGCGTGCTCTTGCCGGCGCCGTTCTCGCCGAGCAGGGCGTGGACGGTGCCGGCGCGGACCTTGAAGGACACCTCGTCGAGCGCGCAAAAACTGCCGAAATATTTGCTCGCACCAATCGTCTCAAGGCTCGGGGCGCGCATGATCATGCTCCCAACAGGTCGCGAAGCATCGAGGAGTGGCCGACCGCACCGAACACGCCACCCTGCATTTTGACCATGCTCAGGGCCGCCGCATGGTTGCCAGGGTCGGTCGCCCCGCAGCAGTCTTCCAGCAGCAGGCACTCGAAGCCACGGTCATTGGCTTCGCGCAGGGTGGTGTGCACGCAGACGTCGGTGGTGATGCCGGTCAGGATCAGATTGTCGATGCCGCGAGTGCGCAGAATCAGTTCCAGATCGGTGGCGCAGAAGGAGCCTTTGCCGGGCTTGTCGAGCACGATTTCGCCGGGCAGCGGTGCCAGCTCGTCGATGATTTCCCAGCCCGGCTCGCCACGCACCAGAATCTTGCCGCACGGACCGGGGTCGCCGATCCCCGCGCCGATGCGCTGCGAGCGCCAGCGTTTGTTGGCGGGCAAGTCACTGAGGTCCGGGCGATGACCTTCGCGGGTATGGATGATGGTGAAGCCCAGCGGGCGCATTGTGGCGAGCAGCGCCTTGATCGGCTCGATGGGCGCACGGGTCAGCGCCAGATCGTAACCCATGCTGTCCACGTAGCCGCCGACGCCGCAGAAGTCGGTCTGCATGTCGATCACGATCAAGGCCGTGTTGTGCGCATGCAATTGCCCGTTCCAGGGCCAGGGGTAGGGCGCCGATGCAATATGACGTTCGCTCATGGCGTTACTCCTTCCAGCTGCCGGGGGTGGGTTTGAAGTCGCGCTCGGGGGCCGCAAAACCGCACGAGCTGCCATCGGTATGCACGACATCGTCTTCCCACGGCAGACGGTATCGGCCTGCGCTCAGATCGTGCATGTAGGTGTAAGGACAGTCGCGTGCGCCGCCCTTGACCGCCACATAGCCGCGATGCCCGAATTGATAGATGTTGTTTTCCACGCCCCAGTGCACACGGGCTTCGCGGACCAGGTCGGGGCGCAGTTCGCAGCAGACGATTTCGTCGGGCCGGCCGCCCCCTTCGGCCATGATCGTGCCGTCGAAGTCGACAAACATCGCCTCGCCCATGGAGTCGAACGTGCCGTCGGAGCCGCACATGCAGACGCTTGCGGTCTGCATCAGGTTGGTGAAGGCGTTGCTCTGATTGGTGATTTTCCACGAGTGGCGGATCGGTGCGGTGTAACCCGCGGTGCGCAGCATGATGTCGGCGCCCTTGTAGGCGCACTCGCGGGCCATTTCCGGGAACATGCCGTCATGGCAGATGATCAGCGCCAGCTTGCTGCCGCGCGGTCCGTCGCAGACCGGAATACCCAGATCGCCCGGCTCCCACGGTTCGACCGGCACCCACGGGTGCAGCTTGCGGTAGTACAGGCGGATCTCTCCAAGGTCATCGACGATCAGGCCACTGTTGAACGGGTTGCCGTGCGGGTTGGCTTCCATGATCGAGAAGCAGCCCCATATCCGGTGCGTCTTGCACGCCTCGCGCAGTGCCATGACTTCCGGGCCGTCGAGGCTGCACATGATCTCCGGCGCCGTGCTCATCGACAGGCCGTGCAGCGAGTATTCGGGGAATACGATCAGATCCATGCCCGGATTGCTGCGCCGAGCCTTGGCAACCATGCCGACCACTTTCTGCGTCTGCATCCACAACGCCTCGCGCGTATGCGGATCGGGCAGCGCCAGTTGCGCCAGGCCGATCACCACGCCATTGGGCGACTTGTTCAAACCACCAAGACCACTGGCCATGCAATGTCTCCTCGAAAAAAGATCAGTTCATCGCGTCAGGCTGAGTTCGCCCGGCGCGCCGTTCAAAGTGCGACCACGGCGACAGGTGGCGTACATCACCACCAGCGTCAGCGCATAAGGTGCTGCGGCAAACAGGTAATAGCCGGTGCTGATACCGACCGCTTGCAGGGCCGGGCCGATGGCACCGGCAGCGCCGAACAGCAACGACGCCCACAGACACGCCAACGGGCGCCAGCGGGCAAAGATCACCAGCGCCACGGCCATCAGCCCCTGACCGCTGGACAGCCCTTCGTTCCAGCTGCCGGGGTAGTAGAGCGACAGATAGGCACCGCCGATACCGGCCAGCCCGCCGCCCACCGCAGTGGCCACGATGCGTACCTTGAGCGGTCGATAGCCCAGCGCCTGAGCGGTTTCGGCATGGTCGCCGACCAGACGCAGCATCAGCCCCCAGCGCGTGGTGCGCAGCCCCCAGTGCAGCACGAACGCCAGCGCTGCACCGACGAAGAACAGCACATTGATGTTCAGCGCCGAGCGCACGCGTTCTTCGCTGCTCCAGGCACCCAGCGCCAGTGAAGGCAGCATGGGCGCCTGTGGCTGGATAAAGGCTTTGCCGAGAAAGAACGCCAGGCCGGTGCCGAGCAGGATCAGTGCGATGCCGAACGCGATGTCGTTGACCCGTGGCAACGAGCACGCCAGCCCATGCAGCAGGCCCAGCAGAATGCCGACCCCGGCAGCCGCGCCGACGCCCAGCCACGCCGAGCCGCTCAGGCACGCGACGGCATATCCGGACATGGCACCCGCGACCAGAATGCCCTCCAGCCCCAGGTTGATCCGGCCGCTCTTCTCGGTCAGGCATTCGCCCAGGCTGACGAACAGAAAAGGCGTGCCGACGCGGATGGCGCCGGCCAGCAGGGCGAGCAGAAAGGTAGTCAGGTCGATATCAGCCATGTTGCAGTGCTCCCTTGTCGAGCGGCGCAGGCGCCGCCGTCAGCCTGATCTTCCAGGCGGCGATACGTCCACCCAGGGCTTCCCAGAGCAGCAGATTGGTGAACAGCAGACCTTCAAGAATCAGCGTGGTGGCGTCCGGCAGACCGAGCCGTCGTTGAAGCAGTCCGCCACTGGCCTCCAGCCCGCCAAGCAGGATGGCGCAGACGATAATGGCCAGCGGATGATGGCGAGCGGCGAAGGCGACAAGGATGCCGCTGGTGCCGTAGCCTGCGATCAGTGCGGCGTTGGCGCTGCCTTGCACCGCGGTGACCTCGAACATGCCGGCCAGGCCCGCCGCCGCACCGCCCAGCAGGCAACTGAGCATGATCAGCCGGTCCACGGGCAAGCCGATCATCAGCGCAGCCCGCACGTTGCCGCCGACCACGGCGAGGGCAAAACCCTTGACGCTGTGGCGCACCAGCACATACGCCAGCAGACAGGCGACGACGCCCGCCACCAGTCCCCAGTGCACCTCGAAACTGTCGCTGATCGTGCCGATCATATAGGCATCGTCCAGCGGCGGCGTCGAAGGCTTGTTCAGGCTTGCCGGGTCGCGCAGGGGGCCTTCCACCAACTGCCGGAACAGTGCCAGGGCGATGTACGAAAGCAGCAGGCTGCTGATCGTTTCATTGACCCCGCGACGCTGGCGCATCCAGCCACTCAGACCGATCCACAGTGCGCCCACGGTCATTGCCGCGACCGCCATGCAGGCAAGCATCAAAGCGGCTGGCAGATGGCTGAGCCACAAGGGTGTCACTGCGGCAGCCAGACCGCCCAGTACCAGCGCGCCTTCACCGCCGATGATGATCAGCCCGGCCCGTGCGGGCAGGGCGACGCACAGCGCGGTGAGCATCAGCGGCGCGGCGCGTTGCAAGGTGTTTTCCAGGGCGAACCACGAGCCGAACGCGCCTTCGCCGACCAGGTGCAGCGCCTGCCAGGCAGGCTTGCCCTGAACCGCCAGAAACAGCCCGAACAGCACGCACGAGGAAAACACCGCCAGCAGCGTAGGCAGCCCCGGCAACAACGCGCTGGCCAGGCGGCGCAGACTTGTCGATGAACTCATGAACGTTCCTCAGAGCTGGCCAAGCACGCCTTCGACCAGGTAATTCATGCTCTCCAGAGCAATGTCGGTCTGGCCTTGGACAACGCCATCGGCAATCACCACGTTGCCCTTGTTGTCCTTGAGCGGGCCTTTGAAAATCACGAACTGACCGGCCATCATCTGCGCCTTGATGGCATCCGCTTTCTGTTTGGCGTCGGCTGTTACCGCAGGCCCGTAAGCGGACGTTTTGACGAAGCCTTCCTTGAGCCCGCCGCGCAGGAAGTTGATCATCGGCGCGCCGCTCTGGGCTGCCGCGACGTGAGCACGATAAGGCGTCTCCCAGTTCCATTCGGCCCCGGTCAGGTAGCCCTTGGGCGCCAGCGCAGCCTGGCTGGCGTGGTAGCCACAGGTCATCACGCCGCGTTTTTCAGCCGTCTCGACGATCACCTTGGGCCCGTCGACATGGCAGGTCAGTACGTCACAACCCTGGTCGATCAGGCCGTTGGCGGCCTCCGCTTCCTTGACCGGTAGCGACCAGTCACCGGTGAAGATCACCGTGGTGACGATGCTCGGGTCGACCGAGCGGGCACCCATGGCGAAGGCGTTGAGGTTGCGCAGCACCTGAGGCACTGGTTTGGCGGCGACAAAACCGAGCTTTTTGCTCTTGCTCATGTGCCCGGCGATCACGCCGTTGAGGTATTGCGCCTCGTCGATGTAACCGAAAAAGCTCCCCGCGTTCATCGGGTCGCGACCTTTCTGCCAGAGACCGCCGCAGTGTGCGAAACGGACGTCGGGGTACTTTTTGGCGACCTTGACCACATGCGGTTCGAAATAGCCGAACGAGGTCGGGAAAATCAACGTGGCGCCGTCCTGACGGATCATGGCTTCCATGGTCTTCTGTACGGCCACGGTTTCCGGAACGTTCTCTTCCTCGATCACTTTGACGTTGGGCAGTGTCTTGATGATGGCCGCTGCCTGGGCGTGGGCCTGGTTGTAACCAAAGTCGTCGCGAGCGCCGACGTAGATAAAACCCACTACCAGCGGCGCATCGGCTGAATAGGCGCGACCGAAAGGCAGCGCTGCGCTCAGGCCGATAATGCCCGCCAACTTGATGAAACTGCGACGATCAACATTCGACATGTGTGCTACCTCGGGTCATTGAGCGATGGAAGATGTGTGCGCGGCGCGGTAGGCGCGCCAGCCTTTGTAGTCAGTGATGTCCAGCGCGCCTTCAAGGCCGCCAGGCTCACAGATGAAACCCTTGACCCACTGGCCGTCGGCCAATTGCAGCGAGCCGATGCCCAGTGGCGCGGGAATGGCTGCGACGAAAGCGCCGAACTGGTTCAGCGGCATTTCCCAGACTTCTATCTCGATGCTCGCGCCCTGTTCAGCGACGCGCACCAGTCCCGGCTTCGGCGGCGACGTTTCTGCCAGCGCATACAGGCGGTAATCCGCGCTGGTGGTTGTGCTGCGCAGCAAGCGAGCGCCACCTTCAAGCAGTTGCCAGTTGAGCGGTTGGCCGACCAGATGCGCGCCGACGACCGCAACCTGTACGGTCGGGCTGTTATAGGGCAGGGGAGCCATTGCCACGGCGTCACGCTGGTCAGCCTGGCCGAACAGCGGCTGCCAGGCGGCGGCGATCTCTGCCAGGCGTTGATCGGCACCGGCCGGGCCAATCAGCGTGATACCCGCAGGCAGCCCGTCCGCGCGACGATCTGTCGGGATGGCGATGGCGCACATGTTCATCAGGTTGACGAAGTTGGTGTAATAGCCGAGCTGTGAGTTGAGCGCGACCGGGTTGCCGAGCACCGCTTCGATGGTCGGCATGCACGGCGCGGTTGGCACCACCAGCACATCGATGTCGGTCAGCAGTTGCTGCGCAGCGCGGGTCAGCTCTGCCAGGCGATAGCGCGCGTTGAACGTGTCCACGGCGTCGAATGAATCAGCGCTCTGCACAATGCCGCGCACCACGGGATGAATGTCGGCCGCGTTGCTGGCGAAGAATTCGCCGATGGCAGCGCGGCGTTCCGCCACCCACGGGCCTTGATACAGCAGGGCAGCTGCCTCGGCGAACACGTCGAACTCGATAGCGCTGACCGTCACCAGCGGGTCGTTTTGCAGGGCTTCCAGAGTTTTGAGGTAAGCCGCCTGTGCCTGCTCGTCACCGAAGAACTCGCAGTGCCGTGCGACGGCGACACGCCGAACCCTGCGCTGCACCGGCAATGCCTGCACGGCCACACTGGACGCATCCAGCGGGTCGTAAGCTGCAATGACCTGCGCCACCTGCCAGGCTTGCATCACATCGTTGGCAAAGATGGATGGGCAGTCCAGCGTGCGGCAGGCAGGCACGACCCCGCGGCTGCTGAACAGGCCAAGGCTGGGCTTGAGCCCGACGATGCCGTTGAAGCCGGCTGGCACGCGGCCTGAACCTGCGGTGTCCGTGCCCAGTGCAAAACTGACGTAGCCACGCGCTACCGCCACTGCCGAACCGGAACTCGAACCGCCACTGACGTAGGCCGGATCATGCGCATTGCGTACCGCGCCGTAAGGCGAGCGGACGCCCACCAGGCCTGTGGCGAATTGATCGAGATTGGTCTTGCCCATCAGGATTGCGCCGCTGTCGAGCAGCAGCTGCACAACGTGAGCATTGTCCTCGGGTACGTAGGCGAACGTCGGGCAGGCAGCCGTGGTCGGCATCTGCGCCACGTCGAAATTGTCCTTGACCGCAAAGGGCACGCCGAACAGCGGCAACCGGTCATACAGCGCATCGCCCATTTCTTCGGCGATGCCCTCCAGCGCCTTTGCCCGCTCGACAAGCTGTGCCAGGGGAACGCGATGAATCCAGACCTCTGCCCGGTCATCCGCATCAATATGCGCAGTCAGGGTATGCACCAGAGTCGTCAGCGTGGTTTCGCCGGAGCGGAGCGCCGACTGAAGTTCAGGAATATCGAGTGCGGTCATGGTGGTGTTCATTCATGTATACAAGATGAACTGACGCGTTTGCACGTTATGGGCCAACGTCGGCCGGAGGGCGATTTACGGCGGGATTACTGGCTATTGGCGGTGAGTTGCGCTGCAATCATGCGTCATGTGTGCGCTTGAATGCGTCTGTGTGCACAAAGATGGGTCGTGTCAGCCGCAGGGCGAATAGTATCGCCGCACGGCTGACATCAATGCGGGTTTCTCAGCTCTCGCAGAACCTGAGCCGGTTACCGAACGGGTCGCAGACTTCCAGTACCTTCCCCCAGCCTTGCTGAACAATATCCGGGCGGGCATAGCCGTACTGCTTGCCGATCAGCTCATCGCGCAATTGCTCGATGTTCTGCGTCGGGATGAACACCGCCGCACCTGGACAGGCGTCACCGTGATGCTCGGAGAGGTGCAGGTTCAGCCCGTTACGGCTGATGCCCAGATACAACGGCAGATCCGCTTCGAAGCGGTGTTCGAATTCGATGCTGAAACCGAGAAAGTCGATATAGAACTCACGCGCTTTGCGTTCATCGAACATCCGCAGGATCGGGATGGCGCTGGTGAAGGTCACGGTGGCTGGCTCGGTCGTGGGCATGGCTATTCCTTTATTTGAAATGATGGGCGTGCAGTCATTGATGCCGATGCACGCATTTATGCTATGCGGGCTGCTTTACCGGGAACGAGACGAACGGTTTTATTTCCTTGAGGACGAACATGCTCTGCATTTCCTTGATGCCGGGTAATCGTCTGACCACGGTCATGGCGAAGTCAGCAAAGGAATCCAGATCGGGCGCTACGACCTGAAGCAGAAAGTCCGCATCGCCACCGATGCTGTAGCACGCCACGACATCTTCCAGCTGCATGACTTCCTTCTCGAATTTTCTGGCCTCGGCCTCACTATGACTGTCGATGCTGATACGAATGAACACCATGACGCCCAGCCCGATCTTGCGGCGGTCCAGTACGGCTCTGTAACCCTGGATATAGCGATGTTCTTCCAGCTGCCTGACCCGTCGCCAACAGGGCGAGGCAGACATGCCGATCTGGTCGGCCAGGGTCTGGTTGGTGATACGGCCATCCTGCTGCAGCGCCGTGAGGATCCTTACATCAGTAGGATTCAACGTCTGGTAGGTCATAAATTCCGCAACTCCTTGTGGATGGGGGAAATTCTACCTAATTCGGTGATTCAGGCAATCAGAATAGATGATTTTTTCCCGTTTAAAGCGTGTAGTATTTTTTCCAGACAAGGTTTGGCAAACGTCTCATCAATACACTGTTTGCCGTTAGCCGGATCGTTGGAAAGTAAATAGGGACAGCCCCGCGTTTAAATAATCCAGTCAACGTGGTCGGCGATAAACAAGGACGATGCATGATTCTCCACTTGGTTTTCTTCAAGTTTTATGAGCCTTTTCAATGGTGTGACAGTGAAGTCCTGGAGGCAGAAGCCGCCACCCGTGGACACCCGCACCGTATTAGCGAGATTGCAGGCTGGGCCTGTGGAAGAAATATAAGCGTGCGTAAAAGAGCGATGGACTTTGTGGTCATGGGCTTATTTGAAAGTCAGGAAGAACTGTCAAGTTTCCTTATTCATCCTGATCACCAGGACGGCGTGCTCAAGTGGCAGAAGATCGCCAGTTGGCAGGTCGTGGATATCGATATCAACAGTGAAACAACACAGTGGTCAGGGCTGCTCGATGGCTGGACTGACGTGGTCAGCGCACCGCTCGATGCGGTGAGCGTTTCTCGATAGTTTGAGGGGGGACCCATGAATTTTGATGCGGCACTTCACAAGTGTGTAATCGTTGTTGATAAGGCGCTGGGGCTGGGGCATGCCGCGAACGCAGTCAGCGTCATCGGCGTCAGTATGGGGCGCTCCGTAGAGGGACTGGTCGGTCCGGACATGCAGAGCAGCGACAGTGTCAACTACCCTGGCGTCATCTACGCGCCTTTGCCGATTCTGTTGTCCAGCAATGAAAGCCTGCACGAGCTTCAGGAAAAAGCCCTGGCCGATGATGAGATTTTCAGCATTCCGTTCAGTGCACTGGCGCAATCCTGCAAAACATATCAGGAGTACGAGTCGCGTATCTCCGAGGCTGACAGTTCGTCCATCGAGTTGGTCGCGATCGGGCTGATAGGGCCGAAGAAAAAGATCAGTAAGCTGTCAGGAAACTTTCCACTGTTCAAGTAATTATCTCAATGACAAGGAGGTTGTCGTGTACGCTTTATTCAAACCGGATCTTTTAGAGTTGGCGCGTGTCACGTACCAGCAGCATGCATTGTTTGAAAGCGATGGTATCTCTGTCGAGGAACTTAACTCTATTCAACTCGACCGTCTCAGGCAGACACTTCGTTATGTCAACGCCCATTCTCCGTTTTATCGCGATCTGTTGTCCGCGTCGGACGCTGCATTAAGCACGCTGGACTGGCACGCTTTCCGCCAGTTGCCATTTACTACGAAAGATGACTTGCGCACGGCAGGTCACTTCATGCTCTCTGCTCCGCTGTCTGATGCCTGGATCTATTACGAAACCACCGGCACGACGGGTGCGGCCACGCCATGCCCGCGTAACGAGCGGGATTCGATATTCAACAATACCCCGTTGATACTTCGTTACGGAGCGCTTTTTCAGGCTCACGGCGAGCGCCATATAGTCGGTGTCATGGGGCCTACGGAGCTGCACTCTACCGGGGATACATTCGAGGACGTCTGCCGCAGTCTGGGACACACAGTAGTGAAGATGTGGCCGCGCTCACCTGTTGTCGGTATGGAGCGCGTCGTTACGCTGATCAGGGAGCTGAAAATCTCTGCACTGGTGTGTACTCCCGCCGTTGCAATCAGCCTGGCAAGGCACCTGATCAACAAGGGGCAGAACCCTTCATCGCTGGGCGTGAAGTTGATATTCACCTTGGGTGAACTCACCACGCCTGGTTTGTTGCGCAACATTGGCGATGTATGGGGCAGTGCGGTTTACAACTGCATGTACGCATCGCAGGAGTCTTCAATTCTTGCTGCCTGTGACAAGCAGGGGCACTTGTGCACCGTGCCCTTGAATGTCGTCTATGAAGTGGTCAATCCGATCACCGGCGAAGTCCTGGAGCCGAAAGACGGCCAGATGACCGGCGAGCTGGTTATCACGCACCTCTATCAGGGCCAGAAGCCTCTGATTCGGTATCGCACGGGAGATACGATCAGAGCCCGGGTTCTGAGTCAGGGCAAGTGGCAGATCATCCCCATCGGACGGCTCAGAGACACGCTGGTCATAAACGGACGCAACCATTGCGCCTACGACGTTGAAGCAGCGCTGTTCGAGCATCTGACAGGTTGTCTGGACTATCACATTCAGGTCGAAACCGTGTCGGGTATCGATAAATTAAGCGTCATTATCGAGTTGCAGCCCAATAGCGAAGCCCGAAACGACCTGAACACCGTTGCCAGCTATATGGAGACCGCACTCGGTGTTCCCGTGAGTATTACTGTCGGCCCAACCGATGCGGTGACCGGCACGGCAGCGATGGTCAGCTGGAAAGCTGCGCGACTCCACGACAAACGCACGGGCGGCGATAATCTGGAGCGTGATACCGCCTTGAAGATCGCTGCGCGGAGGGCCTGACCATGGCCGACGGACCGCTCAACACCACAAGTACTCCGCGCAAACCGCACCCATGGGTGTACCTGGATGATCGTTTTGTAGCCGCTGCAGACGCTCTGGTTCCGATAACGACCCAGGCATTCAATTACGGCACCGCGGTGTTCGAGGGTATACGCGCCTATGTTGCTGAAAACGGCGAGTTGAACGTCTTCAGGCTGGACGATCATCTTGAACGTATGGAGAACTCAGCCAGGTTGCTGCAGTTGGACAGCCTGCCGGGCCGCGCTGAACTAAAGGAAATCATTCTCGATTTACTGCGTCGCAATGACGCGCTGACCGACAGCTATATCAGGCCCATGGCCTACAAAAAGGCGCTGATGCCCGGCGTCGGTTTCGGAGTAAAACTGACTGGCGTCAGCTCCGGGCTGGTTATCAACACGCTGGCAATGGGAGCCTACATGCCCGCTGCCGGCATCCGCTGCGCCGTTTCGAGCTGGCGA
This sequence comes from Pseudomonas sp. MEJ108, assembly GCF_030208985.1. Lineage (NCBI taxonomy): Bacteria > Pseudomonadati > Pseudomonadota > Gammaproteobacteria > Pseudomonadales > Pseudomonadaceae > Pseudomonas > Pseudomonas sp. MEJ108. The sequence goes on from NZ_JARVSW010000033.1 coordinate 62,043, forward strand.
CGCATCCCGGATGTATCTCTTCCTTCGCGAGCGAAAATCACCGGTAGCTATGCCAATTCGGCGTTGGCCATGGAGTCGGCGCAACGTAACGGTTTTGACGATGCATTGATGTTGAATATTCACGGCAATCTGGCCGAATCAACCACCTCCAATGTATTCGTGGTCAAGGATGGATGCCTCATCACACCGCCTCTTAGTGCACACATTCTTGAGGGCATTACCCGGGATTCGATCATGACCCTGGCCAGAGAAACACTAGGCTTGAGCGTGGTAGAGCGAGACATCTCGTTTTCCGAATTGTATTCGGTCGACGAGTGCTTCCTCGCCGGCACAGGCGTCGAGATCGTACCCGTGACACAGATTGATCATTACGTATTGCAGAACCACAAAGTGGGCGAGCTGACCGCCGCGCTGAGAAGCCTCTACCTGCAAACGGTGAAAGGTTCGCACAGCCGATATGCCCACTGGCTGAGCCCCCTTTGAAATCGATCATCCGGAGATTTATGACAATGGACAGTAAATTCCTGAATTTGAGTGTGGGCGACTGGCGCGAGGTGATGATCCATACACTGGGGCCGAGTGGAACCAGTAGTGAAGCGGCGGCTGGTTTCTTTACCGAATGGCTAGGCCAGCGTTTTCCTGAATCACAGGTGCAGATCAACCTCAGTGACTCTTATGAGCATGCCTGCTCAGCGATGGACGAGCGCATCCCCGGCGTATTGATCGTGGCCAACGCCTATCCGCAGATTCATAACTTTTATATGAACCCGCGGTTAAGCCTTGTGGCGACGTTCGTCTTTGACACCCCGGAGTACGGTCTGGTGAGCAAGGGGCCGTTGACTACCAGAAAACTTACGATAGCTACCCATCCCGCTCCGCTCATGTTGATTCAGGAGTTGCTGCCCGACGGTCTTGAAGTCGACTCGGTGATTTTTTCGCTTTCTACCAGTGCCGCTGCAGCTGCGGTAGCCAGGGGCGAAGTCGACGTCGCGCTGACCACCGAGGTTGCAGCCCATATCCATGGGCTGCAGTTCATATCGAAGACGCGCCCCATACGCATGCTCTGGTCCGTCTTCGCGCCGATCCAGTGGAGCACCCAGCCCGTTGAAGTCAGCGCACGCTGGCGCTGATTCCCCAAACATAAGGGCACCTGGTCGAGCCGGGCAGCCCCGAATCACTTTTGATCGAGGTCATCATGACTGTCTTGAAGCTCCACACGATCGACTCCGCCCCCCTGAAAAGTAAAGCGTTGCTCCAGAGTTCGATCGACAACTTTGGCTGGATCCCCAATCAAAGTGCCTATATGGCCGAGTCGCCTTCATTGTTGGGCGCTTATCAGCGGGCGCATGACCTGGTTATCGAAAGCTCGTTAAGCGAGGAGGAAAAAGCGGTGGTCTGGATGACCACGGGTGTAGAAAACGGGTGCGCCTATACCATCCAGGCGCATGCCTTCATTGCCTTGTCCAAGGGCGTTGATCAGTCCGTGGTCGAGGCATTGGCTCATCAGCCTGGGCGCTTGAATACCCGTTTGCAGGCATTGCGCGAGTTTACCCTGGAAGTGATCAACTGCCGTGGCCGCTTGAGCGGGGCAGCCGTAGAGGCTGTGCTCAAGGCCGGGTTCAGCAAACAAAACATGCTGGACGTGATTCTCGCTGTCGCACAGAAAAACATGTCAACGATTCTGAACAGCATTGCCGGTACTGAAATCGATGAACGGTTCAAATGGGACGCCTTTCAAGGGCTCAATACATTGTCCGAGGCCTGAACGATGCTTCATTTGGACGGCAATACGGTCAAGTCGCTCATGAGTGCTCAGCTAAGTCTCCAACTTAGCGAGGTAGCGTTCCAGCTGCATTCTTCAGGGCAGGTAGAGCAGCCGTTGCGTACCGTTATCAAGGGCGGTGAGAACGCGTTGATGGGCGTCATGCCCGCCTACATCAAGAGTGGTCCTTACCAGGGATTCGGCCTGAAGTCAGTGGTCGTCAGGTTTGGAGAGGCTGCCGGCGGTCCTTCTCACATGGGCACGATCCTGATTTATGACGAAGCGCAGGTGACTCCTGTCGTAGCGGTGGACGCAGGTGCAGTGACGGAAATCCGCACAGCGGCTGCATCGGCTCATGCGACGCGGCTGCTGGCCGCCCCTGACGCGAGTCGTCTTGCCATACTGGGCACAGGCTTGCAGGCGAGAGCTCATCTGCAGGCAATGCAAGCGGTAAGGCCCATTAGGTACGTTTCGGTATGGGGGCGCAGCAACGAGGCTTGTCGCGAATTCTCAGCCTGGAGCGCGCAGCACTGCGATCTGCCCGTTTCGATTTGCACTAGCGCTGCCGAAGCCGTGCGCGACGCCGATATCATCTGTACCACCACCGCTGCACGTTCGCCCATCCTGTTTCATGCGGATCTTCCAGTGCACTGTCACATCAACGCGATCGGCGCTTCAGCCCCTGGTTTTCAGGAGTTGCACGAGGATGTCTACCAGGACATTACGTTATTCACTGACTGCAACCGCTCGGTGCTGGCCGCATCCGACTGCGTGATCAAGGCCGTTCAGAAAGGTCTGCTTGCGCAATCGGGTGGCGGAACAGAGATCGGCACACTGTGCAAAGATGAAACGCTGCAAAAAACTCGAGGCGTAACAGTTTTCAAGTCGGTAGGGCTGGCGGTGCAGGACCTGGTGTTCTCTCGGGAAATAATCCGCCAGTGGGTCGCGTCCCGTTGCAACGGTAGCAGTCTTACATGACTGACGGCGCTGCTCGCCGGGCACTTATAATTATTTCAAGGAGTGCAACATGCTTGATCTGACTCAGGTTCTTACGTATTCGGCAGCGTTGGGTATTGCCGCCGCCATTCCTGGCCCCGGTATGGCAGCGCTGGTCGCACGGAGTGTCAGCGGCGGGGCGGTGTCGGGCTTTTGCCTGCTGTCCGGGCTGATCCTCGGTGACCTGACCTATCTTTCATTTGCAGTATTTGGCCTTGCCATGATTGCCGAACACTTCAATGCGTTGTTTCAGGTAGTGCGATGGGGGGCCGCGATTTATCTGTGCTACCTGGCCTGGCAGTTCTGGTTCGCAGATCATCAAGCCATAGAAATCGGAAAATCAGCGAAGAAAAAAGAGTTGCTGTCCGCGGCCGCGTCCGGACTGACCATTACCTTGGGCAACCCCAAGACCATTGCCTTTTATCTGGCGCTTTTGCCGTTGGTCATCAATCTTGAAACGGTCTCTTTGCAGACATGGGGGCTGGTTCTGGTGCCGCTGACGGTGCTGGTACTGCTGGCGGTCGGGGCCGTGTTCATATTTGCCGCCTTGCGCATTCGACATTTGCTGTCGAGTGAGCGTGCGCAAAGAAAACTGTTTCGCGGTGCGGCGGCAATCATGGTCGCGGCAGCAGCTTCGATGCTGGTGCGCTGATCTGCCTGGAGGGTAGATGAGGCCGTTGATGGCCTCATCCGGTCGCCGTTACAGCTCTTTCTTCAGATGCTTTTCGATCTGCTCCAGCGACTTGCCCTTGGTTTCCGGCAGACACAGGAACACGAAAATCAACGAGCCAATGTTGATGGCGGCGAAGATGAAGAACGTCGGGTTGCCGATGGTATCGACTGCGATCGGGAAAGTGAACGCTACCGATGCGTTGAACAACCACTGCATCGATACGGCCGTGCCGGTCAGCAAACCGCGCACCTGCATCGGGAAAAGTTCTGACATCAGCAGCCAGTAGACCGGCGAGATGCACATCTGCATGAACAGCAGAAACACCAGAATGCAGGCCAGGGCGGTATAGCTCTGGGTCATGTTCTGCGGCATGAACTGCAACACGCAACCGAGTGCTGCCTGCATCAGAATGACGATGACCAGACCGGTCATCAGCAAATGCCGACGCCCATAGCGGCCGATGGCCCAGATGCCCAGCAAGGTCGCGATGACTGACACCACGCCGTTGCCGATCGTCGCGGTCAACGCAGCGTTGGTGCCCATCCCGGTGTTCTTGAGAATGATCGGCGTGTAGTACATGAACGCGTTCACCCCGGTGAACTGCGCGGTAAAGCCCAGACCTACACCGATCAGCAGCAACTTGATGACCCAGCGCTGACGCAGCAATTCTCTTGCTTTGGGACGATGACGAGCTTCTTCGTCCTGCGCCTTCATCTCGTCGACTTCGCGCTGTGCGTCCTGTTTGCTGGGGCGCAGTTGCTCCAGCACGTCCTGCGCTTCGTCGAAACGGCCTTTGGAGGCCAGCCAGCGTGGCGACGCTGGTACGAAGAACGTGCCTACCAGCAGCAACACCCCTGGCACCATGGCGACTGCCAGCATGTAACGCCAGATCCCCGGTGTATGCAGCAAGGCGGCCATGACTGCACTCAGCACATAGGCGAGCAACTGGCCGCTGACGATCATCAGTTCGTTTCGGCTGACCAGCCGCGCACGCCGTGACGGGCCTGCGATCTCGGCGATGAACACCGGCACTGTTGCAGAGCCGCCGCCCACCGCGATACCCAGCACGAAGCGCGCGGCGATCATGAACGGAATGGACGGTGCAATGGCGGTTCCCAGTGCGCCGGCGATGAACAGCACTGACAGCAGGCGTAAGGTGAGGCGGCGTCCGAAGCGGTCGGAGATATAGCCGCTGGCAAGCGAGCCGAACGCGGCGCCGACAATCAGTGACGCGGTGACCATCCCTTCGCTGTACGCATCCAGACCCAGGCCGCCCTGGTCGGCGGGCAGGGTCATGAACGGCAGGGCGCCGGCGATGATGCCAGTGTCATACCCGAACGCCAGCGCGCCCATGGTCGCCACCAGCACGGAGATAAAGATGAGTCGATTCGATGCAGCGCGTTGCCGGCCTTGCTGACCCGCCGCTGCTGAGGTGCTACTAGAAGACATGAATCTGAAGTCCTTGGCTTGAAACCAGCGTTGCGCCAGTACATGGATGTCACGCTTAGGGCGATGTCGGTCGCGCTAGTTCCCTACAACCCCACTCAGGATTGCATTTTTGGCGAAAGCCTTGAGCATGGGGCTGCTGAAACGATTAACTTTTTCTTGTCCTGATGACTGGATTTGTCTCTTTTTCCGTCATTGAGACTCAGTCTTTGGTGATGGCAAGATCGTCGGGGTCTGGTCGGTCATTGATAAAGCGGCAGTGGAACGCGAGCTTCGTGGCGAACCGGCGGGTGCTTCGAGTGACAGAGGCGCCTGAGCGAGTCGGGTACGTTCATCGAACGTAAAATCATTTCAGGGCACTCCGGGGTGGTAGCGCAGTCTTTTTTAGACACTCTCACCTGGCGGAGCCCGACATGATCACTGTCCATCACCTGAACAACTCACGTTCGCAGCGTATTTTGTGGCTGCTCGAAGAGCTCGACCTGCCCTACGAAATCAAACGTTATCAGCGCGACCCGAAAACCAACCTTGCGCCACCCGAGCTCAAGGCGGTACATCCGCTGGGCAAATCACCTGTCATCGAAGATGGTCCGCACGTCGTCATTGAGTCCGGTGCCATTGTCGACTACCTGATTCGCCGCCATGGCGACGGCCGCCTGCAGCCGGACCCTGCCAGCGCTACTTACGACGAATACGTGCAATGGCTGCATTTTGCTGAAGGTTCAGCGATTCTGCCGCTGATGCTCAACCTGTACGTCGGACGCCTGGGTGACGCGGGCGCGCCGCTGCATCCGCGTATCCAGTCGGAGCTGGCCAACTATCTGGGCTATCTGAATGAGGCTTTGGGGCTGACGCCATATCTGCTTGGCGACGAGCTGAGCGGCGCGGACATTCAGATGAGCTTCATTGGCGAGTTCGCCAAGGCCCAGGGAATGCTGCAGTCCTACCCGAATGTGACCGCATGGGTTGAAAGACTGCAGGGCAGACCTGCATACCGCAAGGCTTTGGAGCAGGGCGGCGAATATTCCTTTGCCAAGTAACCGCCGTGCCTGAAGCGCTTGCGCCGCACGATATTCGGGCTGATCGTTCCTCACGCTCCAGCGTGGGAATGCAGTTCTCGACGCTCTGCGTCGCAAG
>NZ_JARVSW010000010.1:0-66110 GCF_030208985.1 Pseudomonas sp. MEJ108
GTCACCTTTTCGCCCCTCGGCGAGTCACTTTGATGGGGCCAAAGTGACCAAAGCCTTTCGCTCCGTTTCCGGCCCGACTTCGTCCTGTCACTTACGTCGCAATTTGCGTCGTCAGTGCCATCGTGGTTAGGGCCGATGGCCTGCAGGTGCAGGCCTTGCTCAATCAAAGCGTACGCGCAGGATCCACGGTAATGGGCGCTGCCGGTTTGCTCTGCTCTTTGAGCAGGTCGCGAATCTCGCCCAGCAGGATTTCCTGCTTGGAGGGCGTTGGTGGCAGGGTAGGGGCTTTGGCTTCTTCGCGTTTCAGGCGGTTGATGGCCTTGACGCCCATGAAGATCGCGAATGCGACGATGATGAAGTCGATGACGGTCTGGATGAACTTGCCGTACGCCAGCAGCACTGCCGGGGCAGTCCCTTGCGCGGGGCGCAGGGTGACGGCCAGGTCGCTGAAGTCGACACCGCCAATCAACAGGCCCAGCGGCGGCATGATGACATCGCCGACGAACGAAGAAACGATCTTGCCGAATGCCGCGCCGATGATAATACCGACAGCCATATCAACTACGTTGCCTTTGACCGCGAATGCCTTGAATTCCTTAAGCACGCTCATGGGGTAATTCCTTGTAGCAGATAAATTTGATCCGGATGAGTGTAGCCCAGACGTACTGCTGCCGCCCGTGCCACGTTCAATCGACCGAAGTCGTTCGCGTAAGTTTTATCCGGTTTTCAAAAGCAGTTGTCGCCGAGCGACTGGCAGGGGTTGCAACCTGCGTTATCATGGGCGTTTTTTAACGACTGGGGTTGTCATGGCCAAGGCCAAACGCTTGTACGGCTGCACCGAGTGCGGCGCGACATTTCCCAAGTGGGCGGGCCAGTGCAGCGAATGCGGTGCCTGGAACACACTGGTCGAGACCATGATTGAAAGCGGTGCCGCCGCGCCGCCTACCGGGCGTACCGGCTGGACCGGTTCCCAGGCGCAGATCAGGACCCTGGCGGAAGTCAGCGTCGAAGAGATTCCGCGCTTCTCGACCAACTCCACCGAGCTGGACAGGGTGCTCGGCGGCGGTCTGGTTGACGGTTCGGTGGTGCTGATTGGCGGCGACCCCGGCATCGGCAAGTCCACGATCCTCTTGCAGACGCTGTGCAACATCGCCCAGCGCATGCCCGCGCTGTATGTCACCGGTGAGGAATCCCAGCAGCAGGTCGCCATGCGCGCCCGGCGCCTGGGGCTGCCGCAGGACAAGCTGCGGGTCATGACCGAAACCTGCATCGAGACCATCATTGCCACCGCCAAGGTCGAGAAGCCCAAGGTGATGGTGATCGATTCGATCCAGACGATTTTCACCGAACAGCTGCAGTCGGCCCCTGGCGGCGTGTCGCAGGTTCGCGAAAGCGCCGCCTTGCTGGTGCGCTACGCCAAGCAGAGCGGTACGGCGATCTTCCTGGTCGGCCACGTCACCAAGGAAGGTGCACTGGCCGGCCCGCGTGTGCTTGAGCACATGGTCGACACCGTGTTGTATTTCGAGGGCGAATCGGACGGCCGCCTGCGTTTGCTGCGCGCGGTGAAGAACCGCTTTGGCGCGGTCAACGAGCTGGGCGTGTTCGGCATGACCGACAAGGGCCTGAAAGAAGTCTCCAACCCGTCGGCGATCTTTCTCACCCGTGCGCAGGAAGAAGTACCGGGCAGTGTGGTCATGGCCACCTGGGAGGGCACGCGGCCGATGCTGGTCGAGGTGCAGGCGCTGGTGGACGACAGTCACATGTCCAATCCGCGCCGCGTAACGCTGGGTCTGGATCAGAATCGTCTGGCCATGTTGCTGGCGGTCCTGCACCGACATGGCGGCATTCCCACTCACGATCAGGACGTGTTTCTCAACGTAGTGGGTGGTGTGAAGGTGCTGGAAACCGCCTCCGACCTGGCCTTGATGGCAGCGGTGATGTCCAGCCTGCGCAATCGTCCGTTGCCGCATGACTTGCTGGTGTTCGGTGAGGTTGGGCTGTCGGGTGAAGTCAGGCCGGTGCCCAGCGGCCAGGAGCGCCTCAAGGAGGCCGCCAAGCACGGCTTCAAGCGCGCCATCGTGCCCAAGGGCAATGCGCCGAAGGAAGCGCCGCCCGGCTTGCAGATCATTGCCGTTACGCGCTTGGAGCAGGCCCTGGATGCGCTGTTCGAGTAAGCAGGTCTAGAGTTCGATCAGTGCTGCCAGCTCGCGGTCCAGTTCGTCCTGATCGGCAAGGTTCAGCTCGATCAGGCGCCGCAGATGGCTGATCGACTCCAGCCCGATGTGCCGGCAGACGAAACCGAGTTGCCGGTTATGGTCGTGGGTGATTTGGACATCCATGTGCACGTACACGTCATTGCTCAGGCGAATATCGACTTCAAAGGGCTGCGCCGTATGGGCGGTCCATGACTCGGGTCGCTCGATCAGCAGGCCTTTCAGGGACAGGTCGAGCAGTTGAACCTTCCAGGTCTGATCGCCCTGTTTCAATTCGGTTTTGGCGTCGAAGGCAATGCGCTTGAAACGACGGCGATCTGCAGGTGAGTCGGTCATCGAATGAACTCTCTTGTTACCCGCCACGAGAGGTCAGCGGCAGGTCGTTATCTGATCGATTCTGTTGTCCATGCACGATAGACCGGAAAGCAATTACAGAACAGTTCCGTATCACGGTTTTGTGATCGGACCGCCATCTGTCGTGGCCATTCCAGCCCTCTATGCCGGGTATCTGCCGCAATTGATCAAAATTCGACCTAGACCTTGGTTGGGGGTGGTCTTTCGCTGATCCGGCGCTAAACTCGCATGGCTTGCCTTCTAGTCAACTCTGCTGGAATAAAAAAATGAAAAATAATAATAGTCTGATGCGCCATGTTCCCTGGCTCATCGTTGCAATTGTCGGGGCATGTGCCCTTGGGGTCGTGGCCTTGCGCCGCGGAGAGGCGATCAACGCCTTGTGGATAGTGGTCGCTGCGGTAGCTATCTACCTGGTTGCCTATCGTTACTACAGTCTTTTCATCGCCACTCACGTCATGCAGCTCGATCCGCTGCGCGCGACACCGGCGGTGGTCAACAACGACGGTCTGGACTATGTGCCGACCAACAAACACATTCTCTTCGGACACCACTTTGCCGCCATCGCTGGCGCAGGCCCGCTGGTCGGCCCGGTACTGGCAGCGCAAATGGGCTATCTGCCCGGCACGCTCTGGCTGATCGCCGGCGTGGTGCTGGCCGGTGCGGTGCAGGACTTCATGATCCTGTTCCTTTCCACGCGCCGTGACGGACGCTCGCTGGGTGACATGGTCCGCGAGGAAATGGGCCGTATTCCCGGCACCATCGCGCTGTTCGGCTGCTTCCTGATCATGATCATCATCCTGGCGGTGCTGGCGCTGATCGTGGTCAAGGCCCTGGCCGAGAGCCCGTGGGGCATGTTCACGGTCATGGCGACGATCCCGATCGCGATGTTCATGGGCATTTATATGCGCTACATCCGTCCGGGGCGCATTGGTGAAATCTCCATCGTCGGTGTCATTCTGTTGCTCGGTTCGATCTGGGTCGGCGGGATGGTAGCGGCGGATCCGACCTGGGGGCCGATGTTCACATTCACCGGTGTGCAGATCACCTGGATGCTGGTCGGTTACGGCTTTGTAGCCGCCATGCTGCCGGTCTGGCTGCTGCTTGCGCCCCGTGACTACCTGTCGACCTTCCTGAAAATCGGCACCATTCTGGCACTCGCGATCGGCATCCTGATCCTGGCGCCCGAGCTGAAAATGCCGGCCCTGACCCAGTTCACCAACGGCACAGGCCCGGTCTGGAAGGGCGCATTGTTCCCGTTCCTGTTCATCACCATTGCCTGCGGTGCAGTGTCGGGTTTCCACGCACTGATCTCCTCGGGCACCACGCCCAAGCTGCTGGATAACGAGAAGAACGCCCGTTACATCGGTTACGGCGGCATGTTGATGGAGTCCTTCGTGGCCATCATGGCGATGGTTGCCGCTTCGGTGATCGAGCCGGGCGTGTACTTCGCCATGAACAGCCCGGCTGCCGTGGTCGGCAGTGACGTGGTGACCGTCGCGCAGACCGTGTCCAGCTGGGGCTTTGCCATCACGCCGGAGCAACTGACGGCTGTGGCGAAAGACATTGGTGAAAACACCGTGCTGGCGCGGGCTGGTGGTGCTCCGACGCTGGCCGTCGGTATCGCACAGATCCTCCATCAGGTGCTGCCGGGTGAAAACACCATGGCGTTCTGGTACCACTTTGCGATTCTGTTCGAGGCGCTGTTCATCCTGACCGCCGTCGACGCCGGGACACGTGCCGGACGCTTCATGCTGCAGGACCTGCTGGGCAGCTTCGTTCCGGCCTTGAAACGCACCGAGTCGTGGACGGCCAACGCCATCGGCACCGGCGGTTGCGTGGCGCTGTGGGGCTATCTGCTCTATCAGGGCGTCATCGACCCGCTGGGCGGCATCAATACCTTGTGGCCGCTGTTCGGTATCTCCAACCAGATGCTCGCCGGTATCGCCCTGATGCTGGCCAGCGTGGTGCTGATCAAGATGAAGCGTCAGCGCTACGTCTGGGTGACCATGCTGCCTGCCGTCTGGCTGCTGATCTGCACCGTGACCGCTGGCTTGATCAAGCTGTTCGACGCCAACCCTGCGGTAGGTTTCCTGGCCCTGGCCAAGAAATACAGCGCGGCGGCCGATGCCGGTCAGATTCTGGCCCCGGCCAAGACCATGGACCAGATGCAGCACGTGATCTTCAACGCTTACACCAACGCCGGGCTGACCGTGCTGTTCCTGTTCGTGGTGTTCAGCATCCTGTTCTACGCCATTAAAGTCGGCCGTGCGGCCTGGAGCACCAAGGAGCGCACCGACAAGGAAGCCCCGTTCCAGGCCATGCCGCCAGCGTCGCAGGTGTGACGATGGTTACCCACAGAGGAATTGCCCATGTTCAATGACCTGAGTCGCCTCGGCAAATACCTCGGTCAGGCCGCGCGCCTGATGGTGGGCATGCCGGACTACGACACCTACGTCGAACACATGCAGAACACTCATCCGGACAAGCCGATGATGACCTACGAGCAGTTCTTCCGGGAACGGCAAGAGGCACGGTACGGCGGCAAGGCCGGTCCGAAGTGCTGTTGATCCGCTGATCTGCGTTATGGTTTGATCCGACGCGCCGCAGGCCATCACCTGTGGCGCGTTTTCATTTCAGCTGAATGCCTCACGCCAGGAGCCTTATGACTGAGTTGCAACCCATCCCCGTGACCGTGCTGACCGGTTTTCTGGGCGCCGGCAAGACCACCTTGCTGCGCCACCTGCTCAAGGCCGAACACGGCCTGAAAATCGCCGTGATCGAAAACGAATTCAGCGATGCTGGCATCGACAGCCAGTTGCTCGGCACCGACCCTGTACAGATCATGACCCTGTCCAACGGTTGCGTGTGCTGCACCATTCACACCGACCTGACCAAGGCGCTCTACCTGTTGCTGGAGCGTCTGGACAGCGGCGAAATCGCGTTCGACCGACTGGTGATCGAATGCACCGGCCTGACTGACCCGGCGCCGGTCGCGCAGACCTTCTTCATTGATGAAGAATTGCGCGAGCGTTACATCCTCGACGGCATCATCACCCTGGTCGACGCCGCGCACGCCGATACCCACCTGGCGCAAACCATCGCTCAGGCGCAGATCGGCTTTGCCGACCGGTTGCTGGTCAGCAAGCGTGATCTGGTCGACGACGCAGCCTTCGAAGCCCTGAGTGCGCGCCTGACCCGCATCAACCGCCGCGCGCCGATCCGTATCGTCGAGCACGGCAAAATCGACCTCGCCGAACTGCTCGACGTACGCGGCTTCAACCTCAACGCTGACCTGGGCGGCGGCATGATCCTGCGCCCGCTGGCCCCGGCCGGCAATTCCGCTGACCGCATCAGCAGCCTGGTCCTGCGCAGCGACAAACCACTGAATCTGGACCGCCTCAGCGAGTTCATGAATGAACTGCTCGAAGACCACGGCAAACAATTGCTGCGCTACAAGGGCGTGCTCAACATCGAAGACGAACCACGCAAGATGGTGTTTCAGGGCGTGCTCAAGCTGTACGGCTTCGACTGGGACACCGAGTGGGCCGAAGGCGAAAAGCGCGAGAGCGTGATTGTGTTCATTGCCGATGAATTGCCGGAGGAGAAGATACGGGCGGGGTTTGAGAAGGTATGCGGTTGAGAGGTCGGGCAGCGGCTGAGCTCCTGCCCACACAATGAACCGCCCAACAAAAAGCCCCGGCTCTCACGAGTCGGGGCTTTTGGTACTGCGTTTAAGCCAGGCTTATCAAGCGCCGTAAACCGGCAGCTTGGCGCAGATGGCTTTGACCTTCTCGCGAACCGCGTCGATCACGGCTTCGTTGTTCAGGTCAGCCAGGATGTCGCAGATCCAGCCGGCCAGTTCCTTGCACTCAGCTTCCTTGAAGCCGCGAGTGGTCACTGCCGGGGTGCCGAAGCGCAGGCCGGAGGTGACGAACGGGGAGCGTGGGTCGTTCGGTACGGAGTTCTTGTTGACGGTGATGAAGGCGCGACCCAGAGCGGCATCGGCGTCTTTACCGGAGATGTCCTGTTTGATCAGCGACAGCAGGAACAGGTGGTTCTCGGTACCGCCGGAGACGACGTCGAAGCCACGCTCGATGAACACGCCGGCCATGGCCTTGGCGTTCTTCACCACTTGCTGCTGGTAGGTCTTGAACTCAGGCTGCAGCGCTTCCTTGAAGCACACGGCCTTGGCCGCGATGACGTGCTCCAGCGGGCCGCCCTGGGAGCCAGGGAATACCGCCGAGTTCAGCTTCTTCTCGATCTCGGCGTTGGCGCGCGCCAGGATCAGGCCGCCACGTGGACCGCGCAGGGTCTTGTGCGTGGTGGTGGTCACGACGTCGGCGAATGGCACCGGGTTCGGGTAGACGCCTGCGGCGACCAGACCGGCGACGTGCGCCATGTCGACGAACAGGTAGGCACCGACCTTGTCAGCGATGGCACGGAAGCGCGGGAAGTCGAGGATCTGCGAGTAGGCAGAGAAACCGGCGACGATCATTTTTGGCTTGTGCTCGACGGCCAGGCGCTCGACTTCGTCGTAGTCGATCATGCCGTTGGCATCGATGCCGTACTGAACGGCGTTGTACAGCTTGCCCGAGGACGAAACGCTGGCGCCGTGGGTCAGGTGACCACCGTGAGCCAGGCTCATGCCCAGAATGGTGTCGCCGCCTTGCAGCAGGGCCAGGTAGACCGCCGAGTTGGCTTGCGAACCGGCGTGTGGCTGGACGTTGGCGTAATCAGCGCCGAACAGTTCCTTGGCGCGGTCGATGGCCAGTTGCTCGATAATGTCGACGTACTCGCAACCACCGTAGTAGCGCTTGCCTGGATAGCCTTCGGCGTACTTGTTGGTCAGGGCCGAGCCCTGAGCTTCCATGACGGCCGGACTGGTGTAGTTTTCCGAGGCAATCAGCTCGATGTGTTCTTCCTGACGCAGAGCTTCTTGCTCCATGGCGGCAAACAGATCGGCGTCGTACTTGGCGATAGTCAAATCACGGCTGAACATGGCAGTCCTCAAGGGGGCATGGCGGAAAAGGCGGCTATTCTACCCCATCGGGTTTTATCTGGCATATGAAAGGCAGTCATCTTGACCAGTGACCGCGTTCACGCGGGTTTCGACCAGGCCTGAAAATCATGGTCGTGCTGCAGGCGCAAGGCTTGTTCTGTGTGGTGCCCGGCCGCATGAGATGGTCAAGATCAATTTAGTCATCGGCGGCGTGAACCGGGCACATCCACTCGCAATTTCAGCGATCACGCACCGACTTCCCCTTAATTACCGGAACCGTTCCGGGCCGGACGACACTCAGTCGGTCTGTTGCCCGTACCCACCGACAATAGGGAAAACGCCCATGATGCCCTCCCAGATAACGCGCTCCTCTCATTCCTCATTGCCGGACGTTGCTCCTGCGTCCTCCGATGCCACCGGCGTTTGTGAGCGAACCCCGCAGCAGGCTCGTACCGTGGCGTTTTTTGCCTCCGGCGAGCTGGCTGTGGCATTTGGTCGCACCTCGACCGCGCCAGCGCAGGACTCTGTACGTCTGTTGTCTGCTCTTCAGCGTGAGCTGGACAAACAGCAGCCGTCCTGGCCCACAGTTGCCCAGCTCTGCCAAAGCCTGGCCGAGGTCGCCACGACCGAGCAGGGTTGGCACCAACTTGCCGGCGAGGATCAGGCGCCGGCGCTGAAAGACCTGCTTGACCGCTGTATTGGCCGGCTGGCCGATATGCCTGCTTCTCATGCATCTCACGACTCACTGTCGCTGGCCTGCGAGGGGCTCAGGACGGCGCGGCTGCACCAATCCGTCGCTCGTTTGACTGCCCGCCCGCCCGCTCTGGCCCGGGCGATTCCGGATCTGCTGGCGTTGACTCATCTGGATCCCGAGACGCTGGGCGCAGAGCCCCCCGTTGTTTCGTCTTACACGCTCTTCAGCCATTTCGTTCACACGGCCAAGCAGCGTACTGCGGAGTTGAATGACAGCCTCCAGCGTCAACCCGAAGCGGTCGTCAGTCTGCTGCGCTCACATGCCGACACGCTCAATGACCTGGAGACGTTGCCCGGCACATTGCAGGCATTGACCGAAAATTGCCAGGACGCGCCGGCCTGCAATGAATTGCGCGAGCTGGCGGAAGTGGCGGGGGCGCTGTTGCAGATATTGCGCGAACACGACATTTTGCAAAGGCTGGAAGCAATCTCCATCGAGCCAGGCGAAGCACCTGCACCTGGCCATGAGGCTGCCGAGCCCCGGCTGACGAGAAGCCAGGCATTGCTCAAGGCCGGCGGCAATCTGGTGCGCAAGTTTGATGCCTATGGGGCGCTCGCGCCAATGGACGACAAGGGGTTGCTGGCCTTGATGCGCACCCCGGCGCCACACCTGTCGCCCGATCAGATGCATGCCTTCCTGAACAAGCATGTGCTGCATCTCACGCAGGAACAACGCGATATCGTCAGCAATACCCCGTTGCCCTTCGCCCCTGAAGGAGACATCGAGGCCCGGTGCGGCATGGGGTTCGATGAAAAACTGCGGTTGGCGCTGGCCAACGGTTCGCTGGTATTGAGCGAGGAGCAACTGGCCCGTATTGGTCATTTGCCCAGTGCTGCTACCACGACGTCCGACGTTGTGAAGACGCTGCTGGAAAAACCATCGTCGGCGCTGAGCGAAGCCGAGCGTGACATGTTGGGCGCAATCGTTCAGGCCAACGGCCAGGGTCAACTCGACGCCTGGCGCGCTCACAACGAACAGTTGCCTGCAGTGTTGAGCCGCTCGGGGCTACCCTCTGATGTGAAAGACGAGTTGCTCAGCCTTAACCAAAGCATGAATGCCGAACTGGGCACGCTCAAGAACGGTGCCTCGTTCAAGAGTCGCATCCTTGCAAGTCCGGCGATGCTGCTCGCGCTGGCACCCTTGCCACTGGCCGTGGCGTTCGTCAGCAAGGACAACTCCTACAGCTCATCGCTGGTTGCCCACTTCACCAAGAACGCAGTGTTCATGGCTGGCCTGATGATGAACGAGCTGACCAACGCGCGGACCAATGTCGATCACGGCCTGAACCGCTACTTCGTCACCGTGCTGGCCAACGCCATCGTGGCGCAGCCCACCTTTTCCAGGAACGAACACCTGCTGGAGCAGGTCGGCTTCGGTATCGCAACGGCCGTGGCATCGGGCGCAGCCACGCTGGGCGTATTCAACCGCGAATCGATCGTCGCCGCCTTCAAGCTCGCCAAGAGCAAGCTTTCCAGGCAAGACACCGGGAACGCCAGCATCCCGGAGGAAGACCATCTTGCCGTGGTCAGGCATTTCGACGTCAGCGAGCATTTTGCCCAGCAGATGAAAGTGGCGACCGAATTGTACAAGCAAGACAAAAGCATCACCGACATCATGAACTCGAGCCTGACGTACCTGGGCACCAAGAGCAGCGAGTTCCAGGCCAGGTTCGAAAGCGCCGATGCCCTGCGCGCAGGTCTGCCACTGGCCGAGGGGGAGCGCAAGGCGGACCCTGACTTCTACACCAAACTGGGCCTGGTGGCCCTGACGGCGAGTATCGGTGCGGCGCTGGTGATGTTGATGAAAAGCATGGTCGGCAAAGCCGATTACGCGGCGGACGGCGTCTGGTGCGTATCGGAGATGCTCAAGCTGGCCATGAACCCTGAAGTCGACATGCAAAAGGCGGTTCAGGTCTTCAAGGAAATCGTCGGCCTGAATCTGGTGATGACAGGGTTTCTGGGCGTCAACAAAGTCTGGAATTTTCTCGACAAGGGGATCAAAGGCTATGCCTCCGGTGCTGCGGTCCTGACCGCAGCCAACCTCACGCTTCCCGGTATGGTTGGAGAAGTGGCTGGCGCAGCAGCCGGCAAAGGCTTGAGCTACCTGACTGACAAAGGCAAGGCGGCGCATCAGGCTGGCAGGGCGGCTGCGTCCTGGGCCGGGAATTACGTCGGCACCTCGCGTCTGGGGAGCGCGGTCGGCACCCTGCAAACGGCAATTCCGGGCAGGATCGCAGGCGGGCAGGTAGTGGCGGGTCTCTACGACCGCTTCCGGTACCTGACCGGGTCGCACCCGACGCCGGCACAGCAAGCGGCTGGCGAGCCATAAGCCTGTAGCCGGCAGACCGCCGCCTGCAACGCAGGCGGTGGTCTCGCCACCGCCAATAATCCCTTCGCATCAACCCGCACAAGCGTTTAGCGGCGGCCTGCGTGCGGCCCACGGCTGGGCGCGTTCCAGTTGCCCGGCGAGGCTCAGCAAGGTCAGTTCGTCGCCAAACCGCGCGGCGAAGTGAGAGCCCAGCGGCAGCGAATCGGCTGTCCAGTAGAGGGGCACGGACATGGCCGGCTGGCCTGTCGCGTTGAAGATCGCCGTGTAGGGCGAGTAGCGGTGCGAAAGCGCGATGAAGTCCTGCAGGGAGCGGCTGTCGTCGTCGAAGGCCAGCTCCCCCAGGCGGGGCGGCGCGCGGTTGAGCGTCGGGGTGAGAACAATGTCGTACTCTTCGAAGAAACCGGCCATCGCCCGGCCCAGTGCATGCATCGATTCGACCGCGGAAATGTAGCGTGTTGCAGGCAGTTGCCCGCGTTCGCGCAGAATCACGCGGGTGCGCGGCTCCACTTCGTCCATGGCCACCGGGAAACCGCGCATTTTGCCCAACAGATCGAGGTAGCCCTGGGTGTGTGAGCCGATGATGTCGAACGTCGCATCGAGGAATTCAGGTAACTGAACCGGCAACGTCGCCGGGACCACGTAATGCCCGAGCGCCTCCAGCAAGGCCGCAGTGTGTTGCAGCGCAGCCAGGGCTTCCGGTTCGGCCGGCCAGGGTGATATTGCCGAGATCAAGGCGATTTTCAGGCGCCTGGGATCGCGTCCTGCAGCGTGTGCAAAGGGCGTCGCTGGCATGGGCGCCGCATAGGGAGCCCCCAGGTCACTCCCGGCAGTGGCATCAAGCAGGGCGGCGCTGTCGCCTACCGACAGGGTAATCGCATGAGCGGTGCTCAGGCCTGCCCAGCCCTCGCCGACCATCGGGCCGGACGGCAGCAGGCCGCGCGAGGGCTTGAAGCCGAATACGCCGCAGCAGGAGGCCGGTACGCGAAGCGAGCCGCCGCCGTCGTTGCCATGAGCGAAGGGGATGGCGCGCGCCGCAACCAGAGCGGCGGCACCCCCGCTGGAACCGCCCGCGCTGTGCTGCAGATTCCATGGATTGCAGGTCGCGCCGAAGCGTTGCGATTCGGTGCTGTAGGACACGCCGAATTCAGGGGCGGTGGTCGTTCCGATCAGTTGGCAGCCGGCCTGGCGCAGCCGGCTGACGATTTCGCAGTCGATGTCTGAGCGAAACTCGCCCAGCGCATGCGAGCCACTGGTCATCCGTGCTCCGGTCATCGGGGTGAACATGTCTTTCACCAGGGTCGGTACGCCTGCCATGACGCCCTGTCTGACGCTGCTTCCGCTCGCCTGGCTGCGCGCCTGCTCGTAAAGCCTTTCGCTGACGGCGTTCAGGCCGGGCTCGACCTGCTCGACCCGCGTGATAGCGGTTTCCAGCAGCTCGCCGGGGCTCACCTCGCCATTGCGTACCAGTGTTGCCAGGCCACGGCCGTCCAGCGTATTGAATAATTCGTGCAGGTCGTTCATCGATCGTCTCCAGGATTGAAAGCGTGTCGTCGCGGTGCGCACGCCACTTAAAAGCTGATGCCGGTACGCAGCGCCACGGTGTAGCCCTCGGCACGGTTGCGGGCGTCGAACTCCTTGTAGGCGTGCAACCAGATGGGCGGCAGACCTGAGCCGGGTTTGAAGTAACTCACTGCAGGGCCTGCGGCGAGTACCCGCGCGCGATTGCCGCGGGTCAGCCCCGGCGCGTCGTCGTCCGACAGCTGCCGGTAGTAGTAGCCGCCGATGCCGACGGTCCAGTCGCCGACATGCTGGCCCACTGCAAACTCATGCCGGTACTCAACGCCACTGCGGTAATCGGTGTCGGGGTTACGCGCGTTTATATCGATCTGGAAACTCGAGGAAACCTCGAAGCCGCCGGGTGACACGTAGGTCGCATTCAACAGCGGAGAGACCGTCCAGTGATGGGTGCCAGGGCTGACCAGGCGGTTTTTGTCATAGTCCCCGGTGGGCGCCTGAATCATCAGTTGGGTATTGATGCCCAGCCCCGGCCCGAGCTTCCAGTCCAGGATGATCGGCACCACTTGCAGGTCCGCCTGGCGAAACAGCGCTGCGCTGTCGCTGACTACCCGTTGCCCCCCGACGTTCACGCCCAGGTCTGCATCCATCTTGAAAAAGATCGGCACCACCGCGAAACCATAGCGGGCCCCCAAAAACGCCTGATCGGTCATTCGCAAGTAGGCGAGGCCGATCGCCAGGACGTTGATCTGGAAGTCGTTGGGGCTGTCATTGCCGTGGCTGTCCTTGATGACATCCGCGTGGTAGTTGCTGATGCGCATGCCGACGGTGCCATTAGGGGTGTTGGGCGGCATGAAGCCTGCGCCAAAGTCGAAAACGCCAGCGGCTGTCGTGGGCGCCGCATTCTCGGTGGCGCACGCTGTGGACGATAACCACAGGATCGCCATGGCGAGCCCTGAAGCGCTGAGAAAGTGGTTTTTTAATGACATCGGTAAGTGCCTTGTTATTTTTATGGGCGAGCACAGCCCTCCCTTGCGGGGTGGCAGTTATTGGAAAAACCGGAAATGGGGATAGAGCGCGTTGGCGTCAGCCGTCAGTCAAATGCAGTAACTGGGCGATCTGCGCTTTACGGGTGACACCGAGCTTGTTGTAGATCTTTCTCAAGTGGTGCCGGACGGTGCAGGGCGACATACCGATGTTGCGTGCAACTTCCTTGTACGTCTGTCCGACCGCAAAGCCTCGGGCGACCTGAAGTTCGCGCGTGCTCAACAGTTCCAGGCTGCTGCGTCGGCGCGCCGTCAATAGAACGAGGTCGCCCACCGGCTGCGACGTGATGTGCAGGTTATGGCTCGAATAGCCCGCTTGAGGGTTGCACTGTCGGGGCAGACGATTGGACGGCCTGTCGGGCCATTCCGAGGCCAGCATCGACGCGAACGCAGGCTCCATGGAAAGCAGCACGCCGTAACGATCACTCACCGCCATGGCGGTCTCATCGTAGGCCCCCTGCGTTTCCCGCAGGGTCGTGAGCGTGCGCAGATAACTGGCCTGTTCAGCGGCGATCAGATGCGGCATCAGCCACTCGATCAGGCGTTTGTCCAAGGGCGAAAAGGGCGTGTGGTCGGCCGAGCGAAACAGCGTCAAATGCACGCCCTGCTGGGTGTGCGGGTCGGTCAGGACTATGCCCAGCGCGAAGCAAAGGTCGTACTGGCGTCCGAGGTCGGCAAGCGCGGGAGGGGCATCCGCTGCCGTGCAGTGAATGACCTGACAGACGCCCTGGGTCTGATGCATTCTGCCGACGCTGGCATCCGAGGTCTTGAGTTGCTCCCACTCGGCGGCGTAACCGGAGGGCAGGCCGAGCAAAAAGGAACTGTGCTCGACGGGCCAGTTGTCACGCCAGGTGGATCTGCCCCACCAGGCCTTGTCGAACTGCACCAGCGCGCGCACCCGCTCAAGTGCCTGTTGATGAAACGTGGAGATAGACGCACTGCTGACCTCGGTCTGAAGCGCGAGAATCACCTTGTTCAAGGCTTCCACGACCTGCCAGGAAACACTGTCCAGGGACGTTGTATCGCTGATCATGCTACCCCCTTGTGTTCTTTGTTATGGGTAGAGCGCTCGCTGTCGTCGACGCTGTGCGAGGCAGTGGCTCAAGTCTACTCATATTCAAGGGTTCGGCTATCGTTCAAATGGACGATGGCGACGTTGCGAGAACTGGCCCTCAATCCAGCATGAACAACGCGTCGTTGCTGAATTGCGCTTCGAACTGGGCAGGTGGCATCGGGCGGCCGAACAGGTAGCCCTGGACTTCGTCGCAGTCGTGTTCGCGGAGAAACTCAAGTTGCTCGTGGGTCTCTACGCCTTCGGCGATCACCGAGAGGTTCAGGCTGTGGGCCATGGCGATGATGGCGCGGGCGATCTGGGCGTCCTGCTCTCCGGACGGCAGGCCATCGACGAAGGTGCGGTCGATCTTCAGCACGTCGATCGGGAACTGTTTGAGGTAGTTCAGCGACGAGTAGCCGGTGCCGAAGTCATCGACGGCGATACTCAGGCCGAGGTTCTTGAGGCCATCGAGTATCTGCATGGCCTCGTTGACTTCGCGCATCAGGATGCTTTCGGTCAGCTCCAGTTCCAGACAGGCGGGTGACAGGCCGGCCTGTTCGAGTATGTGGGCGATGCGTTTACCGAGCTGACCGTCCGAGAACTGCCGTGCCGAGATGTTGACCGACACCTTGGGCACGCGAACCCTGGCCTGATGCCAGTGCTTGAGTTGACGGCAGGCTTCGGCCAGGACCCAGTCGCCGACTTCCACGACCAGCCCGAGCTCTTCGAGCACCGGGATGAAGTCGTTGGGCGGCACCAGCCCGCGGCGCGGATGGCGCCAGCGCAACAGGGCTTCCGCGCCCGTCAGGCGTTTGCCGTCGCCGCTGAACTGCGGTTGGTAGAAGAGGGTGAACTCCTTCTGCTCCAGGGCGTGGCGCAAGTCGCTTTCCAGCTCCAGACGCTCCAGCGCGGTCGCGTTCATGTCGGCCTGATAGAACTGGAAGTTGTTCTTGCCGCGCTCTTTGGCGTGATACATCGCCGTGTCGGCGTTCTTCATCAACTGACTCAGTTCCTTGCCGTCCTGCGGGCTGAGTGCGATGCCGATACTGGCGGTCACAAAGAACTCGCGGCCTTCCAGCACGAACGGCGTGATCAGGCTGGTCAGAATGCGTTCGGCGACGTGAATGGCGCGATTCAGCGCCGCTTCACGGCTTTCATCCGGTTCCAGCAGCAGGGTGAACTCATCACCGCCCATGCGGGCCACGGTGTCATCCACCGACACACAGGCGAGCAGCCGCGTGGCCATTTCCTGCAGCATCCGGTCGCCCGCGGCATGCCCCAGGGAGTCGTTGATCGGTTTGAAGCGGTCGAGGTCGAGGAACATCAGCACGACCCAGGCCTGTTGGCGCTCGGCGTGCTGCAGCGCCGAATGCAGGCGATCCTGGAACAGGGTGCGGTTGGGCAGGTGAGTCAGCGCGTCGTAGTAGGCCAGACGGTGGATACGGTCCTCGCTGGCCTTGCGTTCGCTGATATCGCTGAAGAAGCACACGTAGCTGGCCAGATCGCCTTCGTCGTCGAGGACTGCGGTAATGCCGACCCAGGCCGGGTAGTGTTCGCCGTTACGGCGCTTGAGCCGGATTTCACCTTCCCACGTGCCTTGTCCGTTCAACTGCCTGAGAATGTGGCGCAGGCGGGTTTCCTGTTCTGATTCCACGGTGAGCATGCCCGGCAACTGATCGAGCACCTGAGCCACTTCATAGCCACTGACACGGGTAAAGGCCTCGTTGGCCTGCACGATATAGCCGGCGGGGTCGGTAATCAGGATGGCGGATGTCGAATGCTCGAATACAGTGGCAGCCATGCGCAGGTCTTTCTCGGCCCGACGCTGCTGACTGATGTCCCGGCCCACGCCGAAGATGCCCTCGAAATTGCCGTGTTCGCCCCACACCAGCACCACGCGCAGTTCCACCGGGATCTTGCGACCGTCGGCACGCAGGCAGTCGAACAGGAACATTCGGGTGGTGACTTCTTCGCGCAGCCTGGCGAGTTCCTGAGGTTTGTCGAGGACCTTGTCGATGCGGCTCATGAGCGCATCAAAACCGACTATTTGCTGGGGGTTGGCAATCGCGGCGGACCAGCCGTTCTGTATGATCCACTCGGCGCTGTAGCCCAGCGCACGTTCTACCGAAGGGCTGACGTAGTTGACTGCCAGCCGGCCGTCGGTGGAGAAAATCACGTCACTGATGCTTTCGGCGAGCATGCGGTAACGCTGTTCGCTGTCACGCAGCGACTGGCTGGACGCGACCTGCTCGGTAATATCCTTGGCAATGCCGATGATGCGGGTGACCCGGTCTTCTGCGTCCCAGGCCAGTGCCTGTTCGCGAATGTCGAAGCTCCGCCAGTTGCTCTCGCGGTCCCGAAAGCGCAACACGCTTTGCAGTAATTCATTGTGCCCATGGTGACGCTGGCGCAGGCGCATGTCCTGATAGTGTCGGGCGTCGTCGGGGTGCAGCAGGACTTCCCAGAAGAACTCGCCCATGGCGTGCAGTTCTGACTTGCTGTAACCCAGCGTGTAGCCGAAGTGGTGGTTGCTGTAGATCACCCGCTGGCTGAGCACGTCCTGAACGTACAGATGGTCGGGAACGGTCTGGACCACGTCGGACCAGAAGCTCTCGCGGTCCAGCAACGACAGCTCGACCTGTTTACGGCTGGTGATATCACCAATGCTGAGAATGACGGCATCGAAGTCGCCGCGTGTCTCGGGCAGGCGCATGACCAGCCACAGGTGCTGATCCTGACCGCCTGCACGGGTCAGGCAGATTTCCAGTTCCAGTCGCGGCTGTCCGGCGAGAACCGCCTGAATGATCGGAATGCCGACCCCCGGACGCGAGCGCGATTCACCCTCGATCAACGGTTGCCATGCCTGTTCGCGGTGCTCGATGTCCAGCAGGCTCAGAGCGACTTCGTTGAGTTCGCTGATGCGCAATTGCTGCAACAGGCGTTTCAGGGAGGCGGGCTGGCTTTTGAGCAGACGCTCGAAGTCCTCGCCGTTCCTGACCTCGAGTGCTTCCAGTTGTTCCTGCAGGCCGGACATGTCCATGACACAGATTGCGACGCCCGCGCCCTCGAAGATATCCCGGTAGCGGCGTCGGCTTTGCAGCATCTGGCGCTGGCGTCTGCGCAGGCTCATCAGCGCGATCAACGGCAGGATCGACAGCAGCACGCCGATCAGGCACTTGCCGATCAGCGGCGCAAGCAGTTCGCTGCGGGCCTTGTAGGTGTCGAACAGCCCCCGCAGTTGCCAGTCACTGTTGCTCAGCGGCTGAAGCAGAATGGTGTCGGACAGGCCACTGTCCGCGTCGTTGGCGGCCACCGGTTCATGGAGAATGACCCGCTGCGTCTTGCGCTGTTCGAGACGCCACAGGTACTGAAAGTCCTGAGCCGGCTGGCTGGCAAGTTCCTTCAAAGCGTCGGGCGCCACGCGCAATGCCCAGTAATCGCCGCTCACGCCGTTGCCCAGGCGAATCAGTATATAAATCTGGTTGCCGTCTTCGGAGTTGGTATAGAAGTAGGGGCGACCTCGCGCCTGTTTCATGGCCCGTCCGAGAAACTCAGCGTCGCGCGAGGCCTCGGCGCTGTCACTGACAATCTCACCCGCCGGGTTCAGGCGGGCGACGCTGCGCAGCGCGGGCAGGGCAGTGCGCAGGTTCACCAGCGTCGTCGGCTGCTCCAGCTGCTCCCCGGAGGAGAGCGCCTCGTCCAGCAGGTTCATGGCGATCTGCGCCTTGAGCGCCATGTTCAGACTCATCCGGTCGGACAGCTGCACGCTGTACTCCAGACTGCGCTGACGCTGACGCTCCTGAGTCTGGTGAAACTGCTCGATCAGTTGCCAGAGCAACAGGGCAAGCACCACCAGAACCAGGCCCGCCAGCATGCCTTTCACTGACCCACGCAGAGGCCTGGTCGCACTGTCTGTAGCGACACTGGATGACGACAGAGGCGTTGAAGTGGGCAAATCGCTGTTCCTGACTGCTGGACTGAAGCAGTGATGCTTTATGTAAAATAGGCGGGTCGCCCAAAGAGGGCGGCTAGCATGCCTTTAGTTGTGGCAAAGTGCCAGTCCCGTTGGGCCGTATCGTTTGCCCTGCACGCAGCATTCGGGTAGCTTTGCGCAACGCGTGGTCTCCACCGACTCCTGCATGAGTGACTCCACTTTTTGCAATATCGATCAGGCTTTATATTTGCCAGCACTGCCCGACAGGTTTCCAACTGAGTTTATTCAAGGCTCGGAACGGTCCCGCGGCAAGTCTCAAGGACAAATAAAAGCTTTTTTCCGGCCGGAGCTTTAAGCTCGTTACCCAAATCGGTCCTCATTACAGACGCTAGGTTTTCATTTCATGGCTCAATACGTCTACACCATGCATCGGCTGAGCAAAGTTGTGCCGCCGAAGCGTGAAATCCTGAAAAACATCTCTCTGTCTTTCTTCCCCGGTGCCAAGATCGGTGTGCTGGGCCTCAACGGTTCGGGTAAATCCACGCTGTTGAAAATTATGGCGGGTGTCGACACCGAGTTCGATGGCGAAGCACGTCCGATGCCGGAGCTCAATGTGGGTTATCTGCCGCAGGAGCCACAACTTGATCCGAACAAGACGGTCCGTGAGGTCGTGGAAGAGGCGGTCAGCGTGATCAAGGACGCCCAGGCGCGTCTCGATCAGGTCTACGCCGAATACGCCGAGCCGGACGCTGATTTCGACAAGCTGGCGGCCGAGCAGGCCAAGCTCGAATCCATCCTGCAGGCCAGCGATGGCCATAACCTGGAGCGTCAGCTGGAAGTCGCCGCCGACGCGCTGCGCCTGCCGGCCTGGGATGCGAAGGTTTCGGTCCTTTCCGGTGGCGAAAAGCGCCGTGTCGCGCTGTGCCGCCTGCTGCTCTCCGCACCGGACATGCTGCTCCTCGACGAACCGACCAACCACCTGGATGCCGATTCGGTCGCCTGGCTGGAGCATTTCCTCCACGACTTCCCCGGGACTGTGGTTGCGATCACGCACGACCGTTACTTCCTGGACAACGTGGCTGGCTGGATTCTGGAACTCGACCGCGGCGCCGGTATTCCTTACGAGGGCAACTATTCCGGCTGGCTTGAAGCCAAGTCCGACCGTCTGGCGCAGGAATCCAAGCAGCAGACCGCGCACGAAAAAGCCATGAAAGACGAGCTGGAATGGGTCCGCAAGGGTGCCAAGGCGCGTCAGTCCAAATCCAAGGCGCGTCTGCAACGCTTCGAAGAAATGCAGTCGCAGGAATTCCAGAAGCGCAGCGAGACCAACGAGATTTACATCCCTGCCGGTCCGCGTCTGGGCGACAAGGTTATCGAGTTCAAGAACGTCACCAAGGGCTATGGCGACCGCGTGCTGATCGACAACCTGTCGTTCTCCATGCCCAAAGGCGCCATCGTTGGCGTGATCGGCGGTAACGGTGCCGGTAAGTCGACATTGTTCCGCATGCTGATGGGCAAGGAGCAGCCGGATTCGGGCAGCATCGAAGTCGGTGAAACCGTGCAGCTGGCCTGTGTGGACCAGAGCCGTGATGACCTGGACGGCAGCAAGTCGGTGTTCCAGGCTGTGTCCGACGGCTCCGATGTGATCCGTATCGGTAACTATGAGATTCCGTCGCGTACCTACGTCGGTCGCTTCAACTTCAAGGGCGGCGATCAGCAGAAGTTCGTCAAGGACCTGTCCGGTGGTGAGCGGGGTCGTCTGCACCTGGCGCTGACCCTGAAAGAGGGCGGCAACGTGCTGCTGCTCGACGAACCGTCCAACGACCTCGACGTGGAAACCCTGCGTTCACTGGAGGAAGCGCTGCTGGACTTCCCGGGCGCTGCCATTGTGATCTCTCACGATCGGTGGTTCCTTGACCGTGTAGCCACGCACATCCTGGCGTACGAAGACGATTCGCAAGCGATCTTCTTCGAAGGCAACTACACCGAGTATGAAGCCGATCGCAAGAAGCGTCTGGGCGAAGCGGCTGCCCAGCCGCATCGTGTGCGTCACAAAAAGCTGGCCTGATCAGCGTTCAGGCACGCGCCGCTCCTTGCAAGGAGCGGCGCTGCCGTTGGCTGGCCTGGCTCACGCGTCAGGTTCGATCAGCAGCACTTCAATCGACTGATCGCCCGCCGGGCGCTGCCACAACACTTCATCGCCTTTCTGCGCGCCGATCAGGGCGCGGCCCAGTGGCGACCCCCAATTGATCAGCCCGTTGGCTGCATCGGCCTGATCCTCTCCGACCAGATGCACGCGCTGGCGGTTGTCCTGTTCATCCGCGAACGTCACCCAACTGCCGATCTGCACTTTTTCGGTCGACACGGCCGGTGCAACGACCTGCGCGCTTTGCAGGCGCTGGTTGAAGTAACGCAGGTCGCGTTCCAGGTCGGCCAGTCGTTGCTTGTCCGCCGCTTCGCCCAACGCAGTTTGCATACTGTGCTGCGCCTGCAGGCTGCCGACGTGTTTCTTCAACAGGGTCAGGCCTTCGGCAGTGACGTAGTTGATCTGTGTGCTGACCAGCCGCTCTACCGGTTGCTCGGCCTCGGCGGCAGCGTTGTCTTCGTTTACGAATGCGCGGCTCATGAAAAGTCCTCCCTAATAGGCTTTGGGCCACAGCAGGACATCATTGGTTTCGTCGATTTTCCACGCTTTGCGGGTCAGTTCGGACGATAGGCCTTGGCGGCACTGCGGGTCTTTTCCTGCTCCCAGGCGCGATCACGCTCATTGAAGACCTGGCCAGGATCAAGCCGGTCGCGATTGTCCTGCGAGGTCTCGCACTGACGAAAGCCATCGGTCCAGCCCTGGGCGTAGAGCTTGTCTTTCAAGTAACGGGGTACGTTTTTGCGGAATTGGCCGGTCGTGGCGCCTGCTGCGTCCCTGCCGCTGCTGCAACCATCCTGATAGCCGTCTGCAAAGCCCGGCGGATAACCCTCGGCCAGCATCTGGTCACGGGTGGACTGACAACCCGCCAGCACGATGGCCAGCGACAACAACAGCCAATACCGCTTCATGGTGATTCCCTCTGCTTATGAGAGGAGTCTAGAAGGTAATTTGTGAGTTATTCGTAAAAGCGATGTAGGGAACGTGTAATGGCAGTGTGCTTTTATTTGCGCGACACACTGCCGGCCGTTTCCACCGACCCGGTCAGTAGTGATACCACTTCACCTCAAGCATCACTTCATTCTGCGGCGAGCTCATCTGGCTGAATTCGCGCTGGGCGCTCAGGCGCAGGCCGAGGTTGCGGGACAGCTCCCATTGCTGGTTGAGGCTGACGCTGCGGCGCACTTCGCCATTGGTGAAATAGTCGCCCTTGGCTTCCAGGCTCAGGTTGCCCAGCGGGTTGCGCCACAGCAGGCCAGTGTTAAAGCCCGCAGCGGGGGAGATGAATTCGGCGAAATCGTTGTTGTGCTCGACCCGCACCGTGCCCAGTGCAAAGCCGAGCATGTCGTCGGTCAGTTTCCAGGTGCCGCCGCCACCACCGTTGACATGGCTGACGAGGTTCTCGTCGCCATGCTTGCCGAGAACCCGCTCCAGGCCGCCGGTAACTTGCCATGACCAGGGTTTCAGCAGCTCGGTACGCGGAGTCAGCGAGCGAATGGTCGCCAGGTCCAGTTGCTGCACCTGCCAGTCGTTGCCTTCATATTGGCGCACCTTGAGCTGAAGGATCTCGATCTGCGCACCCAGCGGGAAGCCATAGGCGTTGTCGTTCAGGTCGTGGTAGGCCATGCGCAGGCCATATTCGGCAAACGCCTTGTCACCGCGGGTGCCCGCTCCCAGCTGCCAGGTACGTGATTCATGGCCTTCTTCCGGCAGGCCGGGGCGCGGGATGTCCAGTTGTGGCGGCGGGTTCTGATTGATCGCCTGCAACAGCTCGAAGCTGCGTTGCGAGCGCTGCGTGTCGCGCTCAAGACCGTTGGCGCGGTAGCGTTCCAGACGGTAGGCGGCGTCCTGAATCAACGCGCGGCGTTCTTTGGGCTGCGCGAGGTACTCGCTGTTGTGCAGCTGTTTCTGATCGGCGCTGACCTTCAATACCCACTGTTGCTCGTCTGCATCGAGCGGTTCGGCGCGGCTCAGCAACTCGCGTTCGCGTGACGGGCGATAATCTATCTTCTCCACCAGCCCGGCGGCCTTGATCGCCTTGACCGTATCGGTCGGGATCGCGGTCAGGCCGAACTGATCGGTAAGCTTCAGGCCCGGGCGGGCGACCTGCAGCAATTCCAGCAGCCGGTAGGAGCAGTTTTCGTCGAAGAAGAAATAACTGAAGCGGATCTGTTTCAGCTCCCAGACGTGCTCGACCATGCGCCCGGTTTCTTCCGCAGTCAGGTTCAGCCGGTATTCCCACAGGTCGCGGTTTTCCAGGCTGCGGTATTCCGACAGTTTTTCCTGATACGGCACCAGCGCAAACAACCCCGGGTAGCCGCCTGCCAGACCTTTCCACGCGTACAGAATGCTGTTGTCCATGCCTTCGATGTAGGCACCGAAGTTGATCGCATAGCTCAAGAGTGTGGTGTTGTTGGTTTTCGCGCTGGCCGGGTCGATGCGCAGCAACGTATGGCCAAACATCGACGAGGGACTGTTGAGGTAGGCGGCCGGGAAAATCAGCACCGTGCTGTCCGGCGCCACATCCTTGTACCAGGCTTTGAATTCCTTGCAGTCCGGGGTTGGCAGGTCAGTCAGGTGCAACTGGTCGCGCAACCAGCGGGTACGTGCCGGGTATACGCACTGGGCGTGGGTCTGCTCGTTGGTCACGGGGGCGTAAATCGCCTCCAGCGTGGCGCTCAGCTCTGCCTTCGGGTCATGCGCACCGTCGGCGGCGAGAAAGAATTTCGGGTCTGTGACGTAGCTGCGCCAGCCACCGAGCTTGCCGGCCTCGTAGTGACCCAGGGAAATCCAGAACGGCTCATTGGCCAGTTGCTGCAAACGGTCAGCGCTGGCATGAGGTGCCGCAGATAAAGGGGCACAGACGAACAGCGCCAGCGATACAAGACGTTTGAGCATAGAGGGCAACTAATCAGAAAAGGGGATCCCGCCCTTTGCGAAGAAAGGGCGGGCGAGCGACTTTAAGCCTGGGTAGCGTACTTGGCCAGAGTCGGATCGTTTTTCAGAACATTCACAGTGTTGGTGTGGACGTCTTCGGCAGTGGCGTCGGCCTTGCTGAAGATTTGCGAGAAGTGCTCGTGGGTGACGGCGGCGAAGTGCTCGCGGTCTTCCGGTGCAACGCCCAGTACCACAGCGTAGGTCGTCAGTGCTTCGCCCTGACCCATGGCCATGTCCTTGGAGAGTTCATCCATCATGCCGTTCATGGCAAGCCAGGATTTACCGCCATAGGTCAGTGCGCCGTTGGTGGAGCAGCCGTTGGTGCCGGAGGTCATGCCGAAGGTGGCGTTACCCGAAGTACCGTTGGTGGTCGAAGCCAGGAAGTGAGCTGGAGTACCGCGTTGACCTTCAAACAGCATGTTGCCCCAACCGCAGTCAGGGCCGCCTGGTGCTTGAGCCATAGCGTTGATCGATACAGCGGCGAAGAGCGTTCCAAGAAGAATCCGTTTCATAGCTTTTTCTCTTTTTAGTTCAGCCAAGGGTCGAGTTTCTTGAGTCGTTACATCAAGACAGATGGCCAGCCAGCAACCACCTGTTCAGTTTGGAGTTTAGGCACGTTCCAAGGGTTCCGTGAGTGATTACAGATTATTACCTGAAAACGGCTTTTTTCAGGACGCGGCTCCTGGCGGCAGACACGCAAATGCTTTTCGACTCTTTCCTGCCTTGCAAGTCGTGTACAGCGAGCGCCAGAATGCCGACATCTGCCCCGCCTGATGTAAGGATTACTGATGCCCGATTCTGTCGCAGCCAACCTACGCCTGGCGCCCAACGCGCTGACCCGTCCGTTTTCCGCTGAGCAGTTCAGCTTTGCGACCACCCACGAGCTCGAACCCTTTCGCGGTGTCCTTGGCCAGGAGAGAGCCGTAGAGGCCCTGCAGTTCGGCGTTGCCATGCCGCGCCCCGGTTACAACGTGTTTGTCATGGGCGAGCCCGGCACCGGGCGCTTTTCGTTCGTCAAACGCTACCTCAAGGCCGAAGGCAAGCGGATGCAGACGCCGTCGGACTGGGTCTACGTCAACAACTTCGACGAGCCCCGCGAACCCAAGGCGCTGGAGCTGCCACCAGGTACTGCTCATGAGTTCACCGCCGACATCGGCGGTCTGATCGACAACCTGCTGGTGACCTTCCCGGCGGTTTTCGAGCACCCCTCGTATCAGCAGAAGAAAAGCTCGATCGACCGTGCGTTCAATCAGCGCTACGACCGTGCTCTTGATGTCATCGAGCGCCTGTCGCTGGAGAAAGACATCGCGCTGTATCGCGACAGCTCCAACATCGCGTTCACGCCGATGGCCGACGGCAAGGCGCTGGACGAGGCCGAGTTTTCGCAGCTGCCCGAAGCGGATCGCGAGCGTTTTCACGAAGATATCTCCGCGCTCGAGGAGCGTCTCAACGAAGAGCTGGCCAGCCTGCCGCAGTGGAAGCGCGAGTCCAACAATCAGCTGCGTCAGTTGAATGAAGAAACCATCACCCTGACCCTGCAACCCTTGCTGGCACCGCTCTCGGAAAAATACGCCGAGAACGCTGCGGTCTGCGCCTACCTGCAGGCCATGCAGGTGTACCTGCTCAAGACGCTGGTCGAGCAGTTGGTCGATGATGCCAAGACCGATGCCCAGGCGCGCAAGCTGCTGGAAGAGCAGTACAGCCCGAGTCTGGTGGTCGGGAATACCCGTGATGGCGGTGCGCCGGTGGTTTTCGAACAACACCCGACCTATGACAACCTATTCGGGCGCATCGAATACAGCACCGATCAGGGCGCGCTGTACACCACCTACCGGCAACTGCGCCCTGGCGCGCTGCATCGCGCCAACGGCGGTTTCCTGATCCTGGAAGCCGAGAAGATGCTCGGCGAGCCGTTCGTCTGGGATGCGCTCAAGCGTACCCTGCAATCGCGCAAGCTGAAGATGGAGTCGCCGCTGGGCGAGCTCGGCCGTGTTGCCACCGTGAGCCTGACGCCGCAAGTGATTCCGTGGAACGTAAAAATCATCATCATCGGTTCGCGTTCGCTGTACTACACCCTGCAAGACCTCGATCCTGACTTCCAGGAGATGTTCCGGGTGCTGGTCGACTTCGATGAAGAGATTCCGATGGTCGATGAAACGCTCGAGCAGTTCGCTCAGTTGCTCAAGACCCGGACCTCGGAGGAGGGCATGGCACCTCTGACCGCTGACGCAGTGGCACGGCTGGCGACTTACAGCGCCCGCTTGGCCGAGCATCAGGGGCGTTTGTCGGCGCGTATCGGTGACCTGTTCCAGCTGGTCAGCGAGGCCGATTTCATCCGCCAGCTGGCCAACGACGACAAGACCGACGCCGGGCATATCGAGCGTGCGCTCAAGGCCAAGGCCACCCGTACCGGGCGCGTTTCGGCGCGGATTCTCGATGACATGATGGCTGGCGTGATCCTGATCGACACTGACGGCGCGGCAGTCGGCAAGTGCAACGGCCTGACGGTTCTGGAGGTTGGTGACTCGGCCTTCGGCGTGCCCGCGCGGATTTCCGCCACGGTTTACCCGGGCGGCAGCGGGATCGTCGACATCGAGCGCGAGGTCAACCTTGGCCAGCCGATCCACTCCAAAGGCGTGATGATCCTTACCGGCTACCTCGGCAGCCGTTATGCCCAGGAATTCCCGCTGGCGATTTCCGCGAGTATCGCCCTTGAGCAGTCCTACGGTTACGTAGATGGCGACAGTGCGTCGCTGGGCGAGGTCTGCACGCTGATCTCGGCGCTGTCACGCACGCCACTCAAGCAGTGCTTCGCGATTACCGGCTCGATCAACCAGTTTGGCGAAGTTCAGGCGGTGGGCGGGGTCAATGAAAAGATCGAGGGCTTCTTCCGCCTCTGCGAAGCACGTGGGCTGACCGGTGAGCAGGGGGCGATCATTCCGCACGCCAACGTCACCACGCTGATGCTGGATGAGCGTGTGGTACAGGCTGTTCGTGCCGGGCAATTCCACATCTACGCAGTACGTCAGGCCGATGAGGCGCTGAGCCTGCTGGTGGGCGAACCTGCCGGTGCGCCCGACGAGCATGGCGAATTCCCTGAGGGCAGCGTCAATGCGCGTGTCGTGGAGCGTCTGCGCGATATCGCAGAGATGCTCAGCGACGAAGACCTCAAGGAAGAGCTGGAAAAGGAGCCTGCGCAGTTGCAGCCTGAACTCAAGGTCTGACTGCGCAGGAACCGGGCGGTGCCAAACCGTCCGGTGCTCCGTTCATCAGAGATGGTTTCTCGCCGGGTGGTTTTCTTCTAGTCTTGAGGTGATCGCAGTGGCCAAAGAGATTGGCGTGCATTCTGCTTCATGGGACGGATGAATACTGTTGCTGAACAGGAGCGCATCATGCCGCGTAGCCTTTGCCTTACCCGAGAATGTATGGGGCTGATGACCCGCATCGAGTGTGTCATCCGGCCTCTTCCTCATGACAACGGACAGTGGATGGTGTTCTTCGCCGCCGGTATGGCCGAAGAACAGCCTTCCGCAATCAAGTCCCAGGGGCCTTTCAAAGGCCTGCCCGCAGCGCAAACGGTGCTCACCAGCGTTATTGAAAGCCTGTCGTTGCATGGTTATCAATGCGCCGATGACGTGCCTATCTGGACGCTGCACATTCAGGCTGAATTGCGCCGTATCGATAGCGACAGGACTGTCTGTCAGAGTTCGTCGCTGTTCTAGCCTTTAACCCTTAACCCGTTTCCTCAAGTGCGCTAACTGCCGCTGTGCGATATTTTGTCGCACGCTCAGAGCGGCGCATTACCGCTGATATACTCGCCCGCTCCTTTAAAACACCTTGCGAGTATCAATGGAACGTTTTTTTGAAAATGCCATGTACGCATCGCGCTGGCTGCTGGCGCCGATCTATTTCGGCCTCTCCCTTGGTCTGTTGGCGTTGTGTCTGAAGTTTTTCCAGGAAATCTTTCACGTCATTCCCAACATCTTCTCGCTGGCCGAAGCTGACCTGATTCTGGTGTTGTTGTCGCTGATCGACATGGCGCTGGTCGGTGGCTTGCTGGTGATGGTGATGATCTCCGGCTACGAGAACTTCGTGTCGCAGTTGGACATCGACGAGGACAAGGAAAAGCTCAACTGGCTGGGCACTATGGATTCGTCTTCGCTGAAGATGAAAGTTGCAGCATCGATTGTCGCGATTTCTTCCATCCACCTGTTGCGGGTGTTCATGGACGCCACCAACATCAAGCCCGAATACCTGATGTGGTACGTGATTATCCACATGACGTTCGTGATATCGGCGTTTGCGATGGGCTATCTGGACAAGGTCACCAAGCACTGAAGCGACACGAAATGACAGGGGCGGGCGTTATCGTTTCTGGCATGTCGGCGCTGTGTGTTGTAAAACGTCCGTTCCGATGCATCAGGCATTTGCGCAGGAGGTTCGATCATGAATTATCAGGAATTTACCGACCACGCCCAGGCCGGGCGGGTCGATGAGCTGAACCTGATCTCCATCGAAGGCGGCATCTATCTGCTGGATGTGCGCATGAATGGCACTTCGGTGATGCTCAAGGACCCGGCGGGTAAAACGCTGCACCTTCGCTCGGTAGAGCATGCCCGGGAGTTGCTCAAGGACATACCGGTGGTGCCTTTTTACCTGGTCCATTGCGTGGTCCATGATGAGCTGTGCGGCATGCCGGTCAATGACCGTTCCGAAATGCGCCTGCCGATCTCGTTTCATTCTTCATGGTCCTGATCGTCAGAAGTTAGCCACCGCTGCTGTAGGACGTTTCCGGTCTGTTGTGCTAGGCTGCTCGGCCTTTTGTCCGGGGTGTATCAGCGAGTGTCGAAGTGATGGCCATCAGGCCTCAACCGCTCACTGACTGTATGCCCCCATGCGGAGCAGTGTCATGTCCGAAGTCAATCTGTCCACCGACGAAACCCGCGTCAGCTACGGCATTGGCCGTCAGTTGGGCGATCAGTTGCGCGACAACCCGCCACCGGGCGTCGATCTGGAAGCCATCGTGGCAGGCCTGCGCGATGCGTTTGGCGGTCAGCCAAGCCGTGTCGGTCAGGAAGAAATGTCCGCCAGCTTCAAGGTCATCCGCGAAATCATGCAGGCTGAAGCAGCCGCCAAGGCTGAGCAGGCTGCGGGCGCCGGCAAGGCCTACCTGGCTGAAAACGCCAAGCGCGAAGGCGTGACCACGCTGGCTTCGGGTCTGCAATTCGAAGTCGTGACCGCTGGTACTGGCGCCAAGCCAACCCGTGAAGACCAGGTACGCGTTCACTACCACGGCACGTTGATCGACGGTAACGTCTTCGACAGCTCCTACGATCGTGGCGAGCCGGCCGAATTTCCGGTCAGCGGCGTGATTGCCGGCTGGACCGAGGCGCTGCAACTGATGAACGCCGGCAGCAAATGGCGTCTGCACGTGCCGAGCGAACTGGCTTACGGCGCTCAGGGCGTAGGCAGCATCGCACCGCACAGCGTGCTGGTGTTTGACGTGGAACTGCTGGACGTTCTGTAAGCGACGCGGTCGATGCAGATGGTCGCTGAGCGAATCGCGCCGATTCGTTCAGCGACGCAGTTGTGCTGATGCTTCATGCTCAGTGCAACTCACCCATGGGGCGCAACGCCCGCGCGTAGCAGAACAGAAACAGGTTTCTCACCAGCTCCTTGAGCACCAATGGCTCGCTGGAACTCAAGCTGCACACATCCAGATCGCCCTGATCGCGTAACTCCTCCAGCGCTTCCTCTTCCAGTACGGCACACACTTCCCCTGTCTCGCGATGGAGAATTCTCAGGTAAGGGTGGGGTCTGTCCAGCCATGCATCGATCAAATAGGTCATGTCTCATCTCCTGTGCAAGTCAGATGAGAATAATTCTTATCGGGATAATAGCAAGGCTCTATTGAGATTAATTCTCATTTTGCGCTGAATGGTTGATCCAGATCAGCGAATGCCAGCCAGAAGAGGATACGGAGCGTACTTTCGGACACGCCCACCGTTCCTTACGGTCCAGCGTGGGAATGCCGTGGGTGACGCTCCGCGTCACAGATCTGCGCCGCGCCGCAAGTTCTGGGCAGGACGCAGAGCGTCCAGAACTGCATGCCGACGCGGAGCGTCGGCACGATAGGTGTTCTCTCAGACACCCATCGTTCCTCACGCTCCAGCGTGGGAATGCCGTTTGTGACGCTCTGCGTCACAGATCTGCGCCGCGCCGCAAGTTCGGGGCAGGACGCAGAGCGTCCAGAACTGCATGCCGACGCGGAGCGTCGGCACGATAGGTGTTCTCTCGGACGCTTATCATTCCTCACGCTCGACGCGGAGCGTCGGCACGATAGATGTTCTCTCGGACGCTTATCATTCCTCACGCTCGACGCGGAGCATCGGCACGATAGTTACAGACCTATCGTTCCTCACGCTCCCGCGTGGGAATGCCGTTCGTGACGCTCCGCGTCACCCAGCGACGCCATCGGCCGGTCAGTGGTGCTCGCGGGTGGCGCGGAATTTCACGTCGGGCCAGCGTTCTTCCATCAGCGCCAGGTTCACGCGGGTAGGGGCGAGGTAGGTCAGGTGACCACCGCCGTCCACTGCCAGGTTTTCCACCGCCTTGTTCTCAAACTCTTCGAGCTTCTTCTTGTCGTCGCAGTCGATCCAGCGCGCTGACCACACAGTGATAGGCTCGTAGGCGCATTCGACCTTGTATTCTTCCTTGAGGCGGCTGGCGACCACATCGAACTGCAGCACACCGACGGCGCCGAGGATGATGTCGTTGCTACGCTGCGGGAAGAACACCTGTGTGGCGCCTTCTTCGGCCAGCTGTTGCAGACCCTGACGCAGTTGCTTGGATTTGAGCGGGTCCTTCAGGCGGACGCGACGAAACAGCTCCGGGGCGAAGTGCGGAATACCGGTGAAGCCCAGCGCTTCGCCTTCGGTAAAGGTATCGCCGATCTGGATGGTGCCGTGGTTGTGCAAGCCGATGATGTCGCCGGCGTAGGCTTCTTCCAGCTGCTCGCGCTCCGACGAGAAGAACGTCAGCGCGTCGCCGATCCGTACGTCCTTGCCCAGGCGCACATGGCGCATTTTCATGCCCTTGTCGTAACGGCCCGAGCAGATACGCATGAAGGCGATGCGGTCGCGGTGCTTGGGGTCCATGTTCGCCTGGATCTTGAACACGAAACCGCTGAATTTCTCCTCCGCCGGCTCGACGGTGCGTTCGTTGGCCACACGTGCCAACGGCTTGGGCGCCCAGTTCACCACGGCATCGAGTACATGATCGACACCAAAGTTGCCCAGCGCGGTACCGAAGAACACCGGGGTCAGCTGACCGTCGATAAATTCCTGCTGGTTGAATTCGTGGCAGGCGCCCTGTACCAGCTCCAGTTGCTCGACGAAGCGCTCGTATTCATCGCCCAGGTGGGCGCGGGCTTCGTCAGAATCGAGCTTCTCGATGATTTTGGTTTCGGTACGCTCGTGGCCGTGGCCTGCGGTGTAGACAATGATGTAGTCGTCGGCCAGGTGATAGACACCCTTGAAGTCCCGGTAGCAACCGATCGGCCAGGTGATCGGCGCCGCCTTGATCTTGAGGACCGCTTCGATTTCATCGAGCAGCTCGATCGGGTCGCGGATATCGCGGTCGAGCTTGTTGATGAAGCTGACGATAGGCGTGTCGCGCAGACGGCAGACATCCATCAGCGCGATGGTGCGTGGCTCGACGCCTTTACCGCCGTCGAGGACCATCAAGGCCGAGTCGACCGCCGTCAGGGTGCGGTAGGTGTCTTCGGAGAAGTCTTCGTGGCCCGGGGTGTCGAGCAGGTTGATCATGTGGTCGCGATACGGAAACTGCATCACGGACGTGGTAATGGAGATACCACGCTGTTTCTCCATTTCCATCCAGTCGGAGGTGGCGTGACGGTCGGATTTACGCGACTTGACCGTACCGGCGACGGAAATGGCCTTGCCCATCAGCAGGAGTTTTTCCGTGATGGTGGTTTTACCCGCATCCGGGTGGGAAATAATGGCGAAAGTGCGGCGTTTCGCGACTTCGGCGGCCTGTTGGGTCATGGGAAATCGCCTGGGATGGGATTGAAAAAGGGCGCAGATTATAGCTCAACTCGCGGCAATAACCGAACCGTTCAGACAATAAACGATGGCCAGATAATGTCTCGTGTGGGAACCTTTCAGGTCGTGGAGACGTCCACTCCCCCGTCAAGGCTCGCAACGAAGCCAACGCAAGGGGCTGATTCATCAGCATGTTGGTTTGACGAAGCTGCGCTTATGGCTTGTGTTTTCGCCGAGGTTAAACCCTTACCGGCGACCCACCCGCTGCTCTTCGCGAACGTTATTGCCGGCGTCCTTTCCGGACGTCCAGGTCAACGCGTTCGCCGACTGAAATAAGGAGTCCGCCTGTGGCAAATCGCTATGGCAAGGGGCTATTGGGAGGTGCGGTTACGATCGCACTCCTGGCCCTGCTGATCCACTGGATCGGCATCAGTACTATCAAGCAATACCAGGATGACCTGCTGTTCTACCTTCAGGCTCACCTGATTCTGGTTCTGGTTTCGATGTTGGCGGCCCTGGTGGTCGGCATCCCTGCAGGCATTGCCCTCAGCCGACCAAGCATGGTTGGCCGCGCCGAACGCTTCATGCAGATATTCAACATTGGCAACACCGTTCCTCCTCTCGCCGTTCTGGCCATTGCCCTCGGGATTCTCGGGATCGGCAGCGGGCCGGCGATCTTCGCGCTGTTCCTCGCCTCTCTGTTGCCTATCGTGCGTAACACCTACGAGGGCCTGAAAAACGTCCAGGGTTCACTCAAGGAAGCTGCCGTCGGTATCGGCATGACCCCGCGCCAGGTGCTGTGGCGTGTCGAGTTGCCCAATGCCGTACCGATCATTATCGGCGGTGTGCGTGTCGCGCTGGCGATCAATGTCGGGACCGCGCCGCTGGCGTTTCTCATCGGTGCCAACAGCCTTGGCAGCCTGATTTTCCCGGGCATTGCCTTGAACAACCAGCCGCAACTGGTGCTGGGTGCGGCGTGTACCGCTCTGCTGGCGCTGCTGCTCGATGGTCTGGTGACACTGGCCAGTCGTCTTTGGCTGGAACGCGGACTGGCTCGCTGAGCGAAGGAATCCTCATGAAAAGAATATGCTTGTTTTTAGGCTTTGCCTTGCTGTTTCCGGCATTGGCCCAGGCTGCGGAAAAGCCGCTGTTACGTGTCGGCGCACGGGTGTTCACCGAACAGACCATGCTTGCCGAACTGACTGCGCAATACCTGCGGACCAAGAACTACGACGTGCAGATTACCGGCGGTCTTGGCAGCAACCTGGCGCGCAGCGCTCAGGAAAGCGGTCAGCTGGATCTGCTGTGGGAATACACCGGTGTGTCGCTGGTGGCCTACAACCATATCGATGAAAAACTCGACAGCGCCCAGACCTATGCGCGGGTGAAAGAAGTGGATGCGAAGAAAGGCCTGGTCTGGCTTTCTCCGTCGAAGTTCAACAACACCTACGCGCTGGCACTGCCGCAAAAAGTGGCTGACAAGTACCCGCAGGTCAACACCATGACCGACCTGACCAAAGTGCTCAAGGACGAAGCCAAAGAGGGTCATGTCGTAGCGCTGGACACCGAGTTTGCCAACCGTTCCGACGGGCTGATCGGCATGGTCAAGCACTACGACATGAATCTCGGTCGTGAAAACACCCGGCAGATGGACGCCGGGCTGGTCTACACCGCGTTGCGCAACGGTCAGGTTTTTGCCGGTCTGGTGTACACCACCGACGGTCGTCTGAATGCTTTCAAACTGAAAGTGCTGGAAGACGACAAGCACTACTTCCCGGACTACACCGCGGCGCCGGTGATCCGTCAGGAATATCTGGATAAGCATCCGGACATCGCCACGCTGCTCAAGCCGCTGGCTGACCTGCTGGACAACCAGACCATGATCGACCTCAACGCTCGCGTCGACGTCGGCCATGAAAGCCCATCCGTTGTTGCCGCAGATTTTCTGCGCCAGCATCCATTGAACTAAGGAAGGAGACGATATGAGTTTCTTGAGCGCCTTCTCCCATCTGGACTGGGCACAGGTCCTGCAACTGACCTGGCAGCACATCACGCTGGTCGGCATCGCCGTGACCCTGGCGATTGTCGTCGGTGTGCCGCTGGGCGTGTTGATGACGCGTTTTCCAGCGCTGGCGGGCCCCTTGCAGGCCAGCGCCACGGTGCTGCTGACCGTGCCGTCGATTGCCCTGTTCGGCCTGCTGCTGCCGTTCTATTCCAAATTCGGCCAGGGCCTTGGCCCGATGCCGGCGATTACCGCGGTGTTCCTCTACTCGCTGCTGCCGATCATGCGTAACACCTATCTGGCGCTGACCGGGGTAGAACCGGGTATTCGCGAAGCCGCCAAAGGCATCGGCATGACCTTCGGCCAGCGTCTGCGCATGGTCGAACTGCCCATCGCCGTGCCTGTGATCCTCGCCGGTGTGCGCACTGCCGTGGTGATGAATATCGGTGTCATGACCATCGCCGCGACCATCGGCGCCGGTGGCCTGGGTGTACTCATTCTCGCTTCAATCAGCCGCAGCGATATGTCGATGCTGATCGTCGGCGCGGTCCTGGTCAGCATTCTGGCCATCATCGCCGACCTGCTCCTGCAATGGCTGCAACGCACGCTGACTCCAAAAGGATTACTGAAATGATCGAACTCCAGAACCTCTCCAAGACTTTCCAGAGCAACGGCAAAGAAGTGAAGGCTGTCGATTCGGTCAGCCTCACGGTCAACGAAGGCGAAATCTGCGTCTTCCTCGGCCCGTCGGGCTGCGGCAAGAGCACCACGCTGAAAATGATCAACCGCCTGATCATGCCGACCTCCGGCAAAGTGCTGATCAATGGCGAAGACACCACGGGCCTGGACGAAGTGACCCTGCGTCGCAACATCGGCTACGTGATTCAGCAGATCGGTCTGTTCCCGAACATGACCATCGAAGAAAACATCGTGGTCGTGCCCAAGCTGCTCGGCTGGGACAAGCAGCGTTGCCATGATCGTGCTCGTGAGCTGATGAGCATGATCAAGCTGGAGCCCAAGCAGTACCTGCATCGCTACCCGCGTGAACTGTCCGGTGGTCAGCAGCAGCGCATCGGCGTGATCCGTGCGCTGGCCGCCGACGCTCCCTTGCTGTTGATGGATGAACCGTTCGGCGCGGTCGACCCGATCAACCGCGAGATGATCCAGAACGAGTTCTTCGAGATGCAGCGCGCGCTGAACAAGACCGTGATCATGGTCAGCCACGACATTGACGAAGCCATCAAACTGGGTGACAAGATCGCGATTTTCCGTGGCGGCAAACTGCTGCAGATCGATCACCCGGACACCCTGCTCGCGCATCCGGCTGACGACTTCGTCAGCAGCTTCGTCGGTCAGGACAGCACCCTCAAGCGCCTGCTGCTGGTCAAGGCCGAAGACGCCGCCGACAACGCGCCGTCGGTCAGCCCGGAAACCCCGGTTGCCGACGCTCTGGAAGTGATGGACGAAAACGACCGTCGCTATATCGTTGTCACCGACAGCGAGAACAAGGCGATGGGCTATGTGCGTCGTCGTGACCTGCATCGCCAGCAGGGCACGTGCGCGCAGTTCCTGCGTGAATTCAACGCCACTGCCGCTTACGACGAGCACTTGCGCATCCTGCTGTCGCGCATGTACGAGTTCAACCGCGCCTGGCTGCCGGTGCTGGACGCCGAGAACGTGTTCCTGGGTGAAGTGACGCAAGAGTCCATTGCGGCGTATCTGAGCTCGGGCCGTTCGCGTGGCATGAAGACCAGTATCGTCTCGCCAGCGGAAGCGGCGGCAGACGCGCAGGCTTGATGTAAAAAAGCATAGCCCGGTGCTGCAAAGGCCTGGGCTAAGCTGATCAGATAGCGTTTGCCCTTTCACACCTCACAATGTAAGTCAACTCTCAGATCTGTCAGTAGCGTTGCGAGGGTCGCGAGTCTAACGTGGCTTCACGCAGCACCGTTTACTTTCGTGGCTTTACGTGCTGTTTTATTCAAGTGAGGGAGTGAGTGATGGCCACGCTTACGGATAAGCAGTTGGCGCGAGTGCGCGAAGACTTCTACCGCTACGATACGAATGGCGATAAAAAAGTAACCGTCGCAGAGTTTCGTTTAACGATGGAAAAGTATCTGACTCCGGAAGATTTTGACGTCTTGCTTGCCAAGATAAATTCGGATGGCAATGACGAAATAAGCTGGGAAGAGTTCCTGAAGGATTATGAGAACGACCTGGGTTAGTGTGGCAGCGTCATCGATGCAGAATGACGACGTTCGATAGGCTGTTTTACGTCTGGACGTTATACTTTAAGCCCTGCCCGAGTTGAGTCAGGGCTTTTTTCGTCGATCTTTTTTGTGGGTGATGAGGTCAGAGGGGACATGCGGTCTTTTCGAAGTCGGGCCGTTCGCGCGACATGAAGACCCGTATTGTTTCGCCTGCGGAGCAAGTGGCTTTCTGATTTGCCGTGTTGCCGCCAGTCGTTGTGACTGGCGGCAATAGAGGCAGCTACAGCCCGCCCAACTCGCAATGAGTGACGTTCGGGTCTTGAGGCCCGGTTTCACTACGTCCGTGTGGGGTACTGCTTTCGTACAGGGTGTAGGCCATACCGTCGTATTCGCACATGACCTGGCACAGGTCATCACTGTCAGATTTTCCGGAACTCGTCCACACGCCATTGTTCACGCTGGAATAATAGGCGTAACCCTGAGTAATCTCGGACACGTAAGCACCGTTTACATACAGCTTATAGTCAAGTTTCTTAAACGCCTCCCCCGCAAAATGAACCGACAGGCTGTTCGTTGTGCGCACCACACGGGCGATACTGGGCGCCAGCAGCAAGCGCTGCGCAGCACCCAGGAAGGCTCGGTAATCCGCCCGATTGGCCAAACTGATTATCGGATCGCCATTGACTGTCTGGTACAGTGCGTTAACGGTTTCCTGGTCGGCCAGAGGCGTTAACCGGGTCATCGTGTAGTCCGTGAAAAGCGCTCTTATCGGCAGTGCTATTCTGCCTTCCGCCAACGTGCCTGAAAAAAGCACATAGGGTGTGTTTGAGTGATCCATACTGACGGTGATGGAATATATGTCATGGGGGTCTACACCTGCATACTTGACCCAGGTGTTATCGAGTAAAACCGACTGGCTGGGGTTGCCCTTATCAAGCGTCGCGTAGACGAACGAAGTGCCTTGGAGCACATAGGTGTAGTTCTTGAAGCCTGCGGTGGCAAACGTGACACTGACAGTGCCTGCGCTAATCTGGACGCTGCCAATCATTTTCTGTAAATAAATGCGCTGTGCCCGACGCAGCAAGCGAGTATGGATTTCGTTCGTTTGAAGGCTGTTGACTTCAGAGAAATACGCATCCAAAGCGAACTGCGTAAGCCCCGGCCTGAGTTCGGCACAACGGTCATCGGTAAACAGATTTTTTATCGTGACCAAGAGCAAAGGGTAGGATTGAGTGCTGGCGGCCTCGTACTCCACTGAGCTGAGGTCGTTAGTGACGACGTTTACAACCCATTTCTCACCCGGCAAAATCTGAATGGGGGTGTCGATGTAGCAACGGTCGCCGTCAAAGACGACTCTGCAATTTATACAGACTGCATGATTGACCGTTGCCATAACCAGTCCGTTTCTGGTCATGTTGTAGCGGAATTTCCCGAACCATTTCTCATTGATAGAGAAGCGGGTGGTCTGGTTGAAATCCGCCCGTAGGTCCGACAGGATATGGGCCAGCTCAGGAAAGTACGTCCCAACAGGCGGTAATAGCGGATACGTCTTTTTATCATCAGTGTCCCAGATAGGCTCTTCAAGCGCTCGCAAGTCTGAGGTTTGCCGCAGCGTCTCTGGTGTTGGATACATTCCCCAGCGGTCAAAAAATTCTGACAGGTCTCGTCCGCTAATCAGTGAGGTTTCCACGATAAAACGTTGCGTTTTGTCGCTGTTCAGTGCCGGCGGGTTTTTCATGAGTCGGTAGCGTTGATGCAACTGAGGGTAGAACGAGTTACCAAACGTAAGGCGCAGTTGCCAGATCATTAACATTTTATGTCCGACATTCTGAATCTTGTCGTAGTCCCTTACCTTAAGGGCCCGATATGCTTTCATGACGGGGTAGCCGTCATCCGCCCCGGTCGCACGCCCTAACAGGAATTCCTGGGTCGCCATGCTGTACAGGTTGGTCGTTACTTCAGTCATTCCCGACCCCCTTCCCCATGTCATGGGGTCCATCTGCCGCTGATGGCCGCTTTCATGCCACGGTCCCCAACCAGTGGCAGGATTAGTTGAAAGCAGGCTGGCAAGCGGAGTCGCGCCGTTGAATCCCATATGACCATCCGAAGCAAACATATAAAGCCGGTCGGCCTCTATATACAGATGCTTGTTAGGATCAATGGACCATTCATTATCTCCGTATTCGATCACCCCGGAGATGCCGTCCTGAGCGCGAATAACGTCATCGTAGTAGGCCATCAGCTTTTCGGGGTCAGTGATGTAGAGCCGGGCGCTTTCGTAGCGGACGACGATAATGGCTCGCTCGCTGGTAAGCATCACGACCGGTGCACTGGTCAGTTGATCCAGCTCAGACTGCCACTGCGCATGGGTCGTCTCGTTCAAGATGAACGAAGGTACATGGCTGTAGGAGCCCTTTATCATCATAAGGACAGACTTGCCCGCTTCTTGATAGATAAAGCTCAACAGGCCGGACTCAGGCACATCGATGGCGTTAAAACCGAAATTCAGATCAATAACGATGGGTGTATTAAGTTCGGGAACGCCGATAACGGCCGAAATCTTTTCTGTCGATTCTTCATAGTAGCTGAGTTCCAGGCGCTCGCCTTTCGTGACATAGACGCTGGTCGGCTGATAGTCACTGTGCCCTCTGGGGCGCATCTGCCGAATCTTGTTCAGGTAGGCAGAAGTCCTCCCTGTGACGGTAAAACTTGTTTGACGTGGCGTGAGGCTGGAAGGCTCCGAGCCTGCGGTTTTATCGTGTCTATCGTC
This sequence comes from Pseudomonas sp. MEJ108, assembly GCF_030208985.1. Classification (NCBI taxonomy): domain Bacteria; kingdom Pseudomonadati; phylum Pseudomonadota; class Gammaproteobacteria; order Pseudomonadales; family Pseudomonadaceae; genus Pseudomonas; species Pseudomonas sp. MEJ108. The sequence continues at coordinate 38,320 of NZ_JARVSW010000010.1, forward strand.
CATGATCGTTTCCAGATGAGGTGGCTTGGGGGTTATTGGGCGCGCGGACAGCCAATCCGTCCACTGTCAGAACTGACAGGCGGGGCAGCCCTTTGCTTCATCGTCGTTCCAGGCCCAAGGGAACATCTGCCTGTCATGCAGGTCGGTTAAACAGGTCCTTGGGAAGGCAACTCGAGAGCCCTGTGCAAAAACGCGACATTTTTTGTTGATATCCGGCCCCTCAGGTCCTAAAGTTCGCGCCGAACGTCCATGCTGGAAACGATCCATCCGGCTCAAGTACTGACGACGAGACAGCAAGGCCAGGAAGGCAGCCCTTCAGGGCCTTTTTGCTTTCGGCGACATGCCTTGGGAAGTAGGCGAACCAAAGTGGGGATACGGAGGGCGTTCATTTGTACCCATTGACCAATACCGTTTGCCAATAGGAGTTCCAGCAGCATGCCGATCAATGTCGAAGACTACTACTCAGCCGAAACCTTCAAGAAAATGAAGGCGTTCGCTGACAAGCAAGAAACCCCGTTCGTGGTCATTGATACTGACATCATCAGCAAGGCATATGACGACCTGCGTGCGGGCTTCGAATTCGCCAAGGTTTACTACGCGGTCAAGGCCAACCCTGCCGTTGAAGTCATCAATCTGCTCAAGGAAAAGGGTTCGAGCTTCGACATCGCCTCGATCTACGAGCTGGACAAGGTCCTGAGCTGCGGCGTTGGTCCGGAGCGCATGAGCTACGGCAACACCATCAAGAAATCCAAGGACATTCGTTACTTCTACGAGAAGGGCGTGCGTCTGTTCGCCACCGACTCCGAAGCCGACCTGCGCAACATTGCCAAGGCTGCACCGGGCGCGAAAGTCTATGTGCGCATCCTGACCGAAGGGTCGACCACCGCCGACTGGCCTCTGTCGCGCAAATTCGGCTGCCAGACCGACATGGCCATGGACCTGCTGATTCTTGCCCGCGATCTGGGTCTGGTGCCTTACGGCATCTCGTTCCACGTCGGCTCGCAGCAGCGCGACATCAGCGTCTGGGATGCTGCCATCGCCAAGGTCAAAGTGATCTTCGAGCGTCTGAAAGAAGAAGACGGCATCGTTCTCAAGCTGATCAACATGGGTGGCGGCTTCCCGGCCAACTACATCACCCGCACCAACAGCCTGGAAACCTACGCTGAAGAGATCATTCGCTTCCTGAAGGAAGACTTCGGTGATGACCTGCCGGAAATCATTCTCGAGCCAGGCCGTTCGTTGATCTCCAACGCCGGTATTCTGGTCAGCGAAGTGGTACTGGTTGCCCGCAAGTCGCGTACCGCGGTCGAGCGTTGGGTATACACCGATGTGGGCAAGTTCTCCGGCCTGATCGAAACCATGGACGAAGCCATCAAGTTTCCGATCTGGACCGAAAAGAAAGGCGAAATGGAAGAAGTGGTCATCGCCGGTCCTACCTGCGACAGCGCCGACATCATGTACGAAAACTACAAGTACGGTCTGCCCCTCAACCTGGCCATCGGTGACCGCATGTACTGGTTGTCCACCGGTGCCTACACCACCAGTTACAGCGCAGTGGAATTCAATGGCTTCCCGCCGCTGAAGTCGTTCTACCTGTAAGCGCTGTCCTGATATAAAAACCCGCGAGTGATCGCGGGTTTTTTTTGCGTTTCATCCGGGGTCAGGCAGTCAGCTCCTGCCCAGTGTCGAACCCTTTGGAAAGACGCTGGATTTCCCGCACGTTGACCAGTAGCAGCCCTGATGCCAGGCGGTCACGCGAAGGTGTGTCGGCTTTACGTACGCCGATAATGCTGCCCACACAGGCCCAGAGCAGTTCCCACATTCGCGACAGGTAGGCACCCAGATTACTGGCGGCCGTGTAAGCGCGGGTGTACCACCCTGACGCTCGGTACGCATAACCTTGTGCACGAAACAGTCGTTCTTGCGCGTCGATCGCATCCGGTGCACCGAATGACAGCGGCAGGGCGTTTGCCAGATTTTCCCGGAGAGGGTTGCCCGGCTTCAGTCCGAACTTGCGGCTATAGCGAGAGATAGCGTCGTTCAGGAAGTCAATAAGTCGCGGCAGAATGGTGCAGATACCCTGGGTCAGTTTCTGTACGGTCTGTTCCTCGTTATCGAACTCGTTCTCGAACGCTATCAGCCGATCGCCTGCGGAGCCCCTCAGTTGCACGGCCAGCTTCTGGTGCTGCGTTGCATTTCCGGAAAACTGCGTGAGTTCTGCCGTCAGGGCGTCAAGTCGTCTGTGCATCGCCATCAACTTGGGCATAAGCGTTGACCAGACAGATAAGTCCTTGTAGGCCCTGTCAAGCACATTGCGTAGTTCGGGAATGGGGTCGGCGCTGCGTCCGGCCAGCGGCACCTGATCAAGATGGACCTTGAAAGAGCGGGTCAATTCCGGAAGCCTCTGCAAGACCTGCAGGTAAGTGGTGAGGTCCTTGAAGTCGCTTTGGTACAAGAGTTGTTCTGTCATGCTGGCCCCTCGAGAGTTGATGACTTTTTGGCTGCTGTCGAACGGCAGGTGTATAAACGCGGGTTGCAACGGGCGTACAGGCCATTCCCCTTGCAACCCGAGCTACGCTGCTATCAGCGAATGCGGCTCAAGTAGCCGATCAACTGTCGGCCCGACTCGATCAGGCGCATGCTGCGTTGGCTGTCATCGGATGTACCCGTGGTGTTGACGTCCAGAAAGCTGTCCAGCGCGTTTTTGATTTTCTGGTATTGCTCGACATAAGCGGCCCGTTGCTCGTCAAAAGCGTTGAAGCATTCAAGCAGTTCAATGCGCTGTGCGAACCCCATTTTGTCCTTGTCCAGGCTTGCCAATTGCTGGGACAGGGCATTGATGCGCTCGCGAAAACCATCACGGCGTTTGATCATCGCGATGAGGTTGATTCCCGCTGCACCCTTTTCCAGGGTCGCCTTCATTTGCTCGAGCGCCAGCATGATCACGGCGAGTTGCGGGGGCTGCATTCCCAGGCCGAGCACCTTCTCCGCAGTGATCAAGGTGTCCTTGGCAATACTCGCCAGCCCCTTGCTTTCCAGGGCGTCGATAGCGCTGCTCAGCACTTGACGCTCGTCTTTCAACTTCGCCAGGCGGGTGTGTGAAACATCGAGTTCGATGCCGACTTTTGCCATGTCACCTTCCAGACTCTGTACAAACTCAGCGGTCTGCTGTCGATCGATACCTTGCGTCAGTCCACTCACAGCATTGGCCAGTTGATCGGCCGTTGCAGTGACATTGTTCACAAGGCGCTGACACTGAGCGTCAATATCTTCCAGATCCTCGGCATCTATGGGAATAGCGGAGGGTTGAGCGTACTGCCTCAGCAGGGTGGTCTTCGACTCGATATCAATGATCAGCCGTTCAGCGTGTTCTCCGAGGCGCTGCTGTTCAGTGACGGCCAGGATGTTCAGGCGCGTGAGCTTTTCATAAAGGTTGGGCAGGTACTGGGTCTTGGCAAACAGCAGGTCTGCCTTTACCAGATTGTTACGCATGAGTTGCAGGCTGCGAGTCATGGCGGCGCGGTCAGGTGCTTGAGCCGAGAAGGCGGTGTCATTGAGCGTGAGCGTATTTTTCATTGTCGAGTTATCCATAAATCCGTTTATATTCTTCATCGGCTTCCTTGAACACATTAAGCAAGGCGTCCGAGTCATCTTCGATGGTCTTCCAGGGTTGAACGACTTGTCTGAAGTGATTCATAAATTGCCTTAAGGACAAGGCGTCGTTTATCTCGGACGCCGATCCCACAGACGCCTCAATGAACAGAAAAAGCTTGTTCCATACGGTAATCAGGTTTTTAGTGGCCACGTCGGCATCGACCACAATCGTCGCCAGGTTCTGCAAATTAAACTTTACCCTGCTCAATGAGCCCAGAATATTGTTCTTGTCTTGCAAGGTGTCTATGTCGGCGGCTTGTTGTGCGATTAATTCATTGCGTGCGTACCTGGCATTCTCAGCCTCGACGCCAAAGTAAATGCCCAGTGCCAGACCCGCAATGTTCAAGCTACTGACCGAATTCAACGATTGTTGTACCGTCGCCTTGTATTCCTTGTTCTTTTCATCGATGTCCTTTGCGCGCTGCTCGATATCCAGGGTCAGCTTCGCCACGTCGGCTGGCAGTGAGCTGTTGTCGATGGCAACCATCTTGCGTTGTATCTCGGGCCCGACATGCAGCGACAGGTCCAGGCCGAACTGATCCAGCTCCTTCTTGATGGTTTGGGCATCGGCCAGATTGGCGGTGATCAGGTCCAGTATATCGGTGAGGTGGTAGCCTATTTCCTTGGTGATCTCCTTATCGTTTTCATCCAGCGCGATGCCCGGGAAGTCCTTGCCCAGTTCAAGGGTCAAGCGTTTAACATCCTCCAGTGTCTTGATCTGATAATGGTCAACGATTTTCCCGGTCCGGATGTCGTCGTTGATCTCCTCCATGCTTTGGCCGTACACGAGCATCTTGCCTGCGAAGACTTTCAGTTTGCTGCCTATGCCCAGAAGGTCGGTGCGCAGAGGACTCCAGCGACGTGCATGCCGGTGGATAAGGTTGAAACTTTTCAGAAAGTCTTCAGGTTCAAGCCCGACACCGGCACCTTTTGAATAGCCGAGATAAACAATGACATCGTCCAGTTCAATGGGCAGAGCGAGGCCCGCCAATTCATATTTCTTGAGGTTGATAATCTGCTCTTTGGTCAGAATCAGACCAGGTGCACGGGTGACCTGCTTGTTAGTGGCAGACGACATCGTACCGAACAGTTCGGCCGTTTTTATCGCCTCATCCGCCTTGAGGTCACCGGATAAAGGTTCTGCCTTCACGACGTCATAAAACATTGGGTGCATGGATATGTCCTTATTTCCACTGGGAGAACAGAAATTGATCCCCTCCACGAGTTAATGTTCTCGTGCTGAAAAAGATTAGAGTTTCAGGGCGGAGGGCGTCAAAGCAGAAACATGGTTTAAAGATGTAAGACACCTGACTATTTGCAGTCAGCTGTCGTGGGCAACTGCCTTTTTAAATGGAGGTGGTATAGGGGTAGATTTAATGTTCTTTATAAGGATGTTTTTACTCGTCAGCGGCGCGACTGGACAGGGAAACCCGCGTTGCCTCGATTTAAAGATGAGAATGTGTCGCGGTTGGAGCATAATGCGCGCCGCAGCCCGCAGAGGGGGGAGCGTCGGCGTTGAAGAAAGTCCTGTTTCAACTGCACTGGTTCTTCGGGATCACGGCAGGTCTGGTGTTGACCCTCATGGGGCTGACCGGTGCGCTGTATTCGTTCGAGGACGAAATTCTCGATGCGCTGAATCCGAATGTGCTGTTGGTCGAGTCGCGCGGTACCACGCTGCCGCCCGTCGAACTGGTGCGCAGGCTGGAAGCTGCGACCGGCCTGACGGTCGCTATTCTGCGTGTCGAAACCACCGGCAATCGTGTCGCTCAGGTCTTCTTCACGCCCAAAGCGGGCGAGCGTCGAGGCCCCAAGCGCAATTTCGATCCCTACACCGGCGAGCTGAAAGGCAATGCGGTGGGGGAAGGGTTTTTCGACTTTGTCCTGAAGCTGCACCGTTATCTGGCCATGGGCGAGGCGGGCAAGCAGGTCACTGCGGCGTGTACGCTGATTCTGGTGTTTTTTTGCCTGTCCGGACTGTACCTGCGCTGGCCTCGCGCAGTGCGGAACTGGCGGGTCTGGCTGACGGTTGACTGGGCGAAGAAGGGGCGCAGTTTCAACTGGGATCTGCATTCGATCTTCGGCACCTGGTGCTTGTTGTTCTACCTGTTGTTCGCCATCACGGGGCTCACCTGGTCATATGACTGGGTGAGCAACGGCCTGAATAAACTGATCGGGGATCCGCCGCTCGAGGAGGGCATCGCTGCCCCAGCCAAGGCTGCCGGAAGATTGCCGCTGGTGGTCGATTACGTGGCGGTCTGGGACAGTATCCGGAAGACCGCAGGGCCGGACTTGCGGGCTTATAACCTGCGCCTGCCTGCTGCAGGCGGTCAGCCTGCCACCGTGTTTTACCTGCTCAAGGATTCTCCGCACCCGCGTGCGCTGAACACCATCACCCTTGATCCGGCCAATGGTCAGGTCAGCTCGGTCGTACGCTATGCCGAACGCAGTTTCGGTGCGCAATTACTGGCCAGCAATTACGCGCTGCACGTCGGCAGTTACTTCGGGCTCGTCGGTCGAATCATCATGACCGGCGCATCGTTGCTGATGCCGCTGTTCTTTATTACTGGCTGGTTGCTGTACCTGGATCGACGTCGCAAGAAGCGCGGTATCGAGCGTGCACGCGGCGATGTTCAGGGTGGTGATCACGACGATGAAGCGTCCTGGCTCGTCTGTTTCGCCAGTCAAAGCGGTTTCGCCGAGCAATTGGCCTGGCAGACCGCCGGCCAGTTGCAGGCTTCGGGATTGTCGGTACGCGTGAAGCGGCTGGGCGATCTGAGCGAAGAAGAACTATGCCGAAGCCGTAATGCCCTGTTCGTTGTCAGTACCTTTGGTGACGGGGAGGCGCCGGACAGTGCCCGACGTTTCGAGCGCAAGCTGCTGGGTAGTCCGCTTTCACTGAACCAGCTCGATTATGCCGTTCTGGCGCTGGGCGACCGGCAGTACCCGCATTTTTGCGGCTTTGCCCATCGTTTGCACGGCTGGTTGACCGAGCTGGGCGGACGCAGCCTGTTCCCGCCCGTTGAAGTCGACAGCGCCGATCCTGCAGCCCTGCAACACTGGCAGCAGCAATTGGGGCAGGTGACCGGTTGCGCGCCTGCAGCGCACTGGCAGGCACCGGTTTTCGAGAACTGGACGCTGACTCGGCGCGCGCTATTGAACGCTGGCAGCAGTGGTTCGAAGGTCTATCTGCTGGACTTGACGCCACCTACCTCGGCGCACTGGCAGGCGGGGGATCTGGTCGAGGTGATGCCGCGTCACACGCTGCGGGTCATCGAGCCGTTTCTCGCCGGGCTGGGTGTCGATCCGGATGCATTGGTCAGCGTGGATGGTTTGCAGGAGCCGCTCGCGCAGGCGCTGGCAAGCCGCCAGCTACCGCAGAACCGTGCGCATCTGGTGGGGCTGCATGCGCAGGCGTTGATCGATGCGCTGGTGCCGGTCTCCTTACGCGAATACTCGATTGCCTCGATTCCAGAGGACGGCTGTCTGCAGCTCATCGTGCGCCAGGAAGTGCATGCCGACGGCAGCCTGGGGCTGGGCTCGGGATGGCTTACCGAACACTGTGCCCTGGGCGGTGCCGTCAGCCTGCGTTTACGCCGCAACAGCAGCTTTCATCTGCCTGCCGAGCCGCTGCCATTGATCCTGCTGGGCAATGGCACGGGGCTGGCCGGTTTGCGTAGCCTGCTCAAGACGCGTATCGCTCAAGGGCGAGTGCGCAACTGGTTGTTGTTCGGCGAACGTAACCGCGCGCATGACTTCCATTGCGGTGCTGAACTGCAGAGCTGGTTGCAGGCTGGCCATCTGACGCGTCTGGACCTGGCTTTTTCCCGGGATCAGGCAGAAAAGATCTACGTGCAGGATCGCTTGCGCGAGGCGGCCGATGAACTGCGTCTATGGCTCGACAACGGTGCAGCGATTTACATCTGTGGAAGCTTGCTGGGTATGGCGGCGGGCGTGGATCAGGTGCTGAACGAGGTGCTGGGCGAGCAGGCAGTCAGGGAACTGATCGAGGAAGGGCGTTATCGGCGGGACGTGTATTGACTAGCGAAGATCGGACGCAGAGCGTCCAGAACTGCGTGCCCACGCTGGAGCGTGGGCACGATAGTCTTGTAGCTTGTAGCTTGTAGCTTGTAGCTTGTAGCTTGTAGCTTGTAGCTTGTAGCTTCCAGCTACGCCGCTACGAATTGCTCGGCGTAATGGCACGCCACCTGGCGGTTATCCACCAGACGCAGCTCCGGCACTTCGGCGGCACAACGCTCGGTCGCATAGGGGCAGCGCTTGTGGAAGGCGCAGCCGCTTGGCGGGTTGAGCGGATTGGGCAGCTCGCCGACGATCTTGATCTTCGGCTTGAGCGGGTCCGGGTGGATGGTCGGGGTCGCCGACAGCAGCGCCTGCGTGTACGGGTGCAGCGGACGGTTGTAGATCTCTTCCTTGGGACCCATTTCCGCAGGCCGGCCCAGGTACATCACCAATACCGTATCGGCGACATGACGCACCACCGACAGGTTGTGGGAGATGAACACATAGGCGGTGTTGAATTCCTGCTGCAGGTCCATGAACAGGTTCAGTACCTGGGCCTGAATCGATACGTCCAGCGCTGAAGTCGGCTCGTCCGCTACCAGCACTTTGGGCTGCAGCATCATTGCCCTGGCCAGCGCGATACGCTGACGCTGACCGCCGGAGAACATGTGCGGGTAGCGCTGATAGTGCTCAGGGCGCAAACCGACCTGGGCCATCATCGCCTGCACTTTCTCGCGGCGTTCGGCGGCCGACAGATTGGTGTTGATCAGCAGCGGCTCGCCGAGCTGATCCCCGACTTTCTGCCTTGGGTTGAGCGAGGCATAAGGGCTCTGGAAGACCATCTGCACGTCCTTGCGCAACTGCTTGCGCTCGGCCTTGCTGGCCCCGGCAACTTCCTGACCGGCGATTTTGAGCGAGCCGGATGAAGGCTCTTCAATCAGTGTCAGCGCGCGCGCCAGTGTCGATTTGCCACAGCCGGACTCGCCGACCACAGCCAGAGTCTTGCCGGCTTCCAGTTCAAAGGACACCCCGTTAAGCGCACGCACCAGCGCCGAGCCCTTGAACAGGCCGCGGGAAACTTCGTAGTGACGGGTAAGGTCGCGGGCGGTCAGTACGACGCTCATTACGCCACCTCCTGATTCAAGGGATAGAAGCAGCGCGCCAGGCTGTGCGCCTTGGGATCAAGGGCAGGGCGTTCGGTACGGCAGTTGTCGCGTACGTACGGGCAGCGCGGAGACAGCAGGCAACCCTGTGGACGGTCATAGCGGCCCGGGACCATGCCCGGCAGCGTGGCGAGGCGCTCGGCGCCCATGCTGTGCTCGGGAATGGCGGCCAGCAAGGCTTCGCTGTACGGGTGGGCAGGGACATCGAACAGCCCAGGCACCTGACCGACTTCGACGGCCTGACCGGCGTACATCACGCAGACTCGCTGGGCGGTTTCGGCCACGACAGCCAGGTCGTGAGTGATCAGCACCAGTGCCATGTCCTGCTCTTTTTGCAGGCTCAGCAGCAGCTCCATGATCTGCGCCTGGATGGTCACGTCCAGCGCGGTAGTCGGTTCGTCGGCGATCAGCAGTTTCGGTTCGCCGGCAATCGCCATGGCAATCGCCACACGCTGGCTCATGCCACCGGACAGTTGGTGCGGGTAGGCATTCAGGCGCGCAGCGGCGCCAGGGATCTCGACCTTTTCCAGCAGTTCCAGTGCACGCTGGCGTGCGGCCTTGCCCGACATGTTCAGGTGCTGGCGCAGCACTTCCTCGATCTGGAAACCCACGGTATAGCTGGGGTTCAGAGCGGTCATCGGGTCCTGAAAGACCATCGCCAGGTCTTTGCCGATGATGCGTCGACGCTGCCGCGAGTTGAGCTTGAGCAGGTCGTTGCCGTCGAAATTGAGCGCGTCGGCGGTGATGATGCCGGGGGAGTCGATCAGCCCCATCAGCGCCATCATGGTCACCGATTTACCGGAACCCGATTCGCCGACGATGGCCAGTACTTCTCCCTTTTCGACGCTCAGGGACAGGCCGTCCACAACAGGTACGGCCTTGGCGTCGCCGAAGCGGACGTTGAGATTCTTGATTTCAAGAAGTGACATGCGAATCTCCTCAGGCGGCGTTCTTGAGTTTCGGGTCCAGCGCATCGCGCAGACCGTCGCCCATCAGGTTGATTGCCAGCACGCTGAGCAAAATGGTCAGACCGGGCAGGCTCACGACCCACCAGGCACGTTCGATGTAGTCGCGCGCCGAGGCGAGCATGGTGCCCCACTCAGGCGTCGGTGGCTGTACGCCCAGACCCAGGAAGCCCAGCGCTGCGGCATCGAGAATCGCCGACGAGAAGCTCAGGGTCGCCTGAACGATCAGCGGTGCCATGCAGTTGGGCAGCACGGTGATGAACATCAGGCGTGGCAGTGTGGCGCCAGCCAGACGGGCAGCCGTCACGTAGTCGCGGTTCAGCTCGCCCATCACCGCAGCGCGGGTCAGACGAACATAGGAAGGCAGCGACACGATGGCGATGGCGATTACGGTATTGATCAGGCCTGGGCCGAGGATCGCCACGATGGCCACAGCCAGCAGCAGCGAAGGCAGGGCGAGCATGATGTCCATCAGGCGCATCACCGAAGGGCCGAGCACGCGAGGGAAGAAGCCCGCCAGCAAGCCCAGCAGAATGCCGGGGATCAGCGACATGACCACCGATGCCAGACCGATCAGCAGCGACAGGCGCGAGCCCTGGATCAGACGTGACAGCAGATCGCGGCCCAGTTCGTCGGTACCGAGGATGAATTGCCATTGGCCGCCTTCGAGCCACACCGGAGGCGTCAGCAGGAAGTCGCGGTATTGCTCGCTCGGGTCATGGGGTGCAACCCAGGGCGCGAACAGGGCGCAGAACACGATCAGGATCATGAACAGCAGGCCGGCAACCGCGCCTTTGTTTTTCGAGAAGGCTTGCCAGAATTCTTTGTACGGGGATGGGTAAAGCAGGCTTTGATCGACTGCTACCGCAGGAGTAGGGGTGCTCATATCGATGATCTCAGCGCTGGTGACGAATGCGTGGGTTGGCAAAGCCGTAGAGGATATCCACCACGAAATTGACCAGGATCACCAGACAGGCGATCAGCAGAATGCCGTTTTGCACGACCGGGTAGTCCCGGGCGCCAATGGCTTCGATCAACCACTTGCCGATACCCGGCCAGGAGAAGATCGTTTCGGTCAGTACCGCACCGGCCAGCAAGGTACCGATTTGCAGACCGAACACGGTCAGTACCGGAATCAGCGCATTGCGCAGGCCATGAACGAATACCACACGGGCAGGCGACAGGCCTTTGGCTCTGGCGGTACGCACGTAGTCTTCACGCAGCACTTCGAGCATCGACGAGCGAGTCATCCGGGCGATCACCGCGAGCGGGATGGTGCCCAGTACGATGGCCGGCAGAATCATGTGGTGCAGGGCATCGAGGAACGAACCCTGTTCGTCACTGAGCAGCGTGTCGATCAGCATGAAGCCGGTGACCGGCGGAATGTCGTACAGCAGGTCGATGCGCCCGGAAACCGGGGTCCAGCCCAGCGTTACCGAGAAGAACATGATGAGGATCAGGCCCCACCAGAAGATCGGCATGGAATAACCGGCGAGGGAAATCCCCATGACCCCATGGTCGAACAGGGACCCTCGCTTGAGTGCGGCGATCACCCCGGCCAGCAGGCCGAGAATACCCGCGAAAATCAGCGCCGCCAGCGACAACTCCAGGGTTGCCGGGAACAGCGAAGTGAATTCGGACCAGACACTGGTGCGCGTACGCAGCGATTCACCGAGGTCGCCCTGGGCGAGCTTGCCGATGTAATCGATGTACTGGGCGTAGAGGGGTTTGTTCAGACCCAGACGCTCCATGGCCTGAGCGTGCATTTCCGGATCGACACGGCGCTCACCCATCATGACTTCGACCGGATCGCCCGGAATCAGACGAATCAGGGCGAAGGTCAATAAGGTGATGCCGAAGAAAGTGGGTATCAGCAACCCCACTCGGCGGGCGATAAAACTAAACATCTTGGTGTGTACCTCATCAGCCGGTTAGGCGTGCTCCGGCGAGTCTCGGGTTATGAGCTCGCCGGATTATTTTTCTACTTCACCTGGGTAGTGGCGAAGTTGTTATTGGTCAAAGGGCTTATTTTAAAGCCTTCGACATCTTTGCGCATTGCAACGAAAAGTTTCGGGTAAGCCAGGCTGATCCAGGGCTGTTCTTGATTGAACACTTGTTGAGCCTGCTTATAGAGGGCGGCACGTTCCGCCGGTTCGGTTATTTTTCGTGCTTGAGTGATTGCGTCCTCGAACGCGTTGTTGCACCAGCGGGCATAGTTCTCGCCATTTTTGGCCGCGTCACAGCTCAGGTTGGGCGTGAGGAAGTTATCCGGGTCGCCATTGTCGCCAGCCCATCCGGCAAAAACCATGTCGTGTTCGCCATTTTTGGCGCGCTTGAGCATTTCGCCCCATTCCATGATGCGAATGTCTATCTTGATCCCGACCTTGGCCATGTCCGACTGAAGCATCTGTGCGCCTACCATCGGGTTCGGGTTGGTCACCGCGCCGCCATTTCGAGCAAACAGGGTGAATACCTGACCCTCAGGTACGCCGGCTTCCTTGAGCAGCGCACGGGCCTTGTCAGGATCGTATGCGGGGCTCTTGCTAGCGGTGTCGTAACCCATCATGGTCGGTGGATACGGGCCTACACCCTCAGTGGCCTTGCCTTCGCCAAACAGTGCCCTGATGTACGATTTCTTGTCGAAGGCCAGATTGATCGCCTGCCGCACGCGCACATCGCTCAGGTATTTGTGCGAGGTGTTCATGGCCAGGTAGCTGGTCATCATGGACTCCATCTCGTCGATCTTGAGATTGGGGTCAGCCTTGATGTTGGCAATATCGTCAGGTTTTGGGTAAAGCGCAACCTGACATTCATTCGCCTTGAGCTTTTGCAGGCGTGTGTTGTTGTCCAGAGTGATGGCAAAGATCAGTGCTTCACTCGGCACTTTGCCTTTCCAGTAATTTGGGTTGGCTTTATAGCGGACTTGGGCATCCTTGGCATAGCGAGTCAGGATGAACGGGCCGGTGCCAATCGGTTTGCTGTTGAGTTCGGCGGTCTTGTTGCTCTTGAGCAACTGGTCGGCGTATTCGGCGGAATAGATCGAGGTGAACGGCATCGCCAGATCACGCAGGAATGGCGACTCGGGATGCGCAAGGGTGAACTTGACGGTGGAGTCGTCAACTTTTTCGACGTCCTTGAGCAAGTTCTGGAAGCCCATGCTTTCAAAATAGGGGTAGCCGACCAGCGAAAGTGCGTGCCACGGATGCTTGGGGTCCAACTGGCGCTTGAAGCTCCAGACCACGTCATCGGCATTCATTTCGCGGGTGGGCTTGAAGTAGTCGGTGGTCTGGAATTTGACGCCCTTTCGCAGTTTGAAAGTGTACGTCAGACCGTCGGGGCTGATGTCCCAGCTTTCAGCCAGGCCCGGTACGGTATCAGTGGTGCCTGGGGTGAACGCTACCAGACGTTCAAGAATGGTTTCGGCCGAGGCATCTGCCGTGACGGCGGTCGTGTACTGCACGATATCGAAACCTTCAGGGCTCGCTTCGGTGCAGACCACCAGCGGTTTGGCCGAAACGGTTGCGGCGGCGCTAAGCAGCGCAATGGCAATCGACGCGCGGAGCGATAGCAGTTTCAATAGAAGCCTCCTTGTTGATCGAAGAAGCCGTGACTGACCCTGTGTCAGCCACGGCTACGGGACCGCTTAAAGAATGTTGAACGGAACGGTGGTCACCAGACGGAATTCGTTGATGTTGCCATCAGCCTGATTCTCGCTGGCGCGGTGGGTGGTGTAAGTGGCGCGGATGGCGGTGGCCTTGAGCGGGCCGGACTGCACGGAGTACGACGTACCGATACCGTATTCGTAGTGAGTCTCGCCGTCCATTGCGTTTACGCCGCTCGGTGTACGAACGCCATTGATGGTCTGGACGTCGCCGTAGACGTTGCCTTTGTATTTGGTGCCGTCGATGTCCCAGCCACGAGCCTGGTAGATGTTGAATTTCAGACCCGGCACGCCGTATTCGGCCATGTTCAGTACGTAGGCGATCTGCAGGGATTTCTCGTTCGGGCCGTTGAAGTCCGAGAGCAGGGAGTTGGCCAGGAAGATCGCGTTGGTGTCGTGCGCATAGTCGAAGTACTCATCGCCAGATACTTGCTGATAGGCAAGGCTGATGCTGTGAGCATTGTGTGTACCGGTGAAGGACAGGCTGTAGGTATCGTTGTCGATAGGGCCCTGTTTGCTTTGACCGGAGTCCTTGGTCTTGTAGTAGTTCAGGTTGGTGCTGAGCGCCAGCGCCTTGCTGTCACCCAGTTCGTGGGTGAAACCGAAGTAGTACTGGTGCCAGAAATCTTCCAGATTCGATGCGTAAAAGCTGGTTGTCAGGCTGTCGGTCGGCTTGTAGTCAGCGCCGAACATGTCCAGACGGTCGGCGGTCTGGCTGCGATCACCGTACTCGGAGCGGAACTTGTCCAGGCTCTGCTCCATACGTGGCGATACGCGGTCGAAACTACCGGCTTGAAAGGACAGGTTATTCAGCTCGTCGCTCTGTACGGCAACACCCTGGAAGCTGGAGGGCAGTGCGCGGTTGCCGATGAAGGCGATGACCGGGGTGTTCACCGATTGGCGACCCATGGTCAGTACGGTGTTGGAAACCCGCGCCTTGACGTTGCCCAGGCCCATCTTGCTCCACTGACCGACTGCATCGCCGTCGCTGTGTGCCAGGGTACGGTTGGAGTTGCCGGCAAAGTCGTCGGTGTCACGGTCCAGCGCAATGGCGTTGTACAGCGCCAGTTCGGTGGAGAAACCTACAACGCCCTGCGTATAACCGGAGGTGTAGTTGACGATCGTGCCCTGCTGCCAGTTGATACGGCGCGAGGTCTGCTCGGCAATGCCGTTGTCGTTGTAGCGGAACACTTCGCCGCGACGTTTGAGTTCATTGGCGTACCAGTTACGGGTCGTGCCGGTCAGGTGTTGATCTTCGATAAAACCGTTGGCGTCGGCCTGTGCATTCTTTGAACTCAGCTCGGTCGGTACGAACGTCTGGCTTGCCGGTTCAGCCTGAACCAGTGCGCCAAACGACGAGAGAGACAATGCCAATAACGCAGTGCTAGTTGTTTTCACGATGTGCAGCTCCCTTTATCACTTTTTTATATGCCAGTTCTTTGAGCCTGGCTTTTGGTGGTGCAGGACTTTGGGTCCTGCGTTGTTATAGGTATCGACGCGCAAGTACCCGCTCTCGCCGTGACACAAGACGGCGAGGGCGTACGGAGTTTTCGATCAATCGACGATGCTGACGCCTGAAAAGTTGTTGCGACCGAACGGGCTGACGTGGAAGTCCCTGACCTCGGCGCGCAATGGCTGATTGACGGTCGAGTGGGCAATCGGTGTGATCGGCACCTGCTCCTTCAGGTAGCGCTGCGCCCGTTGGTACAGTTCGGTACGCTTCACGCGGTCAGTGGTCGCAACCGCGTCCTTGATCAGGTCGTCGTATTTCTTGTCGCACCACATCGAATAGTTGTTGCCGCCAATCGCGTCGCAGCTGTAAAGCGTGCCCAGCCAGTTGTCCGGGTCACCGTTGTCGCCGGTCCAGCCGATCAGCGAGATATCGTGCTCGCCGTTTTTGGTGCGTTTGAGGTATTCACCCCATTCGTAACTGACGATCTTGACCTTGATACCGACCTTGGCCCAGTCGGCCTGAAGCATTTCAGCCATCAGTTTGGCGTTGGGGTTGTACGGACGCTGAACCGGCATGGCCCACAGGGTTAGTTCCGTGCCTTCCTTGACGCCAGCGGCACGCAACAGGGTCCTGGCTTTTTCCGGGTCGTAGGGGGCGTCCTTGATGCTGTCGTCATAGGACCACTGGGTCGGTGGCATGGCGTTGACTGCCAGTTGCCCCGCGCCCTGATAAACCGCGTTGATGATCGCCTTTTTGTTGACGGCCATGTCCAGCGCCTGACGGACTTGCAGCTTGCCCAGCGGTTCGTGGCGCACGTTGTAAGAGATGTAGCCGAGGTTGAAGCCTGGCTTCTCGATGACCTGCAGGCTTTTGTCTGCCTTGAGGCTGGCGAGGTCCGCCGGACGCGGGTTGACCGAGACCTGGCATTCGTTGGCCTTGAGCTTTTGCATGCGCGCGGAGGCGTCGGTCACGATGGCGAAGATCAACTGGTCGATTTTCACCCGGCTCGGGTCCCAGAATTCCTTGTTGCCCTTGTAGCGAATCTGCGAATCCTTCTGATAGCGCTGAAACACGAACGGCCCTGTACCGATAGGCTGCTGATTGATGTCGCGCACGTCGCCCTTGGCCATCAGCTGTTCGGCGTACTCGGCGGAGAGAATGCCGGCGAAGTTCATCGCGATGTTCTGGATGAATGCCGCATCGACCGTATTGAGGGTGAAGACGACGGTCAGCGGGTCGGTCTTCTCGACGGACTTGATCTTCTTGTTCAGGCCCATGCCGGTGAAGTAGGGGAACTCGGTCGGGTAAGCGACACGGAACGGATGATCGGGCTTGAGCATGCGATTGAAGGTGAACAGCACGTCGTCGGCGTTGAAGTCACGGCTGGGCTTGAAGTTCTTGTTGCTGTGGAACTTCACGCCCTCGCGCAGATGAAACGTGTAGACCAGGCCGTCTTCCGAGGTGTCCCAGGAAGTCGCCAGCGCTGGAACCACGGTGGTATCGCCTTGCTTGAATTCGGTGAGTCGATTGTAGATCGGCTCGGATGCATCGTTATCGGTGGAGGAAGTGTATTGCGCACCGTCGAAGCCAGCCGGGCTCGCTTCGGAGCAAAACACCAGATTGCTTGCCGCCTGGGCAAACGGGGCCAGTGCCAACAGTCCCAGGCACGACGTCATCGCAAGAGTTTTACGCATGATGATCCCTATCCTCGAAGGATGAGCCGAGGCTCTAATATCTAACTGGCCTAAAGGCCTCGCCCCACGCAATTTTGCACGACATGCCCGGTACACCTGGACACGAAGCGGCGTGCTTCCCGCCATTGCCGCTGCCCTTCGACGGTAAGTCGTCAGAGGCACGCGGTATATAGGCTCGAAGGCTGCAAAGCTCGTAGGAAATATCTTAGTGATAGTAGAAGAATGCCGTTATCGGCACGTTTCAACCCATCACTCGGGGCTTATATTCAAGTAGAGCGGTTTGCTGCGCCGGGTGAGCGGCGCAGCAAACAGTCGCTTTTACTTGCCGCTCACGCTCACACCGTAAAAGGAGTTCAAGCCAAACGGGCTGATCTTGAAGTCCTGTACTTTGGAGCTCATGGGTTGATAGACCGTCGAGTGCGCAATAGGCGTCATTGGCACGGCGTCTTTCAGGAGGTGTTGCGCCTGCTTGTACAGTTTGGTGCGCTCGGTCTGATCGGACGTTTGCTTGGCCTGATGGATCAGCGTGTCGAACGGCTTGTCGCACCATTTGGCAAAGTTGTTGCCATTCAGGGCGTCGCAGCCGAACAGGGTGCCGAGCCAGTTGTCCGGGTCACCATTGTCACCGCTCCAGCCGATCAGCATGGCACCGTTCTCGCCATTCTTGGCGCGCTTGATGTACTCGCCCCATTCATAGCTGACGATCTTGGCGTTGATACCGATCTTCTTCCAGTCGGACTGGAGCATTTCGGCCATCAGTTTGGCGTTGGGGTTGTAAGGACGCTGAACCGGCATCGCCCACAGGGTGATTTCGGTGCCTTCCTTGATGCCGGCTTCCTTGAGCAACTGGCGAGCTTTCTCGGGATCGTACTTGGCGTCCTTGATGGTGGTGTCATAGGACCACTGGGTCGGCGGCATGGCGTTGACCGCCAATTGACCTGCACTCTGGTAAACCGAGTCGATGATCTGCTGCTTGTTGACCGCCATGTCCAGCGCCTTACGCACTTCCAACTGAGCCAGCGGGTTTGGATGGTCTTCGCCCTTGATCTGAGGCATCACGTTGTAGGCGATGTAACCCAGGTTGAAGCCCGCCTGATCAGGCATCTTCAGGCTTTTGTCTTCCTTGAGGATTTTGACGTCGGCAGGACGCGGATAAGCCGTGATCTGGCATTCGTTTTTCTTGAGCTTCTGCATGCGCACCGAAGCATCGGTGGTGATGGCGAAGATCAGATTGTCGACCTTGACGTCCTCAGGCTTCCAGTAATCCTTGTTGCCGGTGTAACGGATGTTGGAGTCTTTCTGGTAGCTCTTGAACACGAACGGACCAGTGCCGATCGGCTGCTGATTGATCAGCTCCGGCTTGCCTTCCTTGAGCAGCTTGGCGGCGTACTCTGCGGACTGGATGGACGCGAAGCTCATCGCCATGTTCTGGATGAACGCGGCGTCGACCATGCCCAGCACGAACTTGACGGTGTGATCGTCGATCTTCTCGATCTTCTTGATGTTGGTGTCCATCGCCATATCGGTGAAGTACGGGAATTCGGTCGGGTACGCTTTGCGGTAAGGCATGTCCTTGTCGATCATGCGATTGAACGTGAACAGCACGTCATCGGCATTGAATTCACGGGTCGGCTTGAAGTACGGCGTGGTGTGGAATTTGACGCCTTCGCGAAGGTGGAAGGTGTACGTCAGACCATCTTCGGAGATGTCCCATTTGGTCGCCAGGCCCGGCACTACGGCGGTGCCGCCGCGCTCAAACTGACTCAGGCGGTTGAAGATGGTCTCTGCCGAGGCGTCGAAGTCAGTACCAGTGGTGTATTGACCCGGATCGAAGCCCGCTGGGCTGCCCTCGGAACAGAACACCAGATTCGATGCCGCGTGAGCGAAAGGTGCGCTGGCGAGCAAGCTGGCGCCGACCAGAAACGGAATGACCGCGTGTTTGAGCATGGTTGCCTCAGTTGTTGTCATTTTTGATTAGAGGGAACGACCTCGTGAGCCGATCCGTCCGATACTTATGCAGGGGCCATACCCAAAGCAAGACAGTGAGGCGAAAGAAGCGACAAAGAGTGGCACGATCGTACAGGAATGTCGCGAAAGTGTAACTTTCTTGGTAGTTGATCGTTTGCGCGACGCTTTTTCGATTATTTCGCGCACCAATAAGGCGCAACCGGGTGAGAAAAATGCACCCGGTTGGCGCTGTGTTGTTACTTCACTGTTCCCAGGCTGACACCATAAAAGGGTGTCAGACCGAAGGGACTGATCTTGAAGTCCTGCACTTCCTGGCGCATCGGCTGAAACACCTTGGAGTTGGCAATCGGGGTGATCGGCACCTGCTGCTTGAGAATGTGTTGAGCCTGTTGATAGAGCTTGATGCGTTCATCGCGGTTGCTGGTCAGCTTGGCCTGCTGCACCAGCTTGTCATAGGCCGGGTCGCACCATTTGGCGTAGTTGCTGCCTTTGACGGCTGCGCAGCTGTAAAGCACGCCGAGCCAGTTGTCGGGGTCACCGTTATCACCGGTCCAGCCGTAAATCATCGCGTCATGCTCGCCGGCCTTGGCGCGCTTGATGTATTCGCCCCATTCATAGCTGACGATGTTGGCCTTGATACCGATTTTCTCCCAGTCGGACTGGATCATCTGTGCCGACATGCGTGCATTGGGGTTCGACGCGCGCTGCACAGTCATGGCCCACAGGTCGATTTTGGTACCCGGCGCTACACCTGCTTCCTTGAGCAGCTGCCTGGCTTTGGTCAGGTCGTGCGGGGCGTCCTTGATGGTCGGATCGAAGCTCCACTGACCCGGCGGCAGCGCATTTTCAGCCAGCTGGCCCGCGCTCTGATAAACCGCTTTGATGATCGCCGGCTTGTCGATGGCCATGTCCAGCGCCTGGCGGACCTTGAGCTGATCCAGCGGCGGATGCGTAACGTTGTAGGCCACGAAGCCCAGGTTGAAGCCTGGCTGGCTGAGGACCTTGAGTTTCGGGTCCTTTTTCATCTCCTCGATGTCCTGTGGACGCGGATAGCCGCTGACCTGGCATTCGTTGGCCTTGAGCTTCTGCAGGCGCACGGCGGCATCACTGCTGATCGAGAAGATCAGGTTGTCGATCTTCACATCCTCCGGCTTCCAGTACTGGGTATTGCCGACGTAACGGATCTGCGAATCCTTCTGGTAGCGCTTGAAGACGAACGGACCAGTGCCGATGGGCTTCTGGTTCAGGTCTTCGGCCTTGCCTTCCTTGAGCAGCTTGTCTGCGTACTCGGCAGACTGAATGGATGCGAAGCTCATGGCCAGGTTCTGCACGAAGGCCGCATCGATGTTGTTCAGGGTGAACTTGACGGTCAGCGGGTCGACTTTCTCGACGCTCTTGATCGTCGTATTCAGGCCCATGTCGGTGAAGTAGGGCGACTCGGACGGATACGCCTTGCGGAACGGGTGGTTGGCATCGAGCAGGCGGTTGAAGGTGAACAGCACGTCATCGGCGTTGAACGTGCGCGTCGGGGTGAAATAATCCGTGGTATGGAATTTCACGCCATCGCGCAGGTGAAAGGTGTAGGTCAGGCCATCCGGCGAAACGTCCCAGCGCGTGGCCAGACCCGGCTCCACTTCCGTACCGCCACGCTTGAACTGGGTCAGACGGTTGAAAACGGTTTCGGCCGAGGCATCGAAGTCGGTGCCGCTGGTGTACTGGCTGGGGTCGAAACCGGCCGGGCTGGCTTCAGAGCAATACACCAGCGTGCTTGCCGCGTGGGCCAAAGGCGCGCAGGCCAGCAGCGCGGTGGTCAGCAGCAGCGGTTTGAAAAGTGTGTGTCCCATGGATCCCTCGCGTGGTACGGCAGTAACCGTGCTTGAAAGTCGACAATCAGCTAGACAACGGATAGTGCCGTACTTGGTCGGGGTCGGACAATACGCTTACTGGCCGGTAATCCTCGCCCAGAGGTCTGCCAGCGACACACTTTCAAAAAACACGTCCAGAAAATTGCTGCCGTCCTGACTAAAACGCTGCAAGTCCTTTTTCGTGCTTTGCTGCAATTGGATTCTGGACTGGTCCAGCTCGCTCTTGAGTGTCGCCCGCTCGACCTGTTCTGGATTGGCCTCGGCCCATTCCCGGACAATCGCGTCCTGCCAGTCGCAGTCCATGGGATGAGTGAAGAACCGCGTGGCTACCCGGACCGGTTGTTCGGCGCCTTCCTTGCCATGCCATTGGCCCAGAACGGCCTGACCTACTTGCAGCACGGCCTTTCTGGCGAGGGTTGCGGCAAGCACATGCAGCGGGTGCTGCGCATGATCCTTGGCCAGTTGCGAATGTGACGGATCGGTCGAGCCGCTGCTATTGGGGTCTTCGTCGAGCAGGGTCTGCAGGTCGTCGACGCTGTTGCCAAGCCAGATGGCCAGACTTTGCATGACGGTGCCAAATGCATTGCCAAGCAATCGCCCCGGCGTACCGATGAAGGCGTAGAACTGTTCGACCTGTTCGGAGAACGGCTGGCTGGCCCACTGGTCCCGCGCTTCGAGAAAGGCCTCGTAACCCGCGAGCAGTCGCGGATCAGGGTGCTCGCCCAGAACGATCTGAATAATCTGGTCGCGCTCGTAACGTTCTCCAGCCTTGATCGCTTCGAACGGTTTTTCGTCTGTCGAGAACAGAATCCTGCCAAGCGGCTCAGCGAGGCTGGCGATGATATCGCTGCCACCGAACGTACCGGTTACCAGCGGCAGACGGTGCTTGCAGTCTGCTTCGGACGTCCAGGGCAGAATGCGCTCATGGCCGAGTTTGATCAGGCTGAGTTCGGCGAAGTTGGAGTGGGCGAAGAAGTCTTCGAGAATGTGCAGCGCCGCGCCCATGTCGCGCAAACCGTCTGTAGAGCCGGGGCCGCCATTGACGGCCGATTCCAGCCCCGCAGCCATCACCTCCACCGAGCGCTGAATGTAGCGTTTCATCGAGGTGTCATGGTCGACCTTCAATAGCGGATCGTCAGGCAGCACCCAGGCGTCGAAGTCGGCGTCGCGTTCTTTTGGATTGGCCGGTTTGGGGTCGGGGGTTCTGGGGTTGTCGATGTGTTCAGCAGGACGATAGACGCCGAGGCGCTCTGCGGTCACGACGAAGCGCGAGCGGTCTGCCTTCATCAGATCGGTGAATTCCTTGACTGCCAGCACGTCCACAATGCGCGTCAGTGCGTCACGGGAAAGCAGGTCAGGGAAGCTTTTCGGCATGCTTGTCGCCCTGACGATTTTCGGATCAAGCAACTGCGAGTAGTCGCGCAGCCAGTTGCCGAAATAGATCGCGCGGATTTCCTCAGGCCTGAAACCTGCAGATTCGAGAACGGCT
The DNA here is from genome assembly GCF_030208985.1 of Pseudomonas sp. MEJ108. Taxonomy (NCBI): domain Bacteria; kingdom Pseudomonadati; phylum Pseudomonadota; class Gammaproteobacteria; order Pseudomonadales; family Pseudomonadaceae; genus Pseudomonas; species Pseudomonas sp. MEJ108. The sequence continues at coordinate 60,249 of NZ_JARVSW010000010.1, forward strand.
TCGATAGCGCCATGGGTATGTTTGTGTTTGTCGCCATCACCGGCTTCGAATCTCAAGGGGGTTGGAAGCGGTTCGCGATGGGTATTCATGCCCTGATCGTTGACAGTGGCAGGGTTGCGGGAAGCGTTATGCGGGGGATTCATCCTTGATTCCTTGATGGCAAGCGCGCGTTGGCCGGTTCGCTCAGCCAAGGCGATAGTGCTCGGAAGTGAGATGGCAAGTTTCGCGAGCCGCGAGATTACCGACAATCAGGCGGGGCATCAGCCAACGTAGGAGATTGCCGAGCAAGAGGGGGGAGTCAGGAGGAGGGGAGCGTGGAAAAGGGCGGCAGTCGATACTACCGCCCTGTCATTCACGGAATCGCGACTTCAATCACGCCATCTGCCGCAACGCTGACCTGGCTGGTGCCCGCTTCGACATCGGGTGTCGGTGCCGAGTCTGCACGCGAAGACTTTGCCATCATCATGACCGGCGCGCGCAGATACGGCTGCGGGTAGCCCGAGGTATTCAGGTTCAGGTTGACCAGCTTGTAGCCCGTACCACCCAACGCTTCGGTGACCAGTTGCGCGCGAGCCTTGAATGCGGTCACCGCGTCCTTGAGCAGGGCGTCTTCGCTGGTCTTGCGCGTCGATGGCGAGATCGAGAAGTCCATGCCGCCCATTTTAAGGTCGGTCAGCAGCTCGCCGGTCAGCTTGGACAGCACGACGAAGTCTGCACTTTCCAGGCGCAGTTCGGCACGTTCACGCCAGCCGGTGATCTTCTGGCCTTTATCGTCGTAGACCGGGTAGCTGTTGCGGCTGCCCTGGCGGATCTTCACGTCCTTGACCTGGCGCGCCTGACCCAATGCCTTGTTCAGCGTCTCGGTGATCTGCGCGGCCAGTTTGGCCGGATCGCTGTCCTGCGCTTCGGTGTACAGCGTGACGAGCATCAGGTCGCGCTGCACCTCCTGGTTGACCTCGGCGCGCAATGAAATCTGGTTGTAACGGGCTTCTTCAGCCATGGCGGGCAGGCTGGACAGAGCAGCGGCCAGCGCGACGAGGGTGGCGGCAGGGCGAAGGTTGAACATGAGAGCTCCTTGTTATCAAACGGCCGCCGACAGTTGTCGGGCGGCGCAAAGTGTTCTGACTGTAGCGCTTTGGCCCGGTTCCTGCGATGACCGAGTGCCCTGGCGTGCGGTGCGTTGACGCACTTTTTCAGTTTTGCCTCCCGCTTGGTTATACTCGCTGCGATCCGCCTGGAGCACTCATCAGGAGAGCTCATGCTCGCCCCCGTTCAAATGCTTTCAGCCACACGACAAAACCTGTGGCGCCTGACATTCATCCGTATTCTGGTGCTGGCCGCGCAGGCCGGCTCGGTCGGTATGGCCTGGCTGTTCGACTTTCTGCCGTTGCCCTGGCTGCAACTGTCGATCACCCTGGGCTGCTCACTGGTGCTCTGCGGGCTGACGGTCATCCGTCTGCGCACCTCGCTGCCGCTCACCGAGCTTGAATATGCGCTGCAACTGGCGCTGGACCTGCTGATCCACAGCGCGCTGCTGTATTACTCGGGCGGCTCGGCCAACCCGTTCGTTTCCTATTATCTGGTGCCGCTGACTATCGCCGCTGCCACGCTGCCGTGGCGCTACTCGCTGATCCTGTCCGGCTTTGCGCTGAGCATGTACACCTTGTTGATGGTGCGTTCCTACCCGCTGGAAACCGACTCCATCGCCCGGGAAAACATGCAGATCTACGGCATGTGGTTGAGTTTTGCCCTGGCGGCGGCGGTCATCACCTTCTTTGCCGCGAAGATGGCCGAAGAGTTGCGTCGTCAGGAGCAACTGCGTGCCGAGCGTCGCGAAGAAGGCCTGCGTGATCAGCAGTTGCTCGCCGTCGCGACCCAGGCCGCAGGGGCTGCCCATGAATTGGGAACGCCGCTGGCAACCATGAGCGTGCTGCTCAAGGAAATGCGCCAGGATCACAGTGACCCGGCCTTGCAGGATGACCTGTCCGTGCTGCAGGAGCAGGTCAAGCAGTGCAAGCAGACCCTGCAGCAACTGGTGCGCGCCGCCGAAGCCAATCGGCGTATGGCTGTCGAATATCAGGCTGCCACCCGCTGGCTGGATGAGTCCCTCAACCGCTGGCATCTGATGCGCCCGGAAGTGAGTTACCGTTTCTATAAGCTGGGCCAGGGCGAAGCGCCGATGCTGGCGCCGCCGCCGGACCTGACTCAGGCGCTGCTCAACCTGCTCAACAACGCTGCCGATGCCTGCCCCGATGGCCTTGAAGTCAACCTGGACTGGGACAGTGCGGAAATCTGCATCAGCATTCGCGACCATGGCGCGGGTGTGCCGCTGGCGATTGCCGAACAGATCGGCAAACCGTTCTTTACTACCAAGGGCAAAGGTTTCGGCCTGGGTCTGTTCCTGAGCAAGGCCAGCGTCACCCGTGCGGGTGGCTCGGTGAAGCTCTACAGTCATGAAGAAGGCGGTACGCTCACCGAGCTGCGCCTGCCCCGAGATACGCGAGGAGAAGAAGCATGAGTGACGATGACATCCAGGTCGAAGGCGAAGAGCTGCCGCACCTGTTGCTGGTCGATGACGACGCGACGTTCACCCGTGTGATGGCGAGGGCCATGAGCCGTCGTGGTTTTCGCGTGAGCACCGCCGGCTCGGCTGAAGAAGGGCTGGCCCTGGCGCAACAGGACATCCCCGAATACGCCGCGCTGGACCTGAAGATGGACGGCGACTCCGGTCTGGTGCTGCTGCCCAAGCTGCTGGAAATGGACCCGGAGATGCGCGTGGTGATTCTCACCGGTTATTCGAGCATTGCCACGGCGGTCGAAGCGATCAAGCGTGGCGCGTGCAACTACCTGTGCAAACCGGCTGACGCTGATGACGTACTGGCAGCGCTGTTGTCCGAGCACGCCAACCTCGACACGCTGGTCCCGGAGAATCCGATGTCGGTGGACCGCTTGCAGTGGGAGCATATCCAGCGCGTGCTGACCGAGCACGAGGGCAATATTTCAGCGACTGCGCGTGCGCTGGGCATGCATCGCCGGACCTTGCAGCGCAAGTTGCAGAAACGCCCCGTGCGACGTTGATGAAGGTTTTTTCATAGTGATCGATTAGGCGTTTTTTTGCTTCATTGTGCTCAGGCATCGTACGTTCAAAGAGAGCGAGCCTGAACCACATGAATCGCAATGCTGAATATTCTGCCGTCAACGATACTGTGCAAGGAGCATTTTTACCCCGCGTCTGGAAGCTGATAACGCCATATTGGCGCAGTGAGGAAAAGACCACTGCCTGGCTGCTGCTGGTCTCGGTGATCGCACTGTCGCTGTTCAGCGTGCAGGTCTCGGTGTTCTTCAACAGCTGGTACCGAGACTTCTACAACGCGCTGCAGAACAAGGATCTGGCTGCGTTCACCCACCTGATCCTGTACTTCAGCGGCATCGCCGCGATCGCCATTCTGGCTGCGGTCTATCGCCTGTACCTGACCCAGTTGCTGACCATCCGCTGGCGTCGCTGGCTGACGGAGCAACACTTCGCGCGCTGGCTCGCCGACAAGAATTACTACCAGCTGGAGCAGGGCGGTTACACCGATAACCCTGACCAGCGCCTGTCCGAAGACCTCAACGAGTTCACCACCAGCACCCTCAGCCTGGGGCTGGGGTTAATGAGCGCGGTGGTCAGCCTGGTGTCGTTTTCGGTGATTCTCTGGGGCGTGTCGGGCAGTATCGAGCTGTTCGGCGTGACCATTCCCGGCTATATGTTCTGGGCGGCCTTGCTCTATGCGCTGGTGGGCAGCCTGCTGACCCACTGGATCGGCAAGCGGCTGATCCCGTTGAACAACCAGCAGGAGCGATTCGAGGCGGACCTGCGTTTTGCGCTGGTGCGTGTGCGCGAGAACGCTGAAAGCATTGCCTTGTCCGAAGGCGAGCGCAACGAAAACCAGCGCCTGAGCGCGCGCTTTATGATGATCTGGAATAACTTCCGGGCCTCTATGAAGGTCCAGAAGCGGCTGACGTTCTTCACCTCGGGCTATTCGCAGATTGCGCTGATCTTTCCCTTCATTGTGGCCGCGCCACGCTATTTCGCCGGCAAGATCGAGCTGGGTGATCTGATGCAGATCAACTCGGCATTCGGCAATGTGCAGGAGAACTTCAGCTGGTTCATCAGCGCCTATGGCACGCTGGCGTCATGGCGCGCCACCAGCGACCGTCTGCTGAGCTTCCGCCAGGCCATGACTGACAATGAAGGTCGGCAGCCGGCCATCGAAAGAATTCACGGCAACGACACGCTGGACCTGCGCAATCTGGGCTTGAGCATTGCCGGCGGTCGTCAGTTGCTGAGCGACGCCAGTCTGCAGGTCGGTGCGGGAGAGCGGGTCATGCTCAGCGGTCGCTCGGGCAGTGGCAAAAGCTCGTTGCTGAGGGCGCTGGGCGGTCTCTGGCCTGAGGGTTCGGGGCAGATTCGCTTGCCCACCGGCACGGCGCTGTTCCTGCCGCAACGGCCTTACCTGCCCATCGGCACCTTGCGTGAGGCGATGAGTTATCCACAGCCTGTCGAGCATTACCCGGCACAGCGCTTTGCCGAGGTACTGAATCAGTGCCGTCTGGAGCATCTGATACCGCGCCTGGACGAAAGCAACCACTGGCAGCGTTTTCTCTCACCGGGCGAGCAGCAGCGGGTGGCGTTCGCGCGTGCCCTGCTGGTCGCGCCGAACTGGCTGTATGTGGATGAGGCCACCTCGGCCATGGACGAAGATGACGAGACGGCGATGCACTGCGCCATCATCGACGGACTGCCCGGCCTGACGCTGATCAGCGTCGGGCACCGCAGCAGCCTGAAACGCTTCCATGACCGGCATGTGCGCGTCGAGAGCGGCAAATTGATCGAGCAAGCGTGATCCGCAACGTTTTGAGGTCGATGCTATAGGGGACACGGCGCTTTTGAGGGTGTGATCATACAACCGCTGAGCTATGATTAGCCCATGTTTAGCAGTCCAGAGATCGATGTTGGATGGAAAATCAAAGCGCTCTGCCCCGCGCCCGCAGAAAACACCGCAGCCTCGCGCAGGAGCTGGTGACAGAGCTGTCCGAGCGTATTCGCAGCGGTCAGCTCAAGCGCGGCGACAAACTGCCCACCGAATCCGCAATCATGGAAGAGCAGGGCGTCAGCAGGACTGTCGTGCGTGAGGCGATTTCGCGTCTGCAGGCCTCCGGTTTGGTCGAGACCCGTCACGGCATCGGCACCTTCGTGCTCGATACGCCAAGCCCCAGTGGCTTCAGGATTGACCCGGCGACCATCGTCACCCTGCGCGATGTACTGGCGATTCTCGAATTGCGCATCAGCCTTGAAGTCGAGTCGGCAGGCCTGGCAGCCCAGCGGCGTAGTGATGAACAACTGGCAGCCATGCGTTCGGCGCTGGACGCGCTCAATGAAAGTGCGGCACACGCCACCGATGCCGTGGCCTCGGACTTCCAGTTCCATCTGCAGATTGCCTTGTCGACCGGCAATCGCTACTTCACTGACATCATGACCCACCTGGGCACCAGCATCATCCCGCGTACCCGGCTCAATTCCGCGCGTCTGGCACATGATGACCAGCAGCACTATATGAATCGGCTGAGCCGCGAGCACGAAGAAATCTTCGACGCCATCGCCCGCCAGGATTCCGATGCGGCCCGCGCCGCCATGCGCCTGCACCTGACCAACAGCCGCGAACGCCTGCGCCATGCGCATGAAGAGGCCGAATCGCAGCGGGCTTGAGGTTTGAAAAGAGGACGCAGAGCGTCCGGAACGGCATGCCCACGCTGAAGTGAACTGACCCCAAAAAGTTGGACGGTTGACTATCGTTCCCATGCTCCGCGTGGGAATGCAGT
>NZ_JARVSW010000041.1:0-64450 GCF_030208985.1 Pseudomonas sp. MEJ108
GATTGAATTCCAGAAACCCTCATCGCTTACGCGTTGAGGGTTTTTGTTTGTCTGGGGTTTATTGTTCGATGTGCGTTCCCTGCCTGACTCTCCGCTGCAATGCAGCCAGAGACTCCGCGAGGTTTAGTGGAACGCCCCCATCCCTGCCAGTCTGCTGCCGGGTCGCAGGTGGAAGCTGTGCAGCACCGGCAGGCTTCCGTCTGACTGACGCGGCGCATCCCACCCCGTATCGGAGACATCCTCAAAGTCTGCGTCGGTTACCGGCGTTGGCAACGTCCAGGAGTTGTGTGCCATATCCAGTCCTTCGGTGTTAACGGTCAACCGTCCCTTGTAGGCGATATTGTTGGACAGGTTGCCGAGAGGGATCAGCGAACCATCCGGGGCGATACCTGCCATGTTGTAGTTCACGCCATTTGCAAAAGCCGTGTTGTTGATGAAGTCCAGTGCCAGGGTATGGTGATTGGCATAGAAACCAGCGGACTTATTGTCAAAGGCAACGGAATTACGGACGATGTGTTTCACGCCGTCAGGCACATACTTGCCACCGTATCCACCGGCTTTGATGCCATTGCCGTTACCTGCTTCAAGTTTTGTGCGCGTGCCAGGCAGGTAACCTTGCTGCCATGCCCATGAGCTTTCGATAGTGACTGGCGAGAAGGCATTGATCAGGTCAAAGCCGTCGTCGGAATTGGCCCACGCTCTGCAACCGCGGAATACATTGCCAGGATGGCCCGCCTTGATATGCGCGCCGAAGCCGTCTGCACTCTGACCTGCGCCGTTTGAGGTGTAAGGATCGTAGTTGTGGTGGGAGTCGGTATTCAGTACCAGGTTATAGCCGCCGTTCTGAATGAACAGGCCGGGTCCCATGTTGTGATGCAGATTGAGTTGCTCGAAGGTATTGTGGCTGCCGCTGTTCCAGATGCCCCATGACTCGTGGTTGAGATGGTTTTCCGGTTGTTGCGGCACGCCGGTCACCTCCAGCCCCTTCAGGTGTAGCCAGCTACCGGTAACGTTGAAGCCTTTGACGCGACAATCGTCTTTCATGGCTGAGAAATCGAAAACCGGTGTTTCGCCTGGATAGGCCCAGTAGCGTATAGGTTTGTTTTCGCTGCCGCTGTTGTTCAGGGTGATGGCATTGACGGTGTCTGTACGGGTGGCGCAGCGGTTGATGCCGGCTGTGTAGGCATAGAGGCCGCCGCGAAAGTACACCGTGTCGCCGGCTTTTGCGGCTTGCTGTGCTTGCATGATGGTACGTAACGGTGCGCCTTTGCTACCCGCCGCGTGATCATCGCCATCGGGGGCCACGTAGTAGTCAGTTGCTTGCGCTGTTGCAGCACCGACCAGCAAGACCGTCAACAGTATCGTTCTCATGGGGTCACTCCAAGCCTGCCTGGTGTAATCGTATGCGTGTTTGCTGCACCTCATTATGAATTCGATGAATAAAGAGTCTGCTCGCCTGAGGCCTGCAACAGGGCCTTCTCAATTCAAAGACAATAAAAAAGGCCGCACTCACATGCGGCCTTCTGGTTACGTCAATCAGCCCTTAAGAGGCCAGTTCCGGAACCTCTGGTTTCACATCGTCACGACGCTGAATGTACTTCCAGTCCGCTTCATCAATGTAAATACCATTGGGTCCGCTGCCGCCTTCCAGGTCGATGGCGACGTGGGCCGAGACCTGTGGCTTCACACTGGCCAGAATTGGAACGAAGCCCAGTTGCAAACTCGTTTCCAGCAGGGCTGCCTGATTCTTCTCGTCGATGTCTGCGGCTTCGTCGAGGTAGTAAGGCAAACGCACCCGACCGGCCTGATCGCGATCCATCAAGTGCAACAGCAGGTACATGTTGGTCAATGCCTTGATGGTCATCGTGGTGCCGTTGGAGGCTGCGCCATCGATATCGGTGTGGATAACCGGCTGGCCATTGACCTTGGTGATTTCGAAGGCCAGCTCGAACAGGTCTTTCAAGCCCAATTGGTTGTGGTTGGCAGCCACAAGCCGCGCCAGATATTCCTTGGCTTCTTCGTTCTTGTTGTCCTGCTCTGCGCTCTGGCTCAGGTCAAAGACCGACAGCGTTTCGCCTTCTTCGTACTGCCCGGCACTGTGGATGATCTGGTCAATGTGCTTGAGCGCTTCCTTGTTAGGAGCGAGCACGATACGGAAGCTTGCCAGGTTCGAGACCTGACGCTTGTTGATCTCGCGGTTGAACAGCGCCAGTTGATGCTCAAGGCTGTCGTAGTCGCTACGGATGTTGCGCAGGGTACGTGCGATATCCGTGACCGCAGCGCGACGAGCCTTGCCCAGCGTAAGCGCTTCGTCGGTACGGTGCGCATAGGCATTGATCAATAACTGCAGACGACGCTCCATGTCGTCCTCGCTGTCGAACTTGGCCACACCCTTGAGGCGAACCTGTGCATACAGCGCTTCGATCTGCCCATCGCAGCGCAACAGACCCTGCCAACTGTCCTGATAGTCGTTGAGCAGCGGCAACAGGTTATCCATGGAATCATCGATAGGGTCCATGAACGGTGTGCCGAACGGCAGGTCTGCGGGCAGCAACTGACGGCGACGTAGCGCGTCGTCCAGCGTGCGTTGCTTGGATTCCATATCGCCGATCTGACGTGCGATCAATTGCAGCTTGGCGGACAGTTGCTGCACGCGCTCGGTGAACGCGTCGCTGGAGCGTTTCAGTTCATCCTGAGCGGCTTCCATCTGCGCCAGCTCTTCCAGCTTGGTGGATTCCTCTGCGCTCAAGGTCTGGCAACGGCGGAAGTCTTCAAGCGCCTTTTGCGCATCCAGCACCTGCTGATACAACGCTTCGGTCTGGGTCTTGCTCGCCGAACGGTCGGCAGCGACAGCCTGCTGGGTTTTCAGTTGTTTGAGTTCTTTCTCCAGTCGCTCTTTCTGATCGCGCAACGCGGCACGATCGGCCAGCGCCTGCAGGGCAGGAGGCTCGATGCTCGACAGGTTGATGGTCAGCCCCGGTACCGCGAACTGATCGCCCTTGAAGCCATCCAGAATGGTCTCAAGCGACTTGACCCACGCATCGCCATCATCCAGTGCAATACCTTGCTCACCCAACGGCAAGCTGAACAGCGCGCTGTTGAACAGGCGCATCAGACGTTCTACATCCGGCTGGGAAAACTCTTCACGCAGACGGGCATAGCTGTTGTTGTCCGCATGGTCGAGCTGTTGCTTGACCGACTTGAGGCGTTTTTCCAGATCGCGCAGACGCTCGTCCAGGTCTTCGGCGCTGAACTGCCGGGACTGCGCCAGCGCACCGGCCAGCTCATCGTGAGCGTCCTTGGCGGCGAGCAGCTGTTGCTCCAGCACCTTGACGTCATCGACCAGCGCAAAACGATTCTTCAGCACCGACAGCTCGCCGACCCAGCGCTGGATGCTGCTGATCTCGCGCTCCAGGCGCATCAGCTCCTGAGTGCTGCTGCGCTGATCGTTTTGCATCTCATCCTGCTGGGCACGGTAATGCTCAGCCTGAATGACCAGCTCTTCCTTGCGCGCACCGGAGTAATCTGACCAGGTGCCGAGCAGTGAGTCGAGGATCGGTGAGAGACGATGCAGCTTGCCGCGCAATACATCGCGCTGCTTGACGCCAGCGGCCAGCGCCTCGACCAGAGGACCCGCCAGCACCAGCGAGTTGTAGTCCTGTTCCATACGCCGCACATCGCGGAAGGCTTCTTCGCAGGCGGCAATATAGTCGACGCTGCCCGAACGCAGGCTGTGCTCGAAGGCATCCAGAAACAGCTGCTTGAGTTTGGCGGCGGTGATTTCACGCATGTGCAGCAGGTTGATGAACAGCGCGCGGAAGGTCTTGAGGCTCTGCTCGCTGGTGGAGCGCAGCGGGATCAAGGTCAGGTCCAGCGGGATCGACGTGTGGCCGCCGACCAGCAGACGGCGCAGTTCGTCAGGCTTCAGCTCGTAGGCTTTCAGGCCCTGGCTTTCCAGGTTGCTGAACAGCTCTTTCTGACGCAGGCAGGTGTCGTTCTTCTGGTAATGACCCAGATCCAGCTCGCCGGCATAGGCGAAGAACTGATGACCGAAGCCGCCGCCCGGACCGCGACCCACGACGCCGATGACATGCGGGCCGTGAGGCAGGGAGACTTCCACCAGAATGTAGCTGGTGTCGGAGGCGAAGTAGAAGCGCCGCGACTGCTCCAGGCTGTACTTGCCGAAGCTCATGTCCGACATGCGCGCCAGAATCGGAAATTGCAGGGCGTTGATCGAGGCGCTTTTGCCGAGGTTGTTCGCGCCATACACCGACAGCGGGTTTTCCAGCGGGAACAGGCCGAGGCTGTAACCGGCAGTGTTCAACAGGGCAAAGCGGCGGATGCCATAACGTTCCTGGCTCATGTGTCCATCTCCTGTCGTTGCTCATCGGCGATTGCCCGGGCCAGCGCCTCTTCCTCGGTCTCTTCGCCGAATTCAGCCAGGTCCAGCGGGTCATCGGTTTCCAGCAGCTTCTCGTCGCTGTCGTCATCGATGAGCACAGGCGTTGGCAGGGGCAGGGCGCTATACAGGCTTGCTGCCAGATCGCGGTCCTGTTGCACCGACAGGCACACATCGAGAAAACGGTGCATCGGCGGCAGGAAGCGGTAGATACCCACTTCCTCACTGGCAAAGCCCAACTGCGTCATGCGGCGCATGATCTTTTCTTCAAGCTCTTCAGGGGTCTGTACTTCAGCCTGGAGAAACAGGTCGCGGTACTTTTCCAGCATCGAAGGCAGTTCGTCGCGGCCCAGGCTGCCACCGTCGAGCACCGACATGGGGTCACGGCCCTGATCTGCCAGGTGTTCAACGAGGATGAAGGTGAACAGCGCCAGACGCTGGGCGGTCTTGTTGACCTGTGCGGCAGCCAGTTCAGGCACGAAGTAATAAAAGCCACGCGTGTCGCAGACCAGTTCAAAGCCCAGTGCCTTGAACAGCGTACGGTACTGGTCCTGGCAGTTGGAGAGCTGGGCGTACAGCTCCGGATCGCGGCGGCTGATGTGATAGCCCTTGAACAGCTCGCGAAAGATCGGCGCGAGCTGGGACATTTCGGATAGATCAAGATGCATGAACGGTGCTCTCGGAATGCTCGGCCTGCTCGTCTTTTGCAGCGAGCAGGGCAAAGGAGCGCAGGCTGACGCGGTGCTCCCGGGTGAAATATTCGCGACGCTCGAGGCGTTCACGGGCGAAGCGCTTGTCCCGCGACAGGCGCGAGAACCAGTAGAGCAGCTCGTCGGTTTCGCCGGTCGGCTCCTGCTCCAGCAGCCAGACCATCAGGTCAGGCATCGGCAAGGCGTCTTCACAGCGTTCGAGCATCTCCTTGACCGTCCGCGGTGCGCGTGGCGCCTGGCCCTTGCGGGTGCCGCTGGCCTTGGGGAATCTCGCGGGTTTGGGTTCAAAGCGCGCCAGGGCATACACGTAAGCCTCGACCTGACTGGCACTGCCCAGAAACGTGCTTTGCGGACGGGTAAACATCGGCATGGCAGCCTGAGGCACCGCATCCAGCCCCTTGCGGCGAATGGCAGACAAGGCCAGCGCCGCGCCGCGTGTAACCGCGTTATGGCGACGCGCTTCTTCGCGCAACGGCAGCAGCAGTTCGCGCGCATGGCGCAAGGTCAGCTGGGCGCTGGTCTGCATTTCCAGAATGCGCGCGTGGGTGCGCAGCAGCATGTCGTCGTCGACCAGGTGACCGAGACGTTGTTGCTCGGTCAGCAGGCGCAGCAGGACGTTCTCGACCTTGCGCACGCCCTGTTCGAACGCGCCATCCGCGTTGACCAGCTGAATCATCGGCTCGACGTATTCGTCCCACGTCGCCAGCACTTCGGCATAACGCTGGCGCAACGGGATCTGCCGGTCACTGGTCTTGGCCCGGTCGGCCACGGCGACCAGCGCCTGTTCGTCGTTGGCGAGCTTCTTCAGTACGTCGCGCACGCGCATGTCCAGCAGCCGCAGCTGTCTGGCCAGGTCGTTGGCGTCGCGAACCTCGAATGCGTCCTGAATGTAGCCGGCCAGTCGCTCCAGGTGGCGCAGGTAGGCTTCGATTTCCAGGCACAGGCCCAGACGGTGCTCGCGGCGCAGGTACGACAGGAAGTCATGGATCTGTGCGTTGAGCTCGAAACGGTTCGGGCTTTTCGCGACGGGCACCAGAATGTCCAGACGGATCCACACGTCCAGCAGATTGGTGATGTCTTGCGGAGTGCTGTCCTGCTGCTGAGCGCCCAATTGCAGGCGCAGCTCGCTCAGGCTCAACGTACCCTGGTCGAAATGTTCGCATAAGGGCTCAAGAAGCGCCCAATGCTCGGCAAGGGCGCGCAGAACGCGCTTGGGTTCGATCATCGTTAGGCCGACTGTTGGCAAGTGAAAAGCGGCAATTGTACTGCATCAGCCGACTGATATTTCACCTGCGGGCGATATGCTGCAGCGCAAAAAGGCGAACAACGCTAGAATTGCGCGCTTAACTTATCCACAGGTGGCTGACCCTTGCTCAACGAGTCCCGTCGCCGCGCTTATTTGACTGCCATGCAGGTGGTCAACTGGCTGCCGCGCACAGAACTGCCATTCGCCGCGCCGTCGCGTCCGCAACTGCTTGTGCCGTTGCCGCCGCCGGTCGAGGTGCAACGTGTCGCGCTTGCTGCTTCGCCAGCGGAGCACGCTGCGCCTGCCGAAACGTCGAACGTCGAGCCGATTGCCCGGCAGCCCGAGCGCCCGAGGGTCGAGGTGCCGCGCCCTTCACTGGCCAGCACGCGCACAGCGCCCCCGGCCGCCGAAGAAGCCGAGCCGGCGCCGCCCAAGGCGCCGGTGGTACCGCCACCGCGCTTTGCCCTGCAATTGTTGCGCGCCGGACGCTGCCTGTTACTGGTCGAACTGACCACCGGTCAACCGTTTCAGAGCCGTGATCCTTCCTACCTGCTGCTCAAGGACATGCTGCGCGCCGCCGGTCTGCCCGACAGCCCGCAGATCATCGGCGAGCCCGTGCGCTGGCCGTTGCTGGTCCGCGGCCAGATGGACCAGGGCCCGGAAGCGGCGCGTGATTTCGTGCAGGGCTTCGTCGGCGCGCGGCTCGAGGACGAGCCCTGCGCCTGCCTGTGGCTGATCGGTCTGCCGTCGATGAAATACGCCGGTGAAGCCGATGCCGAGTCTTACCACCGTGAACTGCAGATCGAGGGTCTGGGCACTGCCTGGGCGCTGCCAGGTCTTGAATTACTGATGGACGAGCCTGAGCGCAAGGCGGATGTCTGGAAAGCCATGCGTCGGCTGATGACGCGCTGGAAATCGATCGATGAGTGATGCCGTAACCTTCCGCCGCATGACCGAAGCCGACATGGACGCGGTGCTGAAAATCGAATACGCGGCGTTCAGTCATCCCTGGACACGCGGCATCTTTCTCGACGGGCTAAAGTCCTACGAGATCTGGCTGTTGTTCGAGGGCGCGCAGCAGGTCGGGCACGGCGTCATTCAGGTCATCATCGACGAAGCGCACCTGCTCAACATCACGGTCAAACCTGAAAACCAGGGGCGTGGTCTTGGCCTGTTGCTGCTCGACCACCTGATGAAACGCGCTTACCAGCTCAATGCACGGGAATGCTTTCTGGAACTGCGTGACAGCAACCGTCCAGCCTATCGTCTGTATGAAAACTACGGTTTCAACGAGATAGGCCGGCGTCGCGATTACTACCCGGCGGTCGGCGGCCGTGAAGACGCAGTAGTCATGGCCTGCACGCTTTTCGAGTAGTACGGCGCTGTCAGCGCTGGGTGTTGCCGTCCAGCGGTTCGACAATGGCCAGTTCTTCTTCGTCCAGGCCGTTGCCACCGCCAATGTCATCTTCATCGACAACCGTAACGTCCAGGTCGGCCGGGACGTCTTCGCTTGGCTCGTTCGGTGAGCGAGCGCCGTCTTCATGGATCAGGGTTTCCGGAGACAGATCATCGTCAGTCGAATGATGGTCATCCGTGGAAGCCCCCGTCAGGCCTGCCTCACGCACGCGTTGATCCGGAATTTCATGTTGCAGCTCGCCTTCAGGGATAAGATCGCCGATACGGCCCGGTTCTTCCTCGTCGAAATCGAGTGTTTCCATGGAGCCCATGCGGTCTTCGTTATCGTCGATGGGTTCCGGTTCGGTGGCACCGAACGGACGGCGTGAATCATTCATGGGAAATCCTCATTTCAGGTGGTCGTAAAAAGTGGACCGGCCATGACTTTGAAGATTCCTTTTTTGTTGACCGTGACTTGAAGGATCTGACACCAGTCCAAGGCTGGGCATCATTATCGAGGCGTCAAAGCATGAACGAGCTACAAGACCTGATTGATAACAATGCACGCTGGGCCGATGCGATAAAGCAGGAAGATCCTGAGTTCTTCGCCAAACTGGCCCGCCAGCAAACCCCTGAGTTCCTGTGGATCGGTTGCTCCGATGCACGCGTTCCGGCCAACGAAATCGTCGGCATGCTGCCGGGTGATCTGTTCGTGCACCGCAACGTGGCCAACGTCGTGCTGCATACCGACCTGAATTGCCTGTCAGTGATTCAGTACGCAGTGGACGTATTGAAGGTCAAACACATTCTGGTCACAGGCCACTACGGTTGCGGTGGTGTGCGGGCGTCCATGCAGGACCGCCAGTTCGGCCTGATCGACGGCTGGTTGCGCACGATTCGTGACCTGTATTACGAAAACCGCGAGTTGCTGGCCAAGCTGCCGACCGAGGAAGAGCGCGTCGACCGCCTGTGTGAGTTGAACGTGATTCAGCAAGTGGCCAACGTCGGTCACACCAGCATTGTGCAGAACGCCTGGCACCGTGGGCAGAGCCTGTCCGTGCATGGCTGCATCTATGGCATCAAGGATGGCCGCTGGAAAAGCCTCGACGTGACCATCAGTGGTTTCGAGCAATTGCCCCCGCAGTACCGTCTGCGTCCGCAGGACTGACAGCTGCTTATCGTCAGCCAGCCTGTGGCGCAGGCTGGCTGGCGAGTTTCAACCCATCACAGCACGAAACGCTGCACCATCAGGTTCAGATCAGTCGCCAGCATCGACAGTGCGTTACTCGCGACGGTGGTCTGCTGCGCGCCCGATGCGGTCTGGCTGGACAGGTCGCGAATACTGCTCAGGTTGCGGTCCACTTCAGTCGCCACTTGGGCCTGCTGCTCTGCGGCACTGGCAATCAGCAGGTTGCGGTCGTTGATGGTGGCGGTTGACTGGATGATCACTTGCAAGGCTTCGCCGGTCGAGGCGGCCTGTTCCATTGTCAGATTGGCCTGCGTCGCCGTGTGGCGCAGCGAGCTGGCGGTTTGTTGGGTGCTTTGCTGCACGCCGCTGATCAGCCCTTCGATTTCCGCGGTGGATGCACTGGTGCGCTGCGCCAGTGAGCGGACTTCATCGGCCACCACGGCAAAGCCTCGCCCGGCTTCGCCTGCACGAGCCGCTTCGATAGCCGCGTTCAGCGCCAGCAGGTTGGTCTGATTGGCGATTGCGCGAATCACGTCGAGGATGCTGCTGATGCTCTGGGTACGTTCGGCCAGCCCTTCAGCCTGATGCGACGAATCCAGCACATTCTCGGTCAACGCCTTGATCGACAGAATGGTTGCCGACAGCTTTTCCTGCCCTTGTGCCGCCGCCCGGGTTGACGCCTCCGATTCGGTCACGGTATTGCTGGCGTTGCCTGCCACTTCGATGGCCGCCTGGCTCATCTGATTGACCGCGACAGCGGCCTGCTCGATTTCAGTGTTCTGCAGCTGCAGATTGAGCGCACTGGCTTCGGCGATGCTGCCCATTTCCTGAACCGACTGCGACAACTGCGTCGCCGCTGCGTAGATCTGGTCGATCGTACTGTGCAGGTTGGTACGCATGCGCCCGAGCGTGATCAATAATTGTGCGGTCTCGTCCTTGCCGTCCGGTATCGGGTGTTCGCTCAGGTCACCATCGGCAATGGTGCTGGCGATGTGTAAGGCCTGCCGCACCGGATGGATGATGCTGACGCTCAGGCGCCAAGCCAGCAACAGGGTCAGTACCAGAACCAGGCCGATGGCGCTCAGCGCGATGATCCGGGTCTGTTCATAGCTGGCACCTGCGGCCTCTACAGCGGCGGCCGCACTCTGCTTGTTCAGTTCGCGCAACAGCTGCACCTGCATGTCCATCAGGTCACCCTGCAGCGAGAGCACGGTGTTGGCCAGCGTCCTGGCCTCGTCCAGCTTGTTCTGCTCGATCAGCGCGATCTGATCCTGCAAGCCGGGCATGAAGGCCTTGTAGGCATCCTGCAACGCGACAATCGAGTCATGCTCAGTGCTCGACTGAACACGCGCCAGGTATTCCGAGAAGCCTTTCTCGACCTCGTTCCTGAGTTGTTCGACATTGATCTTGCTGTTGATAACGGCACCCGGATCGTCGGCGTTGGCGATCAGACGGGTGGTTTCGCTGCGCAGTTTGACCAGGCCGATAGCGATGGCATCGGCGGTGGCGATACTGGGCAGGGCGCCGCTCTCGACCGCCTCGCCCTGGGTGCGGATAGCCTGCATCTGCAACAGGCAGAATACGCCAAGCGCGACCATCAGCAGGGAGGTTATAGCGAAGCAGATCACCAGGCGCAGCGTGATTTTGAAGCGGCGCAAGAGTGTTGGCGTTGTGGCTTGCCGACGTAGGAAACGAGGCAGAAATCTTTTCACGGCACACAACCCCTATAAACACACGGACCTTCTCGGAGAGCCGTTTATAGGGCAATTGTGTGATGTCTTTATGACATCTACTGAATGATGGGTAGGCAGCCGACGATTCATGGCTGAGGGGTCGCAACTTCCTCCATCAGCTCATCCAGGAAGCGCTTGAGCCGGTGGTGCCGGACTTTCGCCAGCTGTGCGCCGGTATCGGTCTGAAAACCGTCAGCCAGGTGCAGCAGCTTGGTGTGGAAATGATCGACGGCGAAATTCAGGTCGTCATAGGGGCGCCGGCTGGCATGCGGGTCATACGGGTCGTAGAGCGCTTTGCCGAGCCGCCCTGATACGTAAAAGGTGCGTGCCACACCGATCATGCCCAGCGAGTCGAGGCGGTCGGCGTCCTGCAGTATTCTGGCCTCGAGGGTCAAGGGGGTGATCGCCGCCGAGAAGCTGTGCGCTTCGATGGCGTGGGCGACAGAGGCGATGCTTTGTTCATCCCAACTCATCTCGGTCAATAATTCACTGGCCCGCGCCGCCGCCAGTCGCGATGCGCTGGCGCGAAACGGCGAGTCTTTCTCGACCGAAACGCAATCATGCAGCAGCGTCGCGGCAATCAGGACGCGGGCATCGCCGCCTTCACGGTCACGAATGGCGCAGACGTTCTTCCAGACACGCAGCAAATGCGAGACATCGTGCGAGCCGTCGATTTTCTCTGCATGAGTGTGGGGTATCAGCAGGTTGGCCAGATCCTCGAAGGGGGTGAAGCTGGCGGCGGTCATGCGGTGGTCCTCGGGCGTCTGGTCAGGCATCAGCATTACAGACAATGCCGCCCGATAAAACCCTGTCACTGATCAAGAATATGGCTGATCTGGCCGACAAGCAGCCCCGCACCCCGGGCGTTGAGGTGGTTGAAGTCCTTGTAGTACGAATGCAGGTCGCCGATCAGGCATTGCCTGTCCTTGCAGAACGCGTCATCCAGCGTGATCAGGCTGATGTGTTTCGATTGGCTGGCACGCAGGAACAGCTGGCGGGTGAAACGCTGCAACAGGTCGTGTTTGTCCATCGGCACCGACAGTTCGCTGACCCGCTTCAATGCCTGCTCATCGCTGTCCGAAGCGTCGCGCGCCAAGCGATAGTAGAGACTTTCAGGGTTGATCATTTGCTGCGGCACCTGCGCAACGATGAACACCTCGGCGCCGATACTGCGGTAGGCCTCGATCGTGTGTTCAAGGGCCTGGCTGAATACCCTGCGCGAGGTTTCCCGGCTTTTCTGCGGATCGGTGCGCGAGGTCAGGAAATACTTGCTCATCGTCCTCTCGCTGTAGTCGTCGCCGGTATACAGCGTCCAGCGCGCCACCAGCACGACCTTTTTGATCCGCTGCCGCTTCACGTAGTCGAATTCCCGATCGGCCAGCGCTTCGCAGACCCCGGCAGCGTAGTTGCCGTTGGCCACGTCCACGCCGAGCAAGGGCAGGCAGCCGCCCAGACCGATGTGCGCGAGGGTTCTGCCCTGATCCCGGGCGGCGGCGTCGAACGTCGATAACAGCGCTTCAGAATGGCTGTCGCCGAACAGCGCCATGTCCGGCGCGGCCTGATCGTCAGCGAGTCCGAACAGGCAAAAATCGACTTTGCCGCCTTTGCCGGCCAGTGGCTGGTCGCATTTGTCGCGTATCAACGGGTCGGCGAATGCCTGATGCAACTCCGGATCGACGGCGAAACGCTGGGGAAAGCCGTTATTCACATAGCCGAGCAGCCCCAGCGCGACAAAGAATGTGGAGGCGGCGCCTGCCGTGGTGAAAATCTGACTGCGATTGAAGGTGCCGGCCTTGCGAAACGGCTGCTCGACGAAACGCCAGCTCAGCCAGGCCAGCACCAGAGACACAAGGGTAAGCGCCAGCATGAACGGCAGGCCCGGCTCAGTCAGGTTGTACTGGCGGGCAAAGGCAAAGACGGGCTGATGCCACAGGTAGGCGCTGTAGCTGAGCATACCGATCGCGACGGGCACACGTGAACTCAGCGCTCTTCCAACCCAGGTCTTGCCATGGGCGAAGACGATGATCAACACCGCGCCCAGTACGGGCACCAGTGCATTAAGGCCGGGGAAGGGCGTGCTGCTGTCGAAACCGACCACGGCATAACCGATCAGCAAAAGCCCCAGTAAAGTCGCCGCCTGATCTACAACGCTCGCGCGCCCGATGCTGCGCGGCCGCCAGGCAAAGTAGAAGGCGATAAACGAGCCCGCCAGCAATTCCCAGGCGCGTGCCGGCAGCAGATAAAACGCGTTGCTGGCGTCTTGATGGGCGCCCAGTTGCGCCAGCGCCAGGCTGGCCAGGGCGACGACCATCAGCAGTACGATCAACCTCTTGCGGCCCAGGCCCCAGGCCAGCATCAAGAGCAGTGGGAAGAACAGGTAATACTGTTCCTCCACCGCGAGCGTCCAGGTGTGCAACAGCGGTTTGAGTTCTGCCGTGGCGTCGAAATAGCCGCTTTCCAGCCAGAACAGCACGTTGGATGAAAAGGTCGGCACCGCCACCAGACTCTTGGCGAAGTATTTCAGGTCCGACGGATCGAGCGTCAACCACGCGACAGGCAGGCAGATCAGCATCACCACGAACAGCGCAGGCAGGATGCGCCGCGCGCGTCGTTCATAAAAGTTGATCAGCGAGAACCGGCCTCTGATCTTCTCCGCGAGGATGATCGAAGTGATCAGATAGCCGGAGATCACGAAAAAGATGTCGACGCCCACGAATCCGCCGCTGAACAGCGGCATGCCCGCGTGGAACAGAATGACCGGGATGACCGCGAGCGCGCGCAGGCCATCGATCTCGGATCGATAGCCGAGCGCCGGGTTGTGAGGGATGCCCATGTGATGTGCTCATGCAGTAAGTGGCAAGAGACGGTAAATGCACGCTGCAATAGCTACCGCCAACGCGAGGCGCAGGGGTCGTGTAGCGAGAGGAAGAAGAGGCGTTGCCAGACAGAGCGTGCTGTATTTTTTAGTTCAGGTCCTCGCTTCTGTCCAATGACTGAAGCAGGTTTATGACGACAGATCAGTCTCTTCCCACCTGAAACGGGAAAAGCCCTTTATAATGCATGGTTTTACCCCTCCTCGATGCGAGAACCATTGTGAGCTTACCGTCCTGCCCGAAATGCAATTCCGAATACACCTACGAAGACGGCAGCCTGCTGATCTGCCCGGAATGCGCCCATGAATGGTCTGCCGACGCCGCTGGCACCGATGCGTCCGACGAGGTGAAAGTCATCAAGGACTCAACGGGCAACGTGCTGCAGGACGGCGATACCATCACCGTGATCAAGGACCTGAAAGTCAAAGGCTCCTCGCTGGTGGTCAAGGTCGGCACCAAGGTCAAGAACATCCGCCTGGTCGATGGCGACCATGACATCGACTGCAAGATCGACGGCATCGGCGCGATGAAGCTGAAGTCGGAGTTCGTCCGCAAGGTTTGATTCTGCCGGGTAATGGCTTTAGCCTGAACGCCTCGCCGGTCCTTCGACTGGCGGGGCGTTCATGTTTCCGGGCGCGCCAAGGCTGTTTTTCCTGAACAGGTGAATACCGTGCCGAAAACCCCCGCCCCCTATCTGAAGCCCGATGAATGTGTCGTGCTGTTCGATGGCGTCTGCAAGCTGTGCAATGGCGTGGTGAAGTTTCTGATTCGCCATGACCCGCATCAACGTCTGCGCTTGGCCGCAGTGCAGTCGGAACAAGGTCAGGCATTGCTGAAGTGGGCCGGGCTGCCACTGGACGATTTTCATACCATCGCGGTCATCGTCAACAATCGGGTGTTCGTGCGCTCGGATGCCTTTCTGCACATCATGGGGCTGTTGCCTGCGCCGTGGCCGCTGCTCAAGGTGCTGGGAATTTTTCCACGCTTTCTGCGGGACTGGGCCTACAACCGCATCGCGCTCAACCGATATCGCCTGTTCGGGCGCTATGATCACTGCCTGTCGCCATCACCCGAGGACCGGCAGCGCTTCCTGGGTGACTGACGACCGGCGGTCATTTGTAAAGTCTGTCACGCACGCACGGGTTGTGATCCACTCTGGCGGTCCGTAGAATTCGAGTCATCTGGCTTCACTCCCCATATCCACAATAATCCACTTTGCACACTGCGCCCGATTCAGAAGGTCGAGCGGAGCGTTTTTGCGTTGGTTTTTCAGTGGGGCGAGCCGCGGTTTTGCATACAGGTGTCAGGCGTGGTGTTCATGCGTGGCGATCGGCCTTCGGGTCGGAACATTTTCAGGGCGTTGTGATTCTTGATAACTTCACCTCCAAACGAGCAGGCAGGTAGCTGGCTTGGCGTATTCGCGCTGGCCTTGGCGGCCTTCATTTTCAATACCACCGAGTTCGTGCCGATCGGTCTGCTGAGTAACATCGGCCAGAGCTTCGAAATGACCCCGGCCCAGGTCGGGCTGATGCTCACGATCTATGCCTGGGTTGTGTCGCTGATGTCGTTGCCGATGATGCTGGCGACGCGCAACATCGAGCGCCGCAAGTTGCTGATGTTCGTGTTCGGCCTGTTCGTGGTCAGCCACGTCCTTTCCGCGATTGCCCCCAGCTTCGCGATCCTGCTGGTAAGCCGGGTCGGTATCGCGTTTGCACATGCGGTGTTCTGGTCGGTCACGGCGTCGCTGGCCGTGCGCATCGCACCGCCCGGCAAGCAGGTTCAGGCGCTGGGCCTGCTGGCAACCGGTACGTCGCTGGCGATGGTATTGGGTATTCCGCTGGGCCGCGTGCTGGGTGAAGCCTTGGGCTGGCGCACCACCTTTCTGGGCATCGCCGCCATCGCTGCGCTGGTAGTCTTCCTGCTGGTTCGTGCGCTGCCCTTGTTGCCCAGTCAGAACTCAGGCTCGTTGCGCAGCCTGCCGATCCTGTTCAAGCGCCCACGGCTGATGGCGATCTACCTGCTGACCGCCATCGTGGTGACCGCTCATTTCACCGCCTACAGCTATATCGAACCGTTCACTCAGACCGTGTCCCTGCTCAGCGGCGAAATGACCACGATCCTGCTGCTGGTCTTTGGCGGGGCCGGGATCATGGGCTCGATCATCTTCAGCCTGTTCAGCGATCGCTTCCCCAACGGGCTGTTGATCACGGCCATTGGCACGCTGACCCTGTGCCTGCTGATGCTGTTGCCGCTCTCCGGTGATGCCGTGACGCTCGGCACGCTGACCATTATCTGGGGCATGGCGATCATGTGCTTCGGCCTGACCTTGCAGGCGCGCGTACTGTCGCTGGCACCCGATGCGACCGATGTGGCGATGGCGCTGTTCTCGGGCATCTTCAATATCGGTATCGGCGGCGGCGCGCTGCTCGGCAGTGTGGTCAGCAGCCATCTCGGGGTTGCCAATGTCGGCATCGTCGGCGGCCTGCTGGCCCTCGGCGGGTTGGGGCTGTGCTGCTACACAACGCATCACTTCGGCAAGATCCGGCCTGCTGCCGAGATGCAGGCCGAGAGCAAATAGGACGGGCATAAAAAAGCTCGCTGACGCGCAATGCGTTCAGCGAGCTTTTTGGTCTGACTTGAGGGTCAGGCTTTAAGACGACCCAGCCACTCCAGCGACGTTCTCCAGATACAAATCCCCAGGAAATACGCCGACATCGCCAGCCACAGACCCATGACCACCGGGCCATTGTGCGGGTGGTTGATGATCAGCAGTGCGCTGGACAGCAACCATACGGTGGTCACCGCGATATTGAGCGGCATGAAGCGGCGCACGCGGAACGGGTGCAGGAACTTCATGCGGGTCATGGTCAGCAGCGCCAGGGCGATGATGGTGATGAACGTCAGCCATGGGGCCGGTGACAGAATGTACAGGCACAGTGCAACCACGTTCCAGGCAGCGGGGAAGCCTTGAAAGTAGTTGTCCTTGCTTTTCATGTCGACGTTGCAGAAACAGAACAGCGACGAAACCAGGATGACCGAGACGCTCAGCAGCAGCGTGTAATCCGGCACCGGTATGTAGCGGTAGATGAACAATGCCGGGATGAACACGTAGGTCAGGTAGTCTATGACCAGGTCCAGTACCGAGCCGTCGAAGTGTGGCAGTACCGACGTGGTGTTGACCTTGCGAGCCAGTGAGCCGTCGACTCCATCCACGATCAGGGCCGCGCCCAGCCACAACAGGCAGGCTTTGGGTTCATTGTTGAACAAGGCAATGGTCGCCAGGAACGCAAGGACTACGCCGGTGGCGGTGAAGCCATGCGCCCCCCATGCGTTGAGTCTGGCTATGCGTTGATTGGTTATCACGGGGGCGCTCTCCAGGAAGTAATGCTTGCCAGGGTGTGCCGCAACCTGACCGGTAGCAACTATCGACCCGGCAATTGCCGATAAGTTTAGCGGTGACTATCCCTTGTTTCCCGGTTGTTTTCCAGAAAGCCACGCTCTGGGTCAGATCGCTGGTCTCTGTATTCTTCCGGTTCGACGAAACAGGTAGGCGCATCACCGTTGGCATTGAGTTGGTTGATCAGGGTCGGCTGGCCCTGTTCATTGAACAGTACCTGCCCGACACCCGCCGAGTTCCATAAGCGTTCACCGACCTTGCTGTGCTCGGGCGTGCGCGGAACAACCTTCATCAGGCGGCGCTTGGTGAACCAGTTAAGAGGTGAGCGGGGAGAGTATAACCAGCGATTCAGCCGATCAAAAGTGTCCAGCAGACGACGGGGGAATTCATTCTTGATGCCACTGCTGGTGATTTGCCAGATATGAGGCCCGCCACTGCGTTGGCGAATCAGGATTTCGTAGACGAACGAGTAATGCACATCGCCCGACAGAATCACGTAATTGCCCGGGGTTCTGGAATGGCGAAAGATGTTCAGAATCACGTTGGCGGCACCGCGATGTGCCATCCAGTTTTCTGCATCGACCAGTAACGGATAGCCGCACCAACTGAAGATGCGTTGTATCGCCTCGATCAACTTGACGCCGAACACCGGGGCAGGTGAGACGATGATCGCTGATTTATGGTCGATCAGCTCCTGCTGCAGTTCGCTGAGCGCTTCCCAGTCGAGCAGGCCGGACGGGTGATTGAAGTTCGACTCGCTGCGCCAGCGCCGGGTGCGGGTATCCAGTACCACCAGTGCCGGGCTGGTGGGTAACACGTAATGCCATTGCTGAAACTTCAACAACTGATCAATCAACTGGTCCTGGGCCTGGCTGTCCAGCCAGTTGTCGTTCGACACGGCGTCGGTGCTCAGGGCATGAGCCTGCTTGACCAGACCGTTGAGCGCATCCGGGTTATTGCCCCAGCCCTGGCACAGCAGGTAGGCGAGCAGGGCGTTGCCGATGATGCGTTTGGAGAATGGATGGCCGTACGCGGTTTGCTCCCAGTTCGCCGACAGGTTCCAGTCATCGGTGATGTCGTGGTCATCGAAAATCATCATGCACGGCAGATGCGCCATCGCCCGTGCCACGCCGCTCAGGCCGGCGGCAAACGCCTCGACCAGGTGCTGTTCCCTGGCGTAGCGCTCGACTTCCCCGTCTTCCAGTTGCGGCCTGCCGGGTTCGATCAGGGTCCAGGGCGTGGGTGACCAGACCAGCAGGTACATCGCCATGACTTCCGCCAGGGTAACCAGATGGTTATCCGCTGTGCTGCTGGTGAATACCGGTTTGCTGGTGCCGCCGAAGAAGCGCTCGCGCAGTGTGTCGTTGCTTTTCAGGGCCGGCAGCAGGTCGGCACGCTGGTAATAGCTGGCCGGATGCGCATAGAGACGAGGACTGTCATCGACGATGGCACCGTCGAGTCGCTCATCGAACAACCCCAGCCGTTCGATCAAGACATGGATGGCGCGCAGCATCGGCCCGGCAACATCGTCGGCGTAAATCTGATCGCCGCTCATCATCAACAGCGCAGGGCGTTGCAGCGGTTCCTTGATATCAGCCAGCAGGCGGTCTACGCAAAGCAGACCTTCGGCTGCGCTGTGGTGCGGCTTGCGGCACGAGCCATGCAGCAGGTGATCAATGCTGCTGCGCACCACGAAGTTCGGGTAGCGGTTGCCCTCGTACAGCAGGTGCGGCGCCCACTCGGCAATACCGCCTTCGTCCTCCACCCGCAGGTCGTAATCGATCCAGGTGTCGCGGGGCAGTTCGGCTTCCAGTTGCAGGTCGATCAGGTGAATGAACGCCTGGCGCCCGACTGCAATGACCTGACATTGACTGTCGTCGAGTACGTAATCGTTGAAGCCCGCAGAGGGATCATCAGTAGCGGCATGGCGTAGGCGCACGGTAAGGCGCAACCGACGGGACCCTACCAGCCACAACACCAGGCGGCCGGCTTCCTGACGGCGCAATAACGGGCCGGCAAGGATGGACGGCAGCGAAGTGAGTTGTTCGATGGAAGAAGCGGACATCCTGGCTTATGGCTCTGGCGGGACACAGGCGGGGATGGTAACGCAACAGGCCCGGAAAGTTCTTGTTACACCACGCGAGCGCATGTTTCCGGACATTGCAGACAATGCGAAACGGTGCGCTCAGCCTTGCTCATATGAAGACTTTGTTAACCGCCTGCAGAGTGCTCTGAAAATGCCGAAATACACCTATGCAGAGGGCATCAGAATTCCATAAAGTTTTATGGCGTTATGCCATGTTCGCTCATGAGGGTTCCGCTATGAAATGGTTTTACAACGCAAGGCTGTCCGCCAAGCTTTTCATGTCTTTTGCGCTGTGTGCGCTTTTCACCCTTGGGGTGGGCGTAATAGGCAGTCGCGGCATCAGTGCCTTGTCCAGCAGCCTGGATAACGTGTTTACCAACAGCCTGCTGTCGGTCACAAAATCCGGAGAGGTCACGGCCTCGGTCATTGCTCAGAACCGTGATCTCTATCGTTTATTGGCCGCCATGGCAGGCAATGCGCCGCAAAGCGTCAAGGACGATATTCTCGCGAGCATGAGCGCCAACAAGACTCAAGCTGAAAAAAGCTACGCCACCTACCGGGCTACGCCGCTTGACGATGACGAGCGCGCTGCCGGTGATCAGATGGACAGAGACTGGCCTGGCTATCAGGCACTCATCGAGCAAGCCAAAAGCGTTGCCCTGTCCGGGGATATTGCCGGGGCAAGAGCGATCATCGACGGTGATGTACGCAGCGGTTACCTGAAGGTCATGGATCAGCTGACCACCATAGTCAACTCCAATAATCGTCAGGCGGGCGAGGCCGCTGTGGCTTCTGACCAGACACAGAACTCTGCGCAACGAAACCTGTACATCGGCATCGGCTTGTCATTCTTTGCCGCGTTTGTGATGGGCCTGTTCATAAGTCGTGCCATCAGCACACCAATCAATACTGCGGTGACCAATGCCCGGCGAATTGCCAGCGGTGACCTGACCCTGCCGATTGCCAGTCAATATCACGACGAAGCCGGCATGATGCTGGTCGCTCTGAGCGATATGCAGGACAACCTGAAAAGCACGATCGGGCAAATATCCAGTGCTGCCGACCAGTTGGCCTCGGCTGCTGAAGAACTGAATGCCGTGACTGAAGAAAGCAGTCGCGGTCTGATCCGTCAGAACGATGAGATTCAGCAGGCCGCTTCGGCTGTGAACGAGATGACCGCTGCGGTCGAAGAGGTCGCGCGTAACGCCATGTCGACGTCGGAAGCGTCCCGCCAGACCAGTACCGACGCTGCCGCCGGTCGTGATCAGGCCCGCGATGCGGTGAATGCGATCAACACCGTCAGTGCCGAGATCAGCAGTTCGACCACCATGGTCGAAGAGCTTGCCGGGCGCGTCCGTGAGATCGGGCAGGTGCTGGACGTGATCCGTGGGATCGCCGAGCAGACCAACCTGCTGGCCCTCAACGCTGCCATCGAGGCCGCGCGTGCCGGCGAACAGGGGCGCGGCTTTGCTGTGGTGGCAGACGAGGTGCGGGCGCTGGCCGCTCGAACCCAGGCGTCCACTGGCGAAATCGAAACCATGATCGGCAGTGTTCAGGCCAGTGCCGATCAGGCCGTGCGGGCCATGGCCAACAGCCGCACCCTGACCAGCAACACGCAAACCCTGGCTCAGGCCACAGGGCAGTCGCTGGAGCGCATTGCGCAGAGCGTCGCCGAGATCAACGACCGCAACATGTTGATTGCGACGGCCTCCGAAGAGCAGTCCCACGTTGCGCGCGAGGTGGATCGCAACCTGGTCAACATTCAGGACCTCTCCGCCCAGACTGCCGCAGGTGCTCATCAGACCAGTGCTTCAAGCCAGGAACTGTCGCGTCTGGCCATTTCCTTCAACAATCTGGTAGGCAAGTTCAAGGTCTGACGTAAGTCTCAGGCCGTTGTGTTCGGCAGGCGCTTCTGGAAAAAGAAGCGCTTGTTGCCGGGTGGATAGTCGTCAATCTGGCCGAACTCGGTGTAACCGTGGCGGCGATAGAAATCGGGGGCCTGGAAGTCGAAAGTGTCCAGCCAGATCCCCGTGCAGCCCTTTTCGACCGCCAGATCCTCGGCCATCTGCATCAAACGCGAGCCCATGCCTTGCCCGCGGGCTTGTTCGGGAACGACCAGCAGTTCGATGAACAGCCACTCATAAAGAATGCGAGCGTGCAGCCCGCCGAGGACTTCCCGGGTTTGATCATCGCGAATGAACATCGCCACTTTCTCGGACTTGCCGTCGCCCGCCTGCTCGGCGTTGAAACGTTTCAGTGGTTCCAGAATCGCCAGACGATCCTCTTCCGTAGGGTTGGTGCTGACGTCAATGTGAATGCTCATGCGATGGCTCCCAGCCTGGGTGTGCGCCGAGATTAAAGTGGCAGGGGCGCGGCGTAAAGCAGGATCCTGCGGGGTGTCATTTCACGCGAAGCACACGCAATTACGTCCGGCGCGCTTGGCTGCGTAGAGGGCATTGTCAGCCGCGCCAATCAGGTTCTCGGCACTGGTCAGAGGCGCTGTCGCACAGGCCACGCCGAGGCTGATGGTGACCAGCGCGTTTTCGCCCAGCACCGGATGCGGCAACTTGAGCTCGGCAACCGCACTCTGCAGGGCCCCGGCCACTTCCCTGGCCTGCACGACATCGCCGATCATCAGCACCAGCACCTCTTCGCCGCCGAACCGGAACGCCACAGCACCATGGTCATGCGCGCTTTGCTGGAGTTTCTGACAGAGCAATCTGAGGCAGGTATCCCCTTGTGGATGACCGTAGTTGTCGTTGTAGGATTTGAAGTGATCGATGTCCAGCAGGATGATGGCCACGTTCGCCGGTGCATTGCGAGCGTGTTCCCAGACTGACGCCATCACTTCGTCCTGATAGCGTCGATTGAACAGTCGGGTCAGCCCATCGGTACGCGCGAACTCCATCAATTGCACTTGAAGCAGGCGTCCGCGAAGCGCAAACAGGTAGCTCATGCGGCTTGCCCGCTCCAGAAAGTAGGAGGCCATCAGCAACAGTGCCACTGTCGAAACAAACAACACGGCATTGGCCTGCCAGATCACAAAATCGGCGAAGTCGGCAATGTAGGTGGTCACCAACTGGATGATCAGCATGCATGACATGGCGACAGCGGCATGGCGCAACGGCAATTGCTGGATCATGGTGCAGTAGACCATGATCAACAGCATGCCGAGTTGATAAAAGATTTGATAAGGGCTGTCGCTGTGAATCATGACCAGCATTGGCATGAGCGAGCACACTACCGTGGCGAATGCTGCAATCGTTTCCATCGCCCAGCGCGTAGCAACCCGTTGGGCCAGCATCAGCAGCGCGATAAACATCGGCGTAATCAGGCACAGACGGCCCACCGCGACATAGGCAAAGACATCCCGCAATATCAACCAGTCGCTGATCAGAAACAGGTTGTAGACCAGACTGCCGCCAATCCCTACCGCCGTCAGGAACTCGCGCCGCGGCAGCCGGGTTTCTTCCTGATAGCGTTGCTCAAGAACACGGCTGAAGCGTAACGAGCCAACACCTGAAGTGATCGTCTGCTCGACCTCGGCAAGGAGTTGCGCATCTTCAAGGCTGGGACGTTCAAGGGCAGAAACGAGCATGTGACACCGGGACATTAACATCGAGAGACATAGGACATCACGGATGATGTCTTAGTGCTATCAATGTATCTTGCTGCCATACCAAAGTCGACCGGTGGTGGCTGCTGCCTCTATGGGTAAGGCTGCAACCAGCGTTCTGCATCTTTGGTCATATCGTGCAGGAGAACGGTGGGTTTCTCGTCGCAACATCAGCCGGCAGCAGGGCGAGGCAGAGGTATCTGAAAAATGACTGCTTGCACTTCAGATTCCGCATCTATAGTGGTCTTATGCTTCGACTCAAACAAGGTGGGCTGCTTTCGAAGCGGGCGCGTCGGGATGCATGAATTTATCTCGGCATAATAAATGAAGCCAAGCGAACCCAGATCGAGCTCCTATTTATGAATACACCTGAAGAATCTGTAATTATCACGGGCATCACTGGCCAGGATGGCGCGTACTTGACTCAACTTCTGCTGGAGAAAGGTTATAAGGTTTACGGCACCTACCGCCGCACCAGCTCGGTCAATTTCTGGCGTCTCGAAGAGCTTGGCGTAGCCAGCCATCCGAATCTGCACCTGGTTGAACATGACCTGACTGATTTGAGTGCCAGCATTCGCTTGTTGCAAAAAGCCGAACCTACCCAGATTTACAACCTGGCGGCGCAGAGTTTTGTCGGTGTTTCCTTCGATCAACCGATAACGACTGCCGAAATTACCGGCTTGGGGGCAGTCAACCTGCTCGAAGCGATACGCATCGTGGACCCGAAGATACGTTTTTATCAGGCATCGACTTCCGAAATGTTCGGCAAGGTGCAAGAAGTCCCGCAGGTCGAAAGCACATCGTTCTATCCGCGCAGCCCTTATGGCGTTGCCAAGCTTTATGCCCACTGGATGACGGTCAACTATCGGGAGTCTTATGGGATTTTTGGTGCCAGCGGCATTTTGTTCAACCATGAGTCTCCGCTGCGCGGCAAAGAGTTCGTCACCCGCAAGATAACGGATTCTGCCGCACGCATTTCACTGGGTATGTCGCAACTTCTGGAGTTAGGTAACCTGGACGCCAAGCGTGACTGGGGGTTTGCCAAAGAGTACGTGGAAGGCATGTGGCGCATGTTGCAAGCCGACGAGCCCGACTCATTTGTACTGGCGACCCACAGATCCGAAACGGTTCGTGACTTTGTGGCAATGGCGTTCAAGGCTGTCGACATAGATCTGGAATGGAAAGGTAGCGCGGAGAACGAGCGGGGCATCAATGTGGCGACGGGCGAGACGCTCGTTCAGGTCAATCCCAGGTTCTACCGCCCTTCTGAAGTCGAGTTGCTGATAGGCAATCCGGAAAAAGCCAAACGGGTGCTTGGTTGGGAAGCAAGCACTAACCTTGAGCAGCTCTGTCGGTTGATGGTGGACGCAGATCTGAAGCGTAATCAGCAAGGTAGATCGTTTTGAGCAACCCTTTCCAGGCTGTCCGACTCGAGCACTCAGGTGCTACTGATCACCACGGCACGTGCAACGGGGCCTGATGAATCAGGCCATTTCAGTTACCTCATCGCGCCAGTAATTCAATAGCGTTGCGAGCGTATCCTGCAGCTTGGTAGCAGGCTCCCAGTCAGTCGCCCTGCGGATAGCGGAGTTATCGCCGAACGCGCTGGGTATGTCGGACGGCCGCATTCGGTCAGGATCGTTGACCACCTCTATCGTGCTTGAGCTCAGAGCCGTGAGTTGATTGAGTATGGCCTCCATACGTATGGGCTCGCCGCGGCAAATATTCAGGCACCGAGGGTGGGCTTGTTGCGTGTCGGCCATTTTCAACAGGGCGACGTACGCATCGCACACATCACTTACATCGAGAAAGTCTCGCGCTGCTTGCAGGTTGCCGACTTTCAACTGTGGTGCCTGCCTGCCTGCTTCTATCAAGGCGATCTGACGAGCAAATGAGGCGGTTGCGAAGTCGGCTGATTGCCCGGCACCAATATGATTGAAAGGGCGTACGACGATACCTCTCTGTCCGCGACGAAAGCTCTCGTGGAAGGCCGTTTCAGCAGCGAGTTTGCTGGCGGCATACGGGTTCATAGGCCTGCATACGCTGTTCTCGTCGAGGGCAATACCCTGCTTGAATGCCTCGCCATAGACTTCCGATGAGCTCACAAACAGCACAAATGCCTGCGGACTCTGGCGTTGCAATGCCTGCAGAAGATTCATACTTCCCATGACATTGGTTTGCCAGGTCATCAAGGGGTCCTCAAAACTAGTGGGTACGTGAGTGATTGCAGCCAAATGTACAACATGAGTGAGGTTTGATCGGGACACTGCACGCTCTAAGCCAGAGGCATCGCGAATGTCACAATGCAGCGATTCGGTAGCATGAGCGGACTCAGGAGACTCAGGACTCACCAGTGCAACCACATGATGTCCTGCCTGCTGTAGCTTTCGACACAGCATCTGCCCGACGAAACCGTTTGCACCAGTGATCAGAATGCGTTGCATCGTGTGGCCTCCTCATGGGCATGCTGCAAGTAAGTGAGTTTAGCAAGGGCGGGTCGATCCGTTTGACCTGCTGCGCATGCCCTTTGTTTCGCCTTCAAGGCGCTCTTCAGTAGGCTGGTATATTCCAGGGTTTTGCCGTTACAGCCCGCACGTGCCGGGACAACATACACCAACCCCATCTGCCACCATCAGACGAAATGCCTTAATCCCGTCTACGCTTGTGTCGATATATACGTACAACCTCACTATGGGTGCCGTCATGTTCAACACTCGCTTGAAAAAGGAATTACAGGCACAAAAGGCCGAGTTATCCATGTACCGGCAGATGCAGAAAGGGATGGATGCGCAAATGGTCTGTCTGACTCTGGACGCCAGCTACCACATCGTCCACGCCAACGACAACCTTCTCAGTACGCTTGGCTACTCGCTCGAGCAAGTGCTGGGCAAGGATCTGGACCACTTGGTGCCCACTTACGTCAAACAGCTTGATTGCTACCGCAGTCTCAAAGTGGCGGTGCAGAAGGGCGAGTCGGTCATCGACAGGTACCGTTTTCTGCATGCCGATGGCCGGCTGATATGGATTCGCGCCCTCTGGCAGCCGGTGCTGGATGAGCAGGGCAGACTGATGACGTTGCAATGCTACGGATCGGACATCACCCAGATCGTCGAGACCGCTGCCGAGAACTCTGCGTTTATTCAGGCATTGTTGCGCTCCACCGCCGTGATCGAGTTCAACCTGAGCGGCCAGGTACTGACTGCCAACGATCAGTTCCTGCGTGGCATGGGTTACAGCCTGGCGCAGATCAAGGGTAAGCATCACAGCATGTTCTGTGATCCGGCAGAAACCTCTCAGGCGTCGTACCGGGAATTCTGGGCGATGCTTAACCGTGGCGAGTTCGTGGCCGGACGCTTCAAGCGTATCGATAGCAACGGGCGTGAGGTCTGGCTGGAAGCAACCTACAACCCGGTCCACGATGCTCAGGGCAAACTCTACAAGGTGGTCAAGTTCGCCACGATGGTGACCGACCAGGTGGCGCGCGAAGAAGAGGTCAGTCAGGCCGCCAGCGTGGCGTTTGAAATCTCCCAGCAGACCGACGTCAGCGCCCAGCGCGGCGCGGATGTGGTGCAAAACACTGTCCAGACCATGCGCAAGATTTCCGAAGAAATGCAGACGGCCTCCTCGGGCATTGAAGCGTTGGGCAAACAGTCACTGCTGATCAATTCTATCGTGCAGACCATTGGTGGCATTGCCCAGCAGACCAACCTGCTGGCGCTCAACGCCGCCATCGAGGCCGCGCGTGCCGGTGAGCAGGGCCGTGGCTTTGCCGTGGTGGCTGACGAAGTCCGCCAACTGGCAGGCCGCACCAGCGCCGCAACCGAAGAAATCGTCAGCGTCGTGCAGCAAAACCAGACGCTGGCCGATGAGGCGGTACGCGGCATGGCCAACAGCCGCACTCAGGCGGAGCAGGGATTGGTGCTGGCCAACGAGGCCGGTGCAGTGATCGTCGAGATTCAGGAGGGGGCCAAGCAGGTGGTGGGCGCCGTGGGGCGGTTTGCCAATCAGTTGAAATGATCCTGCTGTGCCTCCGCTGCATGGCGCAAACGCCTAAGGCCCGTCAATGCGGGCTTTAGGCGTTTCAATGTTGACTCATGTTCAGGCGTCACACCGCAACAGCCCCCGCCTTGCCAGCCTCCACCACAAAACGCTTCAGCGTCGACAAGCTCGCCGCAGGGGCCAGCACATCCGACACCACTTGAAAGCGGGTCTGCATGTGCTGTTCGTTCAGGTCGACTGCCACGTAGCCGCGTTGACGGCTGTCGAAGAACTTCACGTGTGGGTTGAGGCCGAGAATGCTGTTGAAGGCGTCGAACGGTGGCCCGCTGGAGGTTACCGAAGTGCCGACGAATTCGGTGGCGACGATGGCTGAATCCGGATTGCCTGCGTCGGCGTGCAGGTCGGTGGTCCAGAACGAATGGATATCGCCACCCCAGAACACCGGGTTGCGGGTCTGGTGGCGTTGCAGGGAGGCCAGCACGCGCTCGCGGGTGGTCATGTAGCCGTCCCAGCCGTCGGTCCAGTGGCCCTGCGCCTGGGTCTTGAGATCGCGCTGTTCCAGTGGCGCGACCAGCAAATCCTGGGCAATGACATTCCACTGTCCGGGAGACTCGGCGAAGCTGCGGTCCAGCCAGGTTTCCTGTTCCCAGCCGAGCATGGTGCGTTTCGGGTCACGCAGATCCGGGCAGTCGCTGGGCGCGACGTGACCTCGACGGCTGCCGTTGGCCTGGATGCAGGGTTGCTCTGAGCGGTACTGTCGACCATCCAGAACGTGAAAACGTGCCAGACGCCCATAGTCGAGGTTGCGGTAGATACGCATTTCCTGTCCTTTGGGCAGGCTGCTGGCGCGCAACGGCATGTGTTCGTAAAACGCCTGATAGGCGGCGGACCTGCGGCGCAGGAAACTGTCCACCGGCACGTTGGGGTCCTGTGACCACTGGGCGGCGTAGTCATTTTGCACTTCGTGGTCGTCCCAGGTGGCGACGCTCGGCGCACAGGCATGCAGCGCTTGCAGGTCGGGGTCGGTCTTGTACTGCGCGTATCGATTGCGATAGCCCGCCAGGTCCATAGGGTCAGGTGTCGCGTGGTGACGCGGGAACCGAGGGATTTCCGAGGACACGTTCATCTCATAGATGTAGTCGCCAAGAAAGAACACCAGATCCGGGCGCTCCGCGGCCAGGTGTCGATAGGCGCTAAAGTACCCTGCTTCCCAGTGCGAGCACGACACGAAGCCGAACCGCGCCGAGACCATCGCGCTTGCCAGCGGTGCAGTGCAGGCCTGACCGACAGCGCTTTGCGCCCCCAGGCTCTCGAACTGATACCAATAAGGACGCCCAGGCTGCAAGCCGCTTACTTCGACATGCACCGAATGGGCAAGGCGCGGGTGGGCGGTGGCCTGTCCTGTGCGGACTACGTGAACCATGGCCGCATCGCTGGCGATCTTCCAACGCACCTCAACGGGTTTGTTCAGCCCGCCATCACCCGAGGGCGTCATCACCTTGGGCGCCAGGCGTGTCCATATCACGAAGCCGTCCGGCAACGGATCGCCAGACGCCACGCCGAGCGTGAACGGGTAATCGACCCCCGCGCTGCGCGCAAACGGGCTGAGGATCGACAGCAACGTGGCACCGGCGACTCCGGTAATGATGCGTCGACGGTCCGGGTTGAAATCGGTCATGACGTGGCCTCCGATGATGCGTATTCGGAGCGCAACAGTCCGAACAGCAGCATGTTCTTGAACACACCGTTTTTCAGAAATGCCTCTCTGGTACAGCCCTCATACGATAACCCGCACTTCTCCAGGACCCTGGCGCTGGCCGGGTTGTCGCTGAAGCACTGGCCGGCGATGCGGTTGAGGTTCATGTCCGTGAAGCCATGCCTCAGCAAGCCTTTAGCCGCTTCGCAGGCATAACCCTGATTTTGGTATTGGATTCCTGTCCAGTAACCCAGATGGCCGCTGCGATGCGACAGCGAA
This sequence comes from Pseudomonas sp. MEJ108, assembly GCF_030208985.1. Classification (NCBI taxonomy): domain Bacteria; kingdom Pseudomonadati; phylum Pseudomonadota; class Gammaproteobacteria; order Pseudomonadales; family Pseudomonadaceae; genus Pseudomonas; species Pseudomonas sp. MEJ108. Next base: position 28,619 of record NZ_JARVSW010000041.1, read on the forward strand.
AGGCGTAGCGAGACGATCCCGGTCAACGCTCCGCTTTCCTGAAGGTGAACCCCGAGGCTCACCGTCTGACCGGCGGCGTACTGGTCATGGGTCTGTGCGATGAATGCCCGCGCATGCTCAAGGGTGTAGGGGCTGGGCAGCGCAGAGGTCATGGCCGCAATGGTCGGTTCGTCGGCCAGGTGTGACAAGGTGAGTGCTTGTTCAGGCTGTAACGCAGCGAGCAGCAGACGCGAGGTTCTGATAGTGGGCAGCGGGTGACTCATCCGTATTTTCCGTCGGGTTGAATGCTCAAACGCTGGCGCGTTGTTATGGCATTTCCGTGACGGCCTCAAGAATCATTTAAGTGTCATGAGATGTACAGGTAACAGCCATGTAACAGTCATGTATCGGTCTTGTAAAACCAACCGATCGGTCATGTTCGGTTGCTAGATTCTCGGCCTCTAACAAGAAAGCGAGAGGCTGGCATGAGAACGTGGGACGAACCTAAAAAGCGCAAGGCGCACATCGAACTGATCCCCATGATCGACGTGATGATGTTCCTGCTGGTCTTTTTCGTATTGGTAAGCCTGAACGTGATTCCAGCGTTGGGGATGAAAACCCAGTTGCCGAGTGCCAGCAGTTCACAGCAGCTCAAGCCGCAGAACAAATCGATCCTGACGCTGGGGCTCAACGGCGAATTACAGCTCGACGGCAAGGCGACCACGGTCGACGCCCTGGTGCCTGCCTTGAAGGCGCTGGAAAAACCCGACAGCAAAACCACGATCATCGTTAACAGTGACAAGGGCGTGGAAGTCGCCCGGCTGGTCGAGATTATGGACACCCTGCGTCTGGGTGGCTTCACGTCAGTCTCCATCGCCACGCGCAAATCCTGACCATGTATTTTCTGTTTCGTGTACGTCAGTGGCTCGGCGGCCTGCCTGCGCTGGTGGCGCTCATCGCAATCGTGATCGGTGTGCAGACCCGTCCGCTGAAAATGGAGCCGGTCTACGACGAGTCGGCCGTGGAGCTGGCGCTGATCGAGCCCGAGCCGCCTGCGCCCGAGCCCGTCGTGCAGCCCGAGGCGCCTGCGGTACAGCCTGACGAGCCGCCACCTCCGCCACCTGTAGTCGAAAGCGAAGAAGCCGAACCGGCGCCACCTCCACCGCCGCCCAAGCCCGTTCCCAAGCCAAAACCCAAGCCGGAGATCAAGCCAGAACCCCGGCCTAAGCCCTTGCCCAAACCGGCAGTGGCAAAACCCGTCGAGCCGGTTCAGGCACCCAGTAAGCCGATCGCCAGCGCCCCGGTTGCGCCGCCGTCACCGCCTGCGCCACCCGCACCACCGAAGGTCGACACCCAGGGTATGGAAGGTGGCTACCTCAAGGGGCTGCGCAGTGAACTGGACGGTTACAAACAATACCCGACTGGCCGTCAGGCCTCACTGGAGCGCCCGAGCGGCGAGGTTGTGGTGTGGTTATTGGTCGACCGCCAGGGGCGAGTGCTGGACTCCGGCATTCAGACCCAGGCCTCCAGCATGCTGCTCAACCGTGCAGCCGCCAACAGTCTGCGACGCATCAAGCAGGTCAAGCCGTTTCCCGAGCAAGCCTTTGGTGGACGCAGCGAACAGCGCTTCACCGCCACCTTCAACTACAGCGTGCAATAGCACTGACAAGGAACAAAGTGATGAAGTTTTCCAGAATTCACCTTGCGTTGGTCGCCGCGGGCATGAGTCACGGCATGGTTATGGCCGACTCGAGTGGCAGTGACGTCGGCACCATTGGTGTGCAAGGCAGGGCGACGGTTGGGGGTGGCTACATGGTGCAGGAGGAGAGCATCAAGGCGCGCTCCACTGTCACCAAAGAAGCGCTCGACAAGCAGACCGCAACAGGTAACGCGATCGACAAGCTCAAGTACACACCGGGCCTGAACATCTCCAGCGAAGACGCCACGGGTCTGTCCGGCTTTCGCTTTACCATGCGCGGTCTCAACTCCGATCAGGTCGGCATGTCGGTGGACGGTATGCCGATCAACGACTCCGGCAACTACGCGCTGTACTCCAACCTGCTGGGGGACCCGGAAAACATCGATCAGATTTTCGTGACTCAAGGCTCTGCCGAAAGTGACGGCCCGCACATCGGTTCCAGCGGCGGCAACATCGGTATCGTCACCATCCGGCCCACCAAGGAAACCGGCGCATTCGTCAAGCAGGTGGCGGGCAGCAACGGCACTTACAAGACCTTCGCGCGACTCAACACCGGAGAAATCAACGGGCTGAGCAACTGGCTGTCGATGTCTCACACCGAAGGTCAGAAATGGCGCGGCGATGGCGCGGTGCGTGCCGACAAGGTGGAGTGGAACAGCTTCTTCGACATGGGCTCGGGCAATACCGCCAACCTGATCCTCAAGTACCACGAGCAGGACAACAACAGTTACAGCCAGCTCACCAAGAGTCAGTTCCAGCAGAACGGGCGCAAGTTTGACCCTTATCCTTCGACGCCTGCACTGGGCAGCAACGGCAAATTGTCCAGCTACTACGAGCTGGCGCAGAACCCGTTCCAGACGTTCACCGGCGTGCTCAATACCCAATTCAAGCTGGCCGACAATCTGTCTCTTTCAGTCATCCCGTATTATTTCTGGGGTAACGGCAGCGGCGTGAACAGTTCTTCCTATGCGCTCAATCGCGGCTCGAATCAGAACGGTGTGTTCGACCTGAGCAACCTGCCGACGGCGGCGGCTTATAACGCAGACGGGTCATCGACCACTGGCGTGTATTACCGGCCGTCGCGCACGCAGACCTGGCGTCCGGGCATCACCACCAAGTTGAACTGGGACGTCAACGACGAGCACAGCGTACAGGTCGGCTACTGGTATGAACGCGCGCGCCAGTCGCAGACTCAGCCGTTCATCCGCCTGAAGAGCAATGGCAAGCCTGAAAGCATCCAGCCGGATTCGGACTACATGGTCGATGCCAACGGCAACGAGATCCAGGGCCGTGACCGCTATACCGTGACGCCTGCACAAAAAGTCTGGGCTCAGGACACCTGGTATTTCTCCCCGGACTGGACGCTGGTCGGCGGCCTGGCCTTCATGAACGTCGAACGTGAAGGCACCAACCACGGCAGCCTGACCGAGCGGCCGGAAAAACGCGACCAGACCTACAACAAGCTGTTGCCGAACGTCGGCCTCAAATACCAGCTGGATGAGCGCGACCAGTTGTTCTACAGCCTGTCACGCAACATGCGCGTGCCGCAGAACTACGTTCTGTATGACCCGGGCACCGGCTCCATCGACAGCAAGCCGGAAACCAGCTGGAACCACGAACTGGGCTGGCGCTACACCGAACAGGACATGACGCTGGCGGCCACACTGTTTTACCTGCAGTTCAAGGACCGTCAGGTGTCATCAAAAGACGTCAATGGCGACTTTGCCGACATCAATGCCGGTGCAGTCGACAACAGCGGTCTGGAATTGGAATGGAGTGGCCTGCTGCCGCACCATTTCAATTACTACACCTCGTACACCTACACCCGCGCCAAACAGAAAGATGACCTGACCGTGTTCAATAACGGTACCGCCATCGAACTGCCGACCAGTGGCAAGCAATTTACCAACGTGCCGAAGAACATGCTGGCCGCCAACCTCGGCTACGACGACGGAAGTTATTACGGGACCTTTGGCGCCAAGCTCACCAGCAAGCTGTATGGCGACCTGACCAACGACGAAAGCATTCCGGGGCGCACCATCTTCAATCTGGGCGCAGGTATCTACCTCCCGGTGGACAAGAAAATCGTCAAGGACGCCACCTTGCGTCTGAACGTCGACAACCTGTTCGACAAGCAATACCTGGACGGCGTGTACACCACCAAAACCAACGCGGGCACTTACAGCGGTTTCCGCGATGGCGACCCGGCCTACATCGTCGGGGTCGAGCGTACCGTCACCGTTTCTCTTGAAGCCAATTTCTAATTTCATTGACCAGAGGTCCGTGCCATGGACATGAATCAGCTTCACGACATCACCTTCTATGTGATGTACGCCGCCATCGCGATAGCAATCTTTGTCGCGATTGAACGAGGCATCTACTTTGCCTACGTGCGTCGCCAGTCGCGGGCCCTGCAAACGGCACTCGGTGCTTCGGTACACAGTGAAAAGGACCTGCCGGAGACGCTGACGCGCCGGACCAGCCTGCCACTGGAAATGGTCCTGCCGGTGCTTGCGCAAAAAAATGCACAGGGCTCGCGCAGAGATCTGGATGATGTCATCGAAACCCAGTACCTGAGCACGCGCGCACCGCTGGCCCGTAGCCTCTGGCTGATCGAAACCATCACCACCGCTGCGCCACTGTTGGGCTTGTTAGGGACGATTCTGGGCATCATCGACACCTTCAAGGCCCTGGCCAGTGCCGGGGTCTCCGATCCCGGGCAGATTTCCGCCGGTATCGGTACAGCGCTGTTCGCGACCGGGCTGGGTATTGCCATTGCCTTGTTCTGCGTGGTCTTTCACAACTACTTTCAGGACAGCCTGGAACGCATCAACGACCAACTCAAGATCCTGCTGATCCGTGCTTCCAGCGGCGCACGTGTGCATGACGAGGCCGAGCATCCGGCTGTTTCGGCTCAACCGAAATACCGCACGGCCTGATCCAAATAGCGGCGCGTGCCTCTGGCATTCGCCATCTTGTCTGTGTCTGGCGATGAGGCTCGCAATGCCCTTTTACCCTTCATATCGTCGACTGTCCCTGAGCTACCGCGCCGTGATCGCAGCGTTACTGCTGGGCAGTTCGTGCGCGCAAGCAGACTTCGCCATCCCGGGTTTCGAGCTGGTACATACCGTGCCGGTCGGGTCTGACTTGCAGACGCCTGACCTGCGAGCACCCGGCGAAGTCTGGCGCGAGCTGTTTGACGGGGCTCGCGAGCGTATCGACATCGAACAGTTCTATGTCGCAGACCACGCAGGCTCGGTCATGGACAAGGTGCTTGAAAGCCTGACGGCAGCCGGGCAGCGCGGAGTGAAAATCCGGTTTCTGCTGGAAGAAAAAGGCCTGAAACTTTCCGACCCGCAGACCCTTGAGCGACTGCGCGCGATCCCCAACCTCACCTTGCGCGTACTGCCCTACGCAAAGCTCACGGGCAGCGGCATCATTCACGCCAAATTCCTGGTCGTGGATGGCCGACAGGCGTTCATCGGCAGTCAGAACTTCGATTGGCGCTCACTGGAGCACATCCACGAAACCGGCCTGCGCATTGACGAGCCGACCGTCGTGGGCCAGACGCAGGCCATATTCGATCAGGACTGGCTTGCCCAGGCTGCCATTACCGAGGGCAAACCGGTTCCGGTGCCGCGCCCGGTCGATAGCACATCGCCCAACGGCAACTACCTGATCGCCAGTCCGCAGCGCTATAACCCGCCAGGGGTCGTCGACTCCCAGACCGAACTGCCCCGTTTGCTGGCGCAAGCCAAAAGCGAGGTTCGTGTCCAGTTGCTGGATTACGCGCCCCTGTCCTACGGGGCCGACAAAACCCGGCCTTACTATGCGGTCATCGATAATGCCCTGCGCAGCGCAGCCGCCCGCGGTGTGTCAATAAAACTCATGGTGTCCGACTGGAACACCGGCATGCCCGAAGTCGCCTACCTCAAGAGTCTGGCCCTGGTGCCCAACGTGCAGGTGCGCATCGTCACACTGCCGATGGCCGATCAGGGTTTTATCCCCTATGCACGCGTGATCCACAGCAAGACCATGGATATTGATGATCAGGTGGCCTGGGTAGGCACCAGCAACTGGCTGGGCGGCTACCTCGACAACTCGCGCAATCTGGAAGTGGTGATGCACGATAGCTCGATGGCCAGGCGCATCGGCCAACTGCACGAGCAGCTTTGGGATGGACCGTACGCCAAACCCATCGACATCAATCGCGACTACCCGGAACCGCATCCGGGCCAACCTTGACCGTAAGCAGATGGTTAGCCGAAAGGGTAGCGTTAGTGAGGGGGCTGACATGAGCTTGATCGTCCGTGCCATGGCAGACAGTGACTGGTCTTCGCTGGCTGATATGTTTGAACAACCGGTATTCCGTTGGTGGACGCTTCGCATGCCGTACCAGTCAATCAACGACATAAAAAAGCTTGTCGAAAGTCGAAGTGCTTCTGGGCTGTCCCTCGTTGCCGAGCGCGATGGCGTGGTTGTCGGCTGCGCCATGCTCTATCGTTTTCAGGGGCGCAGGCAGCACGTAGCTGATTTCTGGATGGGGGTTGCAGACAGTCATCATCGCCAGGGCATTGGTGACTTGTTATTGAACGAGCTCACCGCCACTGCCTGTCGATGGATGAATTTAAAGCGCCTGGAGCTTACTGTTTTCGTTGATAACAAGGCCGCTATCGCGCTGTATGAAAAGAATGGCTTTGTCATAGAGGGCACGCACAGGAAATTCGCCTATCGAGATGGCGAATACATAGACGCTTTCAGCATGGCAGCAGTCTACTGAGATCTTTTAAAAGAGCCTCGGAATGCAGCCTGTTTGTTATGAGGTCCGAAGTCGGGTCCGTGCAGCTCGTCCCTGACACTTAAAGCGGTGCGAACCAAGGGCGCCCATAAACCGTTTGAGCTATTCCACGCAGCACCGGCCCAACGCGTACCACTCATGAGCGCTGACTTGCTCGACTCCATCTTTCTCCTACGCCGCGTCTCCACATCATCCTGGCTGACTTTTCAGACAAACCCTAGGCCCCTCTGCCCGCTTCAGCCACAATGACACCTTTCACCCACCAGCCTGCTGCAGGCTGTAAACGGATTGGTGCTACTGATGATGCTCTCTTTCAAGCCATGGTTGCGGGGCCTGGCGCTGGTTTTGCCTCTGGCTGCGTTGCTGACCGCGTGTGACAAGTCCGACAAACCGGTGACGCCGTCTGCGCCGCCGCACACCACGTATAGCCAGGCTGGCTGGGACGCGCTGCCGGCGGTGTCGGACGCGGATTTGCAGGCCGGTTTTGCCTCGTGGCGCAGTGCGTGTGTCCGTTTGAAGGCCGATGCGGTGTGGGGGCCGACGTGTGCGGCGGCTGCGAGTCTTGCGGCTGCACCGGATGTTGCGCAGATCCGCACCTTTTTGCAGGAGCAGTTGCAGGTCTACAGCCTGCGCGCCGACGGGGGCAGTGCCGATGGTTTGATCACCGGTTATTACGAGCCTGTCTATCCGGGCAGTCTGACTCAGACCGCCACGGCCAATGTGCCGGTGTATGGCATTCCGGACGATCTGATCGTGGTCAATCTGGACAGCATTTATCCCGAGCTAAAAGGCAAGCGTCTGCGCGGTCGGCTTGAGGGGCGGGTGCTCAAGCCTTACGACGACGCTGCAACGATCAGCACGCAGGGCTTGAACGCGCCGGTGATTGCCTGGCTGACCGACCCGATGGATCTGCAATTCCTGCAGATTCAGGGCTCGGGGCGCGTGAGTCTGGAAGATGGCTCGCAGCTGCGTCTGGGCTATGCCGATCAGAACGGTCGTCCGTATCGCGCGATTGGTCGCTGGCTGGTAGAGCAGGGGCAGTTGAAGAAGGAAGACGTGACCATGGGCAGCATCGCAGCCTGGGCCAAGGCGCATCCGGAGCGGATCGGCGAACTGCTGGCGAGTAATCCCAGCTACGTGTTTTTCGCCCGTAACCCCGACAGTAATGAAGGCCCGCGCGGCTCGCTGAATGTGCCGCTGACCCCGGGCTATAGCGTGGCCATCGACCGCAAGGTGATTCCGCTGGGCAGTCTGCTCTGGCTCTCGACGACGCGGCCGGATGGCAGCAGCGTGGTGCGTCCGGTCGCTGCCCAGGACACGGGCGGTGCGATTGCCGGTGAAGTACGCGCTGACCTGTTCTGGGGGACCGGCGACGAGGCGGGCAAGCTGGCTGGCGACATGAAGCAGAAAGGCAATATCTGGCTGTTGTGGCCCAAGGGCATGCCGTTGCCTCAGTCCGCAGAAACAGCTCCTGCAGCCACCCCGGCTGCTGCCAGTCACTGAAATCCCTTCACCTCGATAGCTACCGTCCTGCTAAATGGATAGGTAGCTATCTTCTTCATGCACCCGTTTTCCTTCCAAATACGCTTGAGATAGCGAAATGCAATGGGGCGAGAGTGCTGCCAACAGCGCCGCCAGAGCCATCGGTTTGCAGGTGGAAAAAGCCGGCATTCAGGCCACTTCACAGCGTCAATTCCAGATTTAGACGTTACGCATTGCCGAGTGCCCCGGCGGACTCGACTGGTTGCCGTCGTCATTACAACCTGCGCCGTAAAGCGTGGCCGCCACGCAGATCACCGAGCTTGCCAATGAATCGACGGAGACAGCAAGCTGCCCAACGTCGCGCTGATCGGCACGTCGTTCTCGCGCAATTCGGGTTTTGTCGGTTTTCTACAGCGCGCACTCGGCGCCCCGATTGGCAACGTTGCCAACCTTTACTTTGACAACCCGGCCTTCCGCCAGACGCCGCCCAAACTGCTTATATGGGAAATTCCCGAGTGGGATCTGCAGACCATTTATGGGAGGGTCGACAAGTTAGATGTACCTGTAAAATAAAGCTCGGGCATACCCTGTTCGAGACAGGGTTACGATTATCAAGTCTCAGATGGAGGAACGCCCGGCTGAAGCCGGGCGTTCTTTAAATAGTGTAACTTTTATTCAAAAGAATATTTTTTTTCGGCGATGAAAGCGGGCTCCTTCCAGCTGGGTCCTTTAGACGTGCGACCATTTGCATCTAAAGCCAGAATGCCCTCACGGAAAAGTCGGGTGTAAGTTCCCCAAAGCTCACCGGACTGAAGCGCCTCAAATTTATAAGTGGTGTACAGTCTGTCTATCCGTGGTTGGGACGTAGTTAGAGCCAGGACTGCCAATACATCTGCCACGGTTTCGTTAATGATAATGTCTCTGATGTGGGTCATTTCATTGGCCTCTCAATGCGTCAGCATGATCTTGTTTGTCACCAGCCGATTGAGCCGCTTCGGTGTAAAGAAAATCACGATTTTCGTTAATTCTATAATCCTCAAGGGCTGCCGTATGAGCGTTATTCCATACGTTACCTTGCACGCCATCAGCCACCCCCAGTGCCCTGTAACGTTCTAATTCCCTGAGCTCGTGGGTGTAAAATCTTTTATCAGTATCCGTCACGGCTAACTCGCCGCGCAAAATTTTTTCCAGACGATCAATCATTATAGTATTTGCATCTGATGAGCCGAATCGGCCTGTGTGCAGCTTAACGAGATCAATGCCGTCCTGAGTGACTGAGGCGGTTGTCCAGTCAAGGTTTTGGGTGGGGCCGCCCGCTTTTTCAGGATCGTACATTCGACCGCTATGCTCTCCTTTGGTTGTTGCCCCTTCATAGGGGCTGTTGAACACGGCATAGACCGGAGGCAAACCCGAATTTAAAGGATAAACGTAAATGGCGTCCCGAATGTCCATCTGGCCGGTGGCGGGTAAAGGCTCGGCTTTCACCTCGATAGGTTCCAGTGTAATTCCAGCGTACGCCGGAGTTTCGACTGGTTGCGCCACCGTCGTCGTTGAGCTGTTTCCAGGTGCTGCGATTGGAAACGTCAAGGTGATGGGCGGGGTGTCCGAAGTGGTAAAGGTGTAGGCGTTGGCCACTGGGTCCAGTATCAGAGCCCTCACAGGCACCTTGGGAGAAAATCCGCCTTCGGCTTGTGTTGCCACGACTGAATACTTCGACTGATCGCCGTAAATTCTATAGGGCATATCGACCGTTCCACCCGTTGCCGCCACGTCATTCAAGGCGTCGGGCAGATCAGGCATCAGAACCCTGGCCGGAAGGTCCAGCATTCTTTCCGGTAACTCTCCATTGCCAAGCGAAGGGGAGTACAGCAACGTGCCGATGCCTACGGCTGTGGTAGAGCTGACAGCCGTGCCTGCGAGAGCCGTTAATATTTCGATAGCGGCTTGAATGGTAGCGTCCAGAAAGAGACCGGATCCTGCTGTAACGGAAATGACTCCTGCAACTGCACCCAACTGCGGTGTACCCGCTTCCGGGAGCCTGAGCGTCTTGCCCGCTTCTAGCGCTTGAGCTTCTGCCGTCACGCGCGCGTGCTCGTCAACGTCACGCTGGGCCTGCGTCTCTGCCTCCATACGAGCTTGTTCAGCCGCTTCGGCAGCTACTCGGCGAGCTTCTGCTTCGGCAGCAAGAAGAGCCTGCTCATCCGCTACTCGCTTGGCTTCAGCCTCCACTGCAACTCGGGCTTGTTCAGCGGTTTCGGCAGCAAGTCGAGCGTGCTCTGCAGCTTCAACGGCAAGCCTCGTCGACTCGGCTTCTGCCGCGATACGTGCGTCCTCCCTGGCCTGCGCTGCAGCAATAGTATGGCTCAGTGATACCGACCTCTCTGTGAGCATCCTGATTTTCTCTTCAAGAATTTTTGCTCTGTAGGCTGCTGTGACTGAGGCTTCCCAGCTTTTATAAACGTCAAGGGGAGAGCCCAGGTCTCTTCTTGTTTGAAAGATATTTAAAAAATCCACAGCGTTTTTTTTAATATCTACCGCCAATACATGCCTGCCAAAGAAAGCATGAGCGCCTTCGTTACTCTTGGCTAACTCAGCAGCGCGCTGTGAAATCAGGCTGTCCACCACGTTTTTTTCAATCGTAGACTTTTCTAACTCAGAGAAGGGGTAATCTCCTACGCCGGCAGAAATTTCCGCGTCAACGTCAGCCGGAAGGAGGGGCAAAAAGTCTATGTAAGACTGATGGATGTTTTGCTGTGTTGAAGAGGCCGTCACGATAATGGATATCGTGTACTGCTCGTTTCTTATACCCCTTTTACTGAAGAATGCATCCAGCTCATGGTTTGCAGGAATAGTGCCGTCCCATCGCAGCGGTCTGGCGATTACTCCGGCTCCTGACAGCGGGCCTAATGGCCTGGGCAACGGCTGGCCAGGTGTTACGATTGTGGGTGGAAGAGTAATGACGTTTTGCGGCATGTGCTTATCCTTAAGGTTTAAATCGCCCAATAATATCTCCTTGATATTAGGTAGTATTAATAGTCACGAAGTGCGGTACATAGGTATAGGTAGTTGTTTTTTTGTTCAGGCTTTCAGGCACGCAATTGAAACGCATGCTGGTGTAGGACTGGTCAGCGGCCGCACGTAGTGTTGCCGGTTTTGTAATCCATCGCAGTGTTAAGGCGTTACTTCTGGTGCTGAATGCATTGGTCGCGGCGTACATTGCTTTGAACCCATGGGACAGCAAGAGCGCCCCGTAACCGAGCTAACCGCTCAGCCAACTCACTTCAAGCGCGGATCGACCACAAACTCCAGCTCTTTCGCCGTCGCCACAACCGCCCTGAATTCCGGATGCTGGACGTTGAGCAGGTAGTTGGACTCGCGCGGAATGATCACGCTGGGCACCGCCAGTGCCAGGCTCTGAGCGGAGGCCAGCCAGTCGTCGCCGAACGAGGCGGTTGCCGGTGGCGCGGGTTCTTCACGCCAGTCGCGGGGCAGGGTGTCCGGGCGTGCATTGAGGACGTGCTCCTCGGCAATCTGCAGTTCAAGCATCGTGTAATGTTGAGCCACAGTGGCGTTGTTCAGGTGTACCAGCACTTCCAGCAGGGCCAGTGACTCGCTGCCCGCGCAGTACACGCAGGCGTTGCCCTTGCTGTTCCAGCGTCCGCCATAGAGCTTGGCGCCTTCGCCGTCGAAGGCCTGCGCCAGCCATTTGCGCTTGACCAGTCGATAGACCGCTATCACGCCACGACCCCGTGCTCCAGGCGGCCGATCAGGTCGAGCACTGCCTGAGCCTCCGCCGAGGTCGCGAGCATTTCCAGCGGCCTGCGAGTACCCAGCCCGTAGACCGGGTTGGCCAGCCACAGACGAGTCGCTTCGGCGTCGTTTTCGAACAGATCCAGCGCCGCCTTGTACACCGCTGCCAGGCGGAACAGCCGATCGCTTTCCTCGGCATTGAAGCGGCGCACCTTGAGACGTCGCTGCAAGGTCGCCGGAGCGATGCCCAGATGTTCGGCCAGGGTCGAGCGGTTCAGGTCGGTGTAATGCGCCAGACGTTCGAAGACTTCATACGGCAAGCCGTCATGCAGCGCCGAGTACAGCCGCGCGCCTCGTGCGGGAATGCCCAGGTGTTGCCAGAAATCGTCCTGCCGGGGCAGGGCTGGATGATAGTCGCGTATGGGCAGAGACATGGCACACCTGTCTATCGAGTGATTGCTATTAAATCTATCAATTGATAATAGGCACGTTTCCGACGTCGCGACAGTGATTTACAGCAACGGATAGCGAATAAAACTACAGAAACTCCAAAAATCACCGACTTAAGCTATAGGTTTAGTTTGAATGTTGCTGATCTCGCGTTATAGGCTCGAAGTCAGTCGCTTCCGATGGTGCCGTCAAACGTATACGTGCTGTCCGCCGTGGTCAGCCTGATTTTCCTGCAGTGAGAACCACACGATGTCCACGCTTGCGCTATTGATATGCGATGACTCGAACATGGCGCGAAAGCAGCTGTTGCGCGCGCTACCTGAAGACTGGGATGTGTCGGTCACGCTGGCCACCCAGGGGCAGGAAGGCCTGGAAGCGATTCGTAAAGGTCAGGGCCAGGTGGTCCTGCTCGACCTGACCATGCCGGTGATGGACGGTTACCAGACGCTGACGGCGATTCGTGCCGAAAACCTCGACGCCAAGGTGATTGTGGTGTCGGGCGACGTGCAGGACGAAGCCGTGCGTCGGGTCATGGAGCTGGGCGCGCTGGCGTTTCTGAAAAAACCTGCCGACCCGGACGAACTGAAAAGCACACTGGAGCGCCTTGGTCTGCTGGGCAAGCCTGCGGTGTCGCCGGTTGCACTGCCGGCCCTCAACAACAAGGGCGGGGTGATCAGCTTTCAGGATGCGTTCCGCGAAACCGTCAACGTAGCCATGGGCCGTGCAGCGGCGTTGCTGGCCAAGGTACTGGGTGTCTTTGTGCAGTTGCCGGTGCCCAACGTCAACATGCTCGAAGTTGGCGAGCTGCACATGGCGCTGGCCGATGCGCACAGCGATCAGCGCCTGACTGCGGTGTGTCAGGGCTACATCGGTGGCGGTATTGCAGGCGAGGCGCTGCTGATTTTCCACGACTCGGAAATTTCCGGTATCTCGCAGCTGATGGGCGGCGATCACTCCGACAGTTCCGACATGGAGATGCTCCTCGACCTGTCCACGATCCTGATCGGTGCCTGCCTGAGCGGGATTGCCGAACAGATTGACATTGCCTTTTCGCAGGGCCACCCGCAATTGTTGGGCGCGCAGGGCGGCATCGACGAGCTGATCCGCATCAATCAGCAACGCTGGAAAAAGACCCTGGCGGTCGAAATCAGTTACAGCGTGGAAGGCCACAATCTGCATTTCGATCTGCTGATGCTGTTCACCGAAGATTCGGTCGAGCTGCTTACCAAAAAACTCGCCTACATGATGAGCTGACCCATGAGCAACGCTATTGAAATCAACGAGCTTCATTGGTTGCTGGCCGTCACGCAGAACATTGACGTAGGCATCGTGGTGCTGGACCTGAACTACCGCGTGACGGTCTGGAATACCTTCATGGAAAACCGCTCGGGTGTGGTGCCCTATGTGGCCATCGACAAGACTTTTTTCGAGATTTTCCCGGAGGTCAACGCGAAGTGGTTCAGCAAGAAAATCGATAACGTCGTGACCCTCGGCACGCCGGCGTTCACCATCTGGGAGCAGCGGCCGTATCTGGTGCGTTTCAAGAATTACCAACCGATTACCGGGCAGGAGGAGTTCATGTATCAGAACACCACACTGTTCCCGCTGCGGTCGACCACCGGTGCGATCAGCCATGTGTGTCTGGTGATCTATGACGTCACCGACGTCGCGGCCAACCGCAATCAGTTGCTGGCGGCCAACGACAAGCTGCAGCAACTGTCGGGCTCAGTGAAAAGCTGACCCGCGCCCGGGCTTGGCGATGAATGAAACCGGCACTGCGGGCTTGATCCCGCTCGTGCTAGGATCGCGATTTTTCCGCTGACGCTCAGGGACATCATGCGACCTCAAGCCACCCTCACTGTTTTGCCTGTCGAGCGCCCGCTGGTCGGGCGTGTCAGCCCGCCGGGCTCCAAGTCGATCACCAACCGTGCATTGTTGCTGGCCGGGCTGGCCAAAGGCACCAGCCGCCTGACCGGCGCGCTGAAGAGTGACGACACGCGCGTGATGTCCGAAGCCTTGCGTCTGATGGGCGTGCAGGTCGACGAGCCGGATGACAGCACCTTCGTGGTCACCAGCAGCGGGCACTGGCAGGCGCCGCAACAGGCGCTGTTCCTCGGCAATGCCGGGACTGCGACACGCTTTCTGACCGCGGCACTGGCCAACTTCGAAGGCGACTTCGTGGTGGATGGCGACGAATACATGCGCAAGCGCCCGATCGGCCCGTTGGTCGATGCCTTGCAGCGCATGGGCGTGGAGGTCAGCGCACCCAGTGGTTGCCCGCCGGTGGCCATCAAGGGCAAGGGCGGTCTTGAGGCCGGTCGTATCGAAATCGACGGCAATCTGTCCAGCCAGTATGTGTCGGCACTGCTGATGGCCGGTGCCTGTGGCAAGGGGCCTGTGGAAGTTGCCCTGACAGGCAGCGAGATCGGCGCGCGTGGTTACCTCGACCTCACGCTGGCGGCCATGCAGGCGTTCGGTGCCGAGGTTCAGGCCATCGGCGACGCCGCCTGGAAAGTCTCGGCTACCGGCTATCGCGCTACGGATTTCCACATCGAACCGGATGCCTCGGCGGCCACCTACCTTTGGGCTGCGCAGGCCCTGACCGAGGGCGCTATCGACCTGGGCGTGGCCAGCAACGCGTTCACTCAGCCTGATGCACTGGCCAGTCAGATCATCGCCAGCTTCCCGAACATGCCGGCCGTGATCGACGGCTCGCAGATGCAGGACGCGATTCCCACGCTGGCCGTACTGGCCGCGTTCAATCGTCAACCGGTGCGCTTTGTCGGCATCGCCAACCTGCGGGTCAAGGAGTGCGACCGCATCTCGGCACTGTCCAACGGCCTGTGCGCCATCGCACCCGGCCTGGCGGTCGAAGAGGGTGACGATCTGATCGTTACCGCCAACCCGGCGCTGGCAGGCACTACGGTCGATGCCTTGATCGATACCCACTCCGACCATCGGATCGCCATGTGCTTTGCACTGGCGGGCCTGAAGATTGCCGGCATCCGCATTCTCGACCCTGATTGCGTCGCCAAGACCTACCCGGGGTACTGGGATGCGTTGACCTCATTGGGTGTGAGTGTTCAGCGCTGATAGATCAGGTTTATCGGCCCGGGAAGCCTGTAGGATTTCGAGACATCTTGAGCTGGCAGTCTACGGTTGTAGATACTATGTTTATACGTTGGGGTTGCATGCCTCGTGTGAGGTATCTACAGTATTGCTACGTTATGAGGTGTCTTTATGGAAGTGAAAATTCAGCAATGGGGCAATAGCGCTGCAATTCGTTTGCCCGCAAACGTGCTCAAGCAGATGAGCCTGTCTAGCGGCGATGTCCTTACGCTTGATGCGTCTGCAGAAGTCATCACGCTCAAACCCGCTAAAGCAAAGTTGCATTATCGATTGGCTGACTTGATGGCAAAATGTGATTTGAGCGCGCCTGAACCCACAGAATTGGCCGAATGGAACACCATGCAGCCAATTGGACGTGAGGTTTGAAACGGGTCAAATTCAACCGGTCGGATATTGTGCGACTGAACCTGAATCCAACCGCAGGCCGTGAACAACAGGGCGATTTTCGTCCAGCGTTGATTCTGACGCCTGCGGCTTATAACGCATCGGGCCTTGTAATTATTGTACCCATCACGCAGGGCGGCGACTTCGCTCGGTATGCCGGTTTCGCGGTGCCTTTAAGCGGTTCAGGTACCAAAACGCAGGGTGTCGTTCTTTGCAACCACATTCGAACCGTTGACCTTGAGGCTCGTGGCGCAAAGCGTGTTGAGTCAGTTCCCGAGATGATAATCGACGATGTGCTGGCTCGCGTTCAAGCCCTTTTTGAATAGCAGGTTCTGCTAGTTGCCTGGCTCCTCAATCTGCTCGCAGCCGTTTTTCAAATCCCGAAAAACGGCTGCATCATCCGCGCCAGCAGTCCCTGAAAACGCAGCTTCGATTCAGTGGCCAGCACGCAAATGCATTCCCGGTCAGGGTAGGCAATGGGCTGGTGATGGATATGGCTGTCCAGATCGGCCACATCGTTGAGTCCGAACTCTCCCTGTACGTCGTAATACGCGCCCTTGAGGACCATGGTCATCTCGCCGCTTTCGTGGCTGTGCACCGGCATGCTCACGCCGGGGGCGATTTTCAGCAGCATCAGGTTGCCCTGTTCGATGCCTTCAGCGCGTACACGTTTTACGCCGGGGATCAGGGTCTTCCACTTTAATGTGCTCAGGTGTCGACCAAAATGCGCCTGCATGCAGACCGGCATCAGGTCCGGGTCCTGATTGGCCGCCGGCATCGAATGCATAGCGGGTACGAGCCCCGCTTGCTGCTCGTCAAGCCGCGCGAGCATGGCCGATCGGCCCTTGAGTGGCACCACACTGCTGGTGTGCTGCTGCATCAACACACCGCCAATGGCCTCGGCCTGCCTGAGCCGCGCCCGGCACTCGGCGCAGCGCTCCAGGTGCGCGGCAGTGACTAACGAGATGACCTGCGACAGCGCCCCTGCGGCATAGCTGACCAGCGTGGCGTCGTCCGGATGATGTTGTGGGCCCATCATGATTCCTCTATCCGCGAGCGCAATTTTTGAAACGCCAGGCGCAGGCAGGACTTCACGGTGCCAAGCGGCATACCCAGGCGTTCGGAAATCTCCCGGTGGCTGAGCGCTTCGAAATATGACATTCGCAACACTCGGGCCTGATCGGCGGGCAGGTTCTGGATGGCGATGTTGAGTTGTTGCTCCTGGCGCTGGCTGTAATCGAGTGTCCGATCTACAGGGGCCTCCAGACGCTCGAGTTGTTCCAGCGAATTCTGCACCTGCACCCAGCCACGGTCCTTGCGCACGCTGTCGATGTAAAGGTTGCGTGCGATGCGAAACAACCATGTCCCCAGGCTGGCCTTGGCCGGGTCGAACGAGTCGGCCTTGTGCCACAGTTTGAGCAGCACTTCCTGCACCAACTCTTCGGCCTGACCTTCTGGCACATTCAGCCCGGTGAGGTAGCGCAACAGGCGCGGAGCGAAGTGATCGTAAATGCGCATGAAGCTGTCGCGGTCCCTCTGGCGGGCCACGGCGGTGACTTCATCGATCCAAAGTCGGGTGATTGTCGATTCGCTGTGAGAGGGGGACAAGTGACAGAAGGTCCTGAGACTGGCAGTTATGCGCATGATCCACCTTCTGATCACCATTGTGTGGGTTTGGTTCGCGATGCAGAGGTGTTACGTAACGGGGTGGGGGGTGGATCATAGGATGTGACGAGCGGCGTGGAGGCATTTTACAAGTGCGGCCATGACAATGACCACGGGCCGGTCATGCAGACGGTCACTGTCAATTCTGCCAGTAGCCCAACGAGCGCTGGCTGTTTAATGTGTGATCTGGATGTTATGAAGGTCAGGGAGACCATTATGGACACTCACGTTGCACGTGCTTCATCTACGCTGGCCAGGCTGGCCGGTGTACTGCTGGTCATCGGTTGTATGGGCTTTTTTGCGCCTGAACGAGCTCAGGCTGAGGCTGTAAACCTGGTTGTCTGTACAGGAACTCACACTGGAACTTTTTCGCCAGGCCTGACCAACGCCAGCCAGCCAATCAATGTGACGACGACAAGCAGCTGGGGGACTTGTGTGTTGCCTCTCGGCACAAGTGCGTCGTCCAGCCAAAGCTTTCAGGCGCCCTTATCCTGCAACGCTCTGCTGCAGAACACGACCGATGTAACGTGGATCATAAAGTGGGGTGATGGAGAGACCAGTACCTATAATTTCGACGCGACTTACAACGATACCGGTGGTCTGAACAAAACCGTAGTGGGTATCGGGGAAATTGTGGCTGGCCGTTACACGGGCTCCACGGCAATAACGACCTATGTGCTTTTCAATCTGGAGCTTAACGCGTGCGCCACGACCACGGGTGTCACCAGCTTGAGTGGCCCTTCTACATTGACGATTATTCAGTAATCTGTGGCTGGGGAGCGCATGGATAAAGCTTGCTAGATTTTTTTTGTACTGCAGACTGACCCTCAACCCCATCGACTCCCCCTGCCGCAACAGCTTCAACCCCGGATGCCCAGGCAAATGATGGGCATTGACCGGGTGGCTGACGAGCTCAAAACCAAGAGGCGTTGCAGATATCGCCTTGAGGTCATTGGCTTACCCAGTCTTCTACCCTCAGCCCCTCGACGCGCTGGAATTCACGCTGGTTGTTAGTGATGACAACCAAGCCTAGAGAGCGGGCGTGTCCTGCAATCATTTGATCGTACGGGCCGATCGGTGTGCCCGCTCTGGCCAGTTCGGCTCTGATCATGCCGGTATGAGCCGCCGCGTCGCTGTCGTAAGGGAGCACTTCAAGACGCGCCGTCCAACCCTCAACAAGGGCAAGATTTCTTTCGGACTCAAAGACTTTTCTGCGCCGTAGACAAGCTCCATCAATGTGATTGCGCTGATACGTAGCTGTCCGTGATGGAGGTTGCAGGCTTCACGCACCGAAGCTGGCTTGTTGTTTATAGCGAAAATGCAAATGTTGGTGTCAAGCATGTACTTGAGCATCAGAGCGATTCGCGCTGCTGTTCGGCTGGTTGTCCGCGCTCTGCCATGAAATCATCACTGACACTTTCACCATCGAACCAGCTGTTCCACATTTCACCGGCGGGGGAAATAATGCGGGTTCTGCCCACGGCTATAACATCGACACGTTTCACGTCGTCGGGCAAGGCCACCGCTTTTGGCAGTCGGACAGCCTGGCTTCGATTGCTTTTGAAGACTGTGGATTGTTCCATGAGTGATTCATCCTTGGCTGATGTTTCGGATGAATAAGAATATGTTTTTTTGGGATATGTCAACGGAATATCCCGACTCGTTCTGTAACTTGAAATGAGTCACCAGGACACTTATTCATAACCCCCGCTTCAGGTCCTTGTAACGAAGACTGAACTCCAGCGTCACTGACTCTCCCTGCCGCAAGAGCTTCAACCCAGGATGCCCCGGCAAATGATGGGCGTTGACCGGGTGGCTGACGGGCTCGAAACAGAAGAAATCCAGCCCCGGCGGGCAGAACACCAGAAAGTATTCGCTGCCGGTGGCCTGGCAGTGCAATTCGTAGCCCAGGTCCGGCTGGCTGATGATGCTCTGGCCATCCCAGCCGGTGAAACCGTTGTCCAGACGTGTGTCGGGCAGAGTGTTGCCGTGACGGAAGTCCCACTCGGCGGGCAGGTCCTGCAAGGCGCGGGGCAAACCGCCTTCGTCGCATAGCCAGACCTGTGCAGCCCTGGCCTGCAAACGAGTGTGGGCCGTGCGTGGCAAGTACGGGTGCAGGCCCAGCCCGTGCCAGATGGCGCGGCTGTCCTGATGGGTGGTGCTCAGTTCGATGCTCAGCGTGCCCTCACGCAGGGTGTAGCGCAGGTGCGCGCGGTAGGCGAATGGCGTCTGGCTGTCGAGTTGCAGGCAGACCTGCTCTGCGCGCTGTTCGATGACGGTCCATGTTTGCTGCCAGGCGCTGCCATGGATCGGCAGCGGGTCGTTGGCGCTGTTTGGTTCCAGGGCCAGCCAGCCGTCTGGTGTCTCGAAACCGCCGTTGCCGATCCGGTTCGACCACGGCGCCAGCGGGTAGCAGGCCAGGCGACGGGGCGTCCCGGCCGCCAGAGCCTGTTCGTCGCTAGGGCGCAGCAGGGGTTGCCCGCTGGCCAGGACGCTCCAGTTGACGATACTGCCGCCGATGTCGGGGGCCAGTGTCAGGCGGGTCAGGCCATCTTCAAGGGTCAGTACGTTCGTGGACATGCTTCAAAGCCTTTCTGGATGATTGAGGGTCAGGCGACCGGGCGCGACGCCAGGTCAGCAGCACGATGCCGCTGACCACGATCAGCCCGCCGACCACCTGACCGCTGCTGAGCAATTGATCGAGAATCAGCCAGCCAAACAGCAGGCTGGCCACCGGCTCGATATTCATCACTGGCGCGTTGCGGGCGATGTCCAGCCGTGCCATGCAGATGAACAGCAGCGAGAAACCCAGCCCGTACAAAACCACCAGACTGGCCAGTGCGCTCCAGCCGACAGAACTCGTCGGCAGACCCACGCCGCCGGGCAGCACGCCGCTGCTGCCGGCGATGGCCGCGACGACGAACACCACGGCCATGGTCAGCATGCTGCGTACGCTGCCGCGCATGCCCGCCAGTTTGTTATCGGTAATCCACAGCGCAAAGGCGAACACCACCGCAGCGGTCGACGCGTAGGCGACGCCCTCCAGCCATTGCGGCTCGCTGCTGCCGGGGTTCGACAGGCGCTGTGGCACGTCCAGCGCCAGCGTCAGGCCAAACAGGATCAAGCCCATCAGGCCTGCTGCGCGCCGTGTCGGCCTGGCTCCCCCCAGTGCCCAGGTCAGCAACGCCAGCAGGATCGGCGAGACATTGACCACCAGCAAGGCCAGGGCCACCGGAATACGTGCCACCGCCGAGTAGATGCAAAAGCTCTGAGTGGCGATCAGCAACCCCAGAAGCAGCTGCCAGCGCCAGGTGCTGGCGGGCAGACTGAGCCTTTCACGCTGCCAGAGCACCAGGCTGACCAGCACCAGCAAGGTGACGCCGGAGCGACAAAGGATGGCCAGCAGCAGGCCGGTGTCATGATCGAAGGCAATGCGCGCCGCGATGTGGTTGCCGGCAAACGAACAGGCCAGCAGCGCCAGGATCAGCACGGCAATGTGTCGCGGAAACAGGGCAGGGGCAGACATACGCAAACCAGCCTCCTTGGCTGGACAACAGAGGTGCATGCCGGAGCGCTTTCAAGCGCTCCGGCAGCCTTGCAGCTGGAGACGTCAGAGCACGACGCTCGGCAGCCACAACGAGATGGCAGGAATGTAGGTCACCAGCATCAGCACCAGGAAAAGCGCGACATAGAACGGCACCAGTGCTTTTACCGTGGCTTCGATGGTGACCTTGCCCACCGCAGCACCGACGAACAGCACCGCGCCTACCGGCGGGGTAATCAGCCCGATCCCCAGATTGACCAGCATGATCATGCCGAAGTGCACCGGATCGATACCGACACCGACGATGACTGGCAACAGAATCGGGGTCAGGATCAGAATCAGCGGCGCCATGTCCATGACCGTACCGAGCAGCAGCAACATCACGTTGATGCACATCAGGATCACGTAGCGGTTGTCCGACAGGGTCAGGAACGCGGTGGTGATCTTCATCGGGATTTCCATCAGCGTCAGGATGTAACCGAAGCTGGCGGCAAAACCGATCAGGATCATCACGATGGAAATGGTGCGTGCCGCCCGGTGCATCAGTTTGGGCAGATCGCGCCATTTGTAATCGCGGTAGATGAACATGGTGACAAAGAACGCCCAGAGCACGGCAATCGCCGCCGACTCGGTGGCCGTGAAAATCCCCGACAGAATGCCGCCGAGAATAATGACCATGGCCATCATCCCCCAGAGCGCTTCACCGGCGATTTTCAGCGCCTGACGCAGCGGCACCACTTCACCCTTGGGGTAATTGCGCTTGCGCGCGAAGATCATGCACAGGCCCATCATCACCGCGCTGAGCAGCAGCCCCGGCAGGATCCCGGCCATGAACAGCGACGCGATCGACACCGTGCCGCCTGCCGCCAGCGAATAGAGCACCGAGTTGTGGCTGGGCGGAGTCAGCAGCGCCTGCACCGAGCCGCTGACGGTCACTGCCGTCGAGAAGTCGCGAGGGTAGCCGTTGCGTTCCATCTCCGGGATCAGCACCGAGCCTACCGAGGCCGTGTCGGCCACCGAGGAACCCGAGATCGCGCCGAAGAAAGTCGAAGCCACGATATTGACCAGCGACAGCCCGCCACGCACGAAGCCCACCAGCACCGCAGCAAACGCGACCAGACGTCGCGACATGCCGCCTTCGGCCATGATCGCGCCGGCCAGCACGAAGAACGGAATCGCCAACAGCGAGAATTTGTTCACCCCGCCCGCAATCTGGATCATCAGCGCATCGGCCGGGATGTCGATCCACCAGGCGCCGATCAGGGCTGAAAGGCCCAGCGCGTAGGCCACCGGCATGCCGATCAGGATCAACGCGATAAAGCTGCCCAACAGTATAAAAGCGTCCATTTATGCAGCACCTTCGCTTTCTTCAATGACGTCGAAGCGCATCACTGCGCGATGACTCTGGTCACCCAGAAACAGTCTTTCCAGGACGAATACCAGCGTCACGAGGCCGCCAATGGGGATCGGCAGATAAGAGATGCCGACGCGCAGAAACGGCAGTTCGCCGACGAATTGATTCCAGGTGGTGGCGCACAGCTTGAAACCCTTGAAAATCATGAACAGGGCGACGATCGCCATCAGAATCTGCACCACTACGCTGGCGACTCTGCGCACCTGCTGCGGCATGCGGTCCACGGCCATCGACACGGCCATGTGCGCACCGGCCCGGTAACTGGCGGCGGCGCCGAAGAAGGTAAACACCACCATCAGCAGGATGGCAGTGGGTTCCGGCCAGCTGGAGCCGCTGCCGAGGATGTAACGGGCAAAGATGCCCCAGGGAATGATCAGGGTCATGATCAACACCGACAGACCGGCAATGCCGATGCAGATCCGATAAAGCGTGTCGTTGATGCGCAATAGCGTATTTTTCATAAGGCTCACCACTGCGGCGGCGAACGAGCTGGTGCTCGTTCCCGCTGCGTAATCGGACAGGCTTATTGGGCCGCTTGGGGGTTGCTCGCCGCCAGTGCCGGATCGGTCTGGACCGCTCCGATGCGGTCGATCAGACCCTTATATTTCGCACCGTATTTGTCGCGTACCGGCTGGGTCGCGTCGTAGAAGGCTTTCTTCTGCTCGGGCGTCAGCGTGATGAACTCCACGCCAGCAGCCTTGAGCTTGGTCTCGGCATCGGCTGACGACTTGTCCCACAGCACGCGTTCTTCCATCTGCGCTTCACGTGCGAGCTTTTTCACCAGTGCCTGCTGCTCGGGGTTGAGCTTTTCCCACGTGGTTTTCGACATCACGATGGGCTCGGGCAGGATCAGGTGTTCGGTCATGGTGAAGAACTTGGCGTTCTGGTAGTGGTTATGCTGGAAATACGTCGGCGGGTTGTTTTCCGCACCGTCGATGACGCCGGTCTGCAGGGCGCTGAAGATCTCGCCGGTGGCCATGGCGATGCCGTTACCGCCCATGTCGTTAATGGTTTCGATGAACACCGGGTTGCCCTGAACGCGGATTTTCATGCCTTTGAGGTCGGAGATCTGGCGTACCGGCTTCTTGGTGTACAGGTTGCGGGTGCCGCCATCCATCCACGCCAGGGCGACCATGTTGAATTCGGAGTTGCTGATCTTGTCGAGGATTTCCTGACCGATCTGGCCATCGATGATGGTGCGCATATGCGCCTGATCACGGAACACGAACGGCAAGTTGAAGACGTTAACGTCCGGCACTACCGGGCCAACGATGCCGAGGCTGACGCGGGTCATCTGCACGGCGCCACTCTGGACCTGCTCGACGACCTCCTTCTCGGAGCCGAGCACACCGCCTGCGTACATCTTGAAACTGATCTCGCCCTTGGACTGTTCTTCGAGTTTCTTGCCCATGTTCTGCTCTGCCACGACCGGCGCATAACCAGCAGGGTGAACCTCGGCGAATTTGATTTTGACGTCTGCCTGGACCATGCCTGACACACAGAAGGCCAGCGGAAGTGCTGCGATGAGAAGCGTGCGTTTGAAATCCATGGATATCTCCGATTTTGTTATTTTTGGTCGAGCTACGGGATTTTCGGTAGGGCGCTGTCAGCCCTGAAACGTGGGTTCCTCCAGGCCTTTGACGCCAGGTCGCAGGGCGAACACACCACCGGCCAGTGGCTGATCGCCAATATCGCCACCCGGGCGAATCGACGTCACGAACAGGGTGTCCAGGTTGGGGCCGCCAAAGGCACACATGGCTGGCTTTTTTACCGGCACGACCAGCGAGCGGTCGAGTTTGCCGGAGGGAGTGAAGCGGTGGACCAGGCCTGCGTCGTTGCCACAGATCCAGTAGCAGCCGTCGGCGTCGATCGCCGCGCCGTCTGGGCGACCCAGGTGATGGTTCATGTCGACGAACAGACGGCGATTGTGTGGCGTGCCGCTGTCGGTGTCGTAATCGAACGCCCAGATCTGCTGCACGCTGGGGTGCGAGTCAGACAGGTACATGACCTTGCCGTCGGGGCTGAACGCCAGGCCATTGGGGACGATGAAATCCTTGAGCTGTGCGTCCAGTGTCTTCTGGCCGGCACTGTAGCGATACAACGCACCCACCCTCGCACCGGCGGCCATGTCCATGAACATGGTGCCCGCCCAGAACCGACCCTGTCGGTCGCAGCGGCCGTCATTGAAGCGCATGCCTGCCTGCGCGTGTTCGACGCCGGCCAGAAGCGTGCTGATCAGGCTGCCGTCTTCGCAGGGCTGCAAATGAAAGATTCCGTTCTCCATCCCCGCCACCCAGCCACCCCGGCTATCGGCGGCGATACAGGCCAGCATTTGCGGCGCTTTCCAGCTGCGCGTGCTGTCCTGATTGAAGTCCCAGCGATGCAGCTCGCCCTCGGGAATATCCACCCAGTACAGCGCTTGATCACGCACGCTCCAGACCGGGCTTTCGCCGGTGGCGTTCTGTGCATCGACAATCAGTTCGGCATCCATGACGGTTCGTGTCTCCAGAGTGCTGCGAGAGGAAAGCGCTGCTTATTGGTCGCCGAACGGTCCTGAAGCGACAAAGGCACCGCCCTGGTAGAGCATTGCCGGGTCATCGGCTGCCGGCAGCGGCTGGGCGTCGACCTTCTCGCGGAACACTTCCGAGCTGTCCTTCGGGGTGTAATCCAGTTTGCTGGCCAAGCGGTTGTCCCACCACACGGTCTTGTTGTCCGAAACGCCGTAGACCACGGTGTGGCCCACGTCTGGCGTGTACAGCGAGCGCTCGATCAACTGGGTCAGGTCGCCAAAGCTCAGCCAGGTGCTCATCATTCGGCGGTTTTGCGGTTCAGCAAACGAGGAGCCGATGCGGATGCTCACGGTTTCGATGCCGTAGCGATCGAAGTAGAAGCTGGCCATGTCTTCGCCGTAGGACTTGGACAGACCGTAGTAACTGTCCGGACGGCGAGGGGAGTGCGCGTCGATGGTCTCGGTCTGCTTGTAGAAACCGATCACGTGGTTGGAACTGGCGAAGATCACGCGTTTCACGCCGTGCCGGCGGGCCGCTTCGTAGATGTGGAACACGCCGCAGATATTGGCACCGAGGATCTCTTCGAACGGTCGCTCGACCGACACACCGCCGAAATGCACGATCGCATCGACGCCTTCGACCAGTTGGTGTACGGCATCCTTGTTGGCCAGATCGCAGACCTGAACTTCTTCACGGTCGTCGACAGCGGGTGCCATCTCGGCAATGTCGGAAAGCCGCAGCACGTTTGCGTAAGGGCGCAGTGTTTCGCGCAATACCTTGCCCAGGCCGCCTGCCGCGCCGGTCAGCAGGAGGCGATTGAAGGGAGTTTGAGTGGTATGAGCCGATGCCATGAGAGAAGTCCCGATTGTTATTTTTGTCATCTGTTGTCGTATGACTTGCCGGATTATCGGCACCGCATACGCTGATTGTCAACGCGGCCAAGGTCTAAAAACGGGCTGGGCACGCCCTTGGCCGGATACATTTGTAACAAGGCAAAACCTGCCGTCGCCGACAGGCTCTGCCACCGCTTTCAGAGCAACGAAATAGGGTAGCTGACGAACACGCGATTCTCGTCGAATTCGTTGGTGCTGAAATCGCGACGCAGGCTGGAGTTGCGCCATTTGACGTTCAGGTTCTTCAGCGCACCGCTTTGTACGGTATAGGCCAGTTCGGATTCCCGGCCCCATTCCTTGCCGTCGGTGATGTTGCCGGTGTGCACATTGTCGCCGCTGATGTAGCGGTTCATCAGGGTCAGGCCGGGTACGCCCAGCGTCGCGAAGTTGTAGTCGTGGCGCAGTTGCCAGGATTTCTCTTTGGCGTTGTCGTAGCTGGAGTTGTAACTGTCGTTGGCCAGCGTACCGCCACTGGTACCGTTGACGCGCATCCACGCGGTGTCGCCAGTCAGTTTTTGCAGGCCGACATAGAAGGTGCTGCCGCCATAGCGGGCCGAGAGCAGCGCGTAGGCCGTCTTGTTATCCAGGTCGCCGGCCAGTTTGTTGCCGTCTTCCTTGCCGATGAAGTAACCCAGATTCGCGCCCAGGGTCCAGTCGCCGAGCGGCTGGCTGTGCAGCAGGTTGAAGAATTGCTGCTGGTAGATGTCCTGCAGTTCCGAGTACCAGACGCCTACCTGAGTAAGCTTGTCGTTGAAGACATACTCGCCGCCGCCGAAGTTGAAGCGGTCCGAAGTGAATGCGCCTCGCCCGTTCAGCGACATGTCTTCCATGCTCGCGTCGTTGCGCGGGCTGTTGCCGCGGAATTGCCCGCCATACAGGGTCAGGCCGTCGATCTCCTTGGACGTGACCTGACCACCGCGAAACGTCTGCGGCAAGGAGCGACCGTCATCGGAGCGCAGGATCGGCAGCACTGGCATCCATTCACCGACCTTCAGTTCGGTCTTGGAAAACCGCGCCTTGCCTGCCACGCCCAGGCGTCCGAAATCATCGGCCGGGCGACCGTCGCTGTGGATCGGCAGCAACTGAGTGCCGCCCGTACCCTTGCCGCCATCGAGCTTGACCGAGTACAGGCCCAGCACGTCAACCCCGAAGCCCACCACGCCCTGAGTGAAGCCCGACTTGGCGTCGAGAATGAAGCTTTGTGTCCATTCCTCGGCCTTGCCCTGCGGCGCGGCGCTGCTGGGATAGGCAGGATTGGTGAAATTACGGTTGAAGTAGGCATTACGCAGGTTGAGCGTGGCCTTGGTGTCGTCGACGAAACCCTCGGCCATGCCGAGCATCGGGAAAATCAGCGTCATGCCGCCGACGCCCAGCAGGATGCTTGAGCGGGTAGTGTGAGATGTCATTATTGTTGTGCTCCCTTGTTTAGTGAAACCTTCCCCTTTCCTGGCCGCGCGCAAGCGGCGGCCGACACCTTCGAGGATTACGTGATGCCTGTCGCCAGGCATGGCCTCGACCTGCAGACGGCCGAGTACCGTTCGCTGTGTTTCAGCGAATGGTGTGCATCGAGAAAGGTGTCTGGTAGTGCGAGTGTTCAGTAAACGAGGTGTCACCGATCAAGGCTTCGATGATTGAGCCCTTGCTGATCGAGCGGGCAGGCGCGGCGTGAGTGTTCATGATGGACAGGCCTCGGTGTTGTTTTTATTTTTGGCGTTATAGGTTGTCGTACAACTGCGGGGATTATTTGCTGACCGTTGCCGCGTTGTCAACGCACCCATGGTCGAGGTTTAACGATTCACCGGTCATTTACGGCGCCACTGAAAGCAAAATCAAATGCGAGTGAACGCTGCGGGCGGGTGTGCAGTCCACCCGATAATCCCGTTCATTTTTTGGAGACTGCCGAATGAATCGTTTCACCCAGAAAGTCATCGTCGTCACAGGTGCCGGTTCCGGAATCGGCGAAGCGACCGCCAAACGTTTTGCCGAGGAAGGCGCAAGCGTGGTGCTGGTCGGCCGCAATCACGACAAGCTGGCCAAGGTGGCCGCGCAACTGAAGGGCGAAGGGCACTTGGTCAGAGCCACGGATGTGGCCGACCCGAGCGACGTGGAAGCGCTGTTCAAGGAAGTGGCGACCCGCTTCGGGCGCCTGGATGTTCTGGTCAACAATGCCGGCATCGTCAAGTCCGGCAAAGTGACCGAGCTGGGCATAGAGGACTGGAAAGAGCTGATGTCCGTGGACCTGGACGGCGTGTTCTATTGCACCCGCACCGCCATGCCGGCACTGATCGCCAGCAAAGGCAACATCATCAATGTCTCGTCGGTGTCCGGTCTGGGCGGCGACTGGGGCATGAGCTTCTATAACGCGGCCAAGGGCGCCATCACCAACTTCACCCGTTCGCTGGCCATGGATCATGGTGCTGACGGAGTGCGTGTGAATGCCGTTTGCCCCTCACTGACCCGCAGCGAGCTGACCGAAGACATGCTCGACGACAAAGCGTTGATGGCCAAATTCATGGAGCGCATCCCATTGGGGCGCCCGGGTGAAGCCGAAGACGTCGGCGACGTGATTGCCTTTCTGGCCAGCGATGACGCGCGCTTCGTGACCGGCGTCAACATGCCGGTAGACGGTGGCCTGTCGGCGTCCAACGGGCAGCCACCGCAGGCCTGATTGTCACGGGTGCAGAAACAATCAAGCCCGGTAAAGACCGGGCTTGATGTCAACGCTGGGTGATCAGATACGGAAGCGGCTGACCATCGTCTGCAGTTGCCCGCCCAGGCGTGCCAGTTCGACGCTGGACGCAGCGGTTTCTTCGCTGGCCGAAGCAGTCTGCTCGGACACATCGCGGACATTGACGATGCTGCGGCTGATTTCCTCAGCGACCGCGCTTTGCTCTTCAGCGGCGGCGGCAATCTGCTGGTTCATCGCCTGAATGCTGGAGACCGTTTGCGTGATGCTGCCCAGCGACGTACCTGCCTGACGGCTGAGGGTCACGCTGCTGACGGTCAGTTCGCGGCTGTTGAGCATGATGCTGGACACCTGGCGCGTACCGCTTTGCAGCGCAGCGACCAGTGTTTCGATCTCCACGGTGGACTGCTGTGTACGTTGTGCCAGGCCGCGAACTTCGTCGGCAACCACGGCAAAACCACGTCCGGCTTCACCCGCACGAGCCGCTTCGATGGCGGCGTTGAGCGCCAGCAGGTTGGTCTGTTCGGCCACCGCCTTGATGACGTCCATGACCTTGCCGATCTTGTCGCTTTCCTGCTCCAACTGAGTCATGGCATCGACCGAGCGGCCCACTTCATTGGCCAGACGCTCGATCTGGACGATCGCTTCACCCACCACCTTGTCACCGTCACGCGCTTCGCGGTCGGCGTTGGACGCGGCCTGCGAGGCCTGTTCGGCGTTACGCGCAACTTCTGCAACCGTCGCCGACATCTCGTGCATGGCGGTGGCGACCTGATCGGTTTCGACTTTCTGGCTGTTGACGCCAGCGCTGGTCTGTTCGGTAACCGCCGACAGCTCTTCGGCGGCACTGGCGATCTGTACGACGCTGTCGCGAATACCGCCAATCAGTTCGCGCAGAGTGGTGCCCATGCGCTGGATGCCTTGCTGCAGAACGCCGAGCTCATCACTGCGTGTCACCGCCAGGGTCTGGGTCAGGTCACCGGACGCAATACGGTCGACCACTGCCAGGGTTTCCCGCAGGGGACGGGTAATCTGCCGGGTGATGATCACTGCGGCGATGATGCCCAGAATGATAGCCAGCAGGGTGCAGGTGATCTGCGTGGTACGCGCCTGTGCGCTTTCCTGATCGCGGCGATCCAGTTGCAGCTTGTACATGTCCTCGCTGATCTTGACGATATCCTGCCCTTGCGTGGTCATTTCCTTGCGCGCCTGGACAATCGTGCCCGTGGCGGCCTTGAAGTTTTGCAAAGTCGTCCGGTAGGCCATCAACGAGGTTTCCAGCTGCCTGAGCTGATCGGCCTGAGTGCCGCTGAAGGTCGCCTTGAGCGCGTCCAGATCCTTGACGGCCGCATCCAGTTTCGAAACAGCTGCCTGCTCGGTCTCGGGCGTGGCATTGGTGGTGTAGCCGCGCACTTCATAGCGTGCGAGTCTCAAGTCATCCTTGGCATCGGTGACGAGTCGGTACTGCTCGAAACGGTTGGCGTCAGCCGGGTCCATGTTTCTGACTTCAGTCACAAGCTGCTCGAACACCGCGAGGCTTTTGACCGCGTGGGTCGTCAGCTCATCACGCGCAGCGGTGCTGGCCTTGTAGCCACTGCGCATGTTGTTGAGGGACTTCTGGTAGTCAGCTATCACGATGCCCAACTGATCGAGCATTTTCAGGTTTTCGGGACTTTTGAACGAGGCCCGCAGTTTTTCCTGATACGCCTTGAAGCTGTCCAGCGAGGTCTGCACGGTTTCGGCTACCTTCTCGTCGCCGTCGGCCACCATGTATTGCAGGCGCGTCACGCGCAGTTTGGTCAACTGCGCATTGAGTGAAGTAATGTCACTCATCCAGTTACTGCGGTTGATCAGCCCGCTCATGCTGGTCCAGCCAGTCAGTGCAAGAATGGCTGTAAAAACAAGTACCAGACCGAAGCCGAGGGCCAGTTTCATATTCACGCTGATGTTTGCAAACCAGCTACTCATTGAATTCTCCAACAACTGCCATTGAAACGGTCTTATCCCTGAAAGGTATGGCATACAGGTCAGGGCGGGGTGAGGTATACAGACACTATCGGCAGGAACTGGCCAAGCTGAAATAAAAAATAAAGAAAGTTCCACGACGCCTGGAATATTTTTTTCCAGGCATATCATTTGCGCCAGCACACCGTTATAAAGCACCGTCGAAGTCATTAAAGTAGAGCGCCGAATTCCAGAGGGAACGGCACACCGTCGGCTGTGTTTGCGAGACCAAAACCCTATCCGTTGCAGGTTCATTGTGTGTGCAGGGCATGACATTTTTTGTGTCGCAACTTGCTCTGGCCTCCGAGCCTTCTTCCAGCAGTCCTGTTGAGATGCCTTGTCATGAATTTAAAGTTTCGTCATAAGATTCTGCTGGCCGCGGCCGGTGTAGTGGTGCTGGCGTTCGCCTTGTTCACTTTGTACAACGATTACCTGCAACGTAAGACGATCAACCAGAATCTCGAGTCCTCCGTGGGTCAAGCGGGTCAACTGACTGCCAGCAGCGTCCAGAACTGGCTGAGCGGGCGCATTCTGGTGCTGGAAAACCTCACCCAGAACGTTGCCTTTCAGGGGGTCAATTCCGACCTCAGCGGACTGGTATCGCAGTCTGCGCTGGTATCGACCTTTCAGTTCACCTATGTCGGTGACAGCAAAGGCACATTCACCCAGCGGCCCAATGTGGACATGCCCGCGGGCTACGACCCTCGCCAACGGCCCTGGTACAAGTCCACCGTCGACGCAGGCAAGACCATTCTCAGCGCGCCGTATCTGGCTTCTGTGGGTGGCCTGGTGGTAACGATCGCCAGCCCGGTCAAGGCGGCGGGCCAGGTCACGGGCGTCGTCGGCGGCGACCTGAGCCTCGACACGCTGGTCAAGATCATCAACTCGGTTGAATTCGGCGGGCTGGGTTACGCCTTTCTGGTCAGTGGCGACGGACAGATCATCGTCAGTCCGGACAAGGAACAGGTGATGAAAAACCTCAAGGACATCTACCCCGGACAGACCATCAGCCTGGACGCGCGCCTGCGTGAGGTGACCCTCAATGGTCAGCGCCGGCTGCTGTCATTCACCCCGATCACCGGGCTGCCCTCGGCTGACTGGTACATTGGTCTGTCGATCGACAAGGAAAAGGCCTATGCGCCGTTGAGCCAGTTTCGCAGCTCGGCGATGGTTGCCGTGCTGATTGCAGTAGCCGTGATTGCGTTGCTGTTGAGCCTGCTCATTCGTGCGCTGATGCGCCCGCTGACCGACATGGGTCGTGCTATGCAGGACATCGCCCAGGGCGAGGGTGATCTGACCCGGCGCCTGAGCATCCAGGGCAAGGACGAGTTCGCAGCGCTGGGTGGCTCGTTCAATCAGTTCGTGGAGCGCGTGCACGCGTCCATCGTCGAAGTGTCCTCCGCAACGCTTCAGGTGCATGACCTGTCGCAACGGGTGGTCAACTCCTCCAACTCGTCCATTGTCGGTTTCGATGAGCAGAGCGCCCGAACCAACAGCGTCGCTGCAGCGATCAACGAGCTGGGCGCTGCAACCCAGGAGATTGCCCGTAACGCATCGGACGCCTCGATCCAGGCCAGTGAGGCCCGCAACCAGGCAGAAGATGGCCAGGTAGTGGTCGAGAAAACGATACATGCCATGAGCGCGCTGTCGGCCAAGATCAGTGATTCCTGTACGCAGATCGAGCAACTCAACGCCAGTACCGAAAACATCGGCCACATTCTTGATGTCATCAAAGGCATCTCGCAGCAGACCAATCTGCTGGCCCTCAACGCCGCCATCGAAGCCGCCCGCGCGGGTGAGGCCGGACGCGGTTTTGCGGTAGTTGCCGACGAGGTGCGCAACCTTGCGCATCGTACCCAGACCTCTGCCGACGAGATTCACAAGATGATTGGCGGCCTGCAGAGCGGCTCTCAGCATGCCGTACTCAACATGAATGAAAGCCAGACGTCGAGTCAGGAAAGTGTCGAAGTTGCCAATCAGGCGGGCAGTCGTCTGCGTGATGTGACGCGGCGCATTGGCGACATCGATGGCATGAATCAATCCGTTGCTGCGGCGACAGAAGAGCAGACTGCCGTTGTAGAAACCCTCAATATCGATATCAATCAGATCAACACGCTTAATCAACAAGGCGTGGCCAACCTTAATGAAACGCTCAAGGACTGTGCTGCGCTTTCGCAACAAGCCGGGCGTTTGAAGCAACTGGTCGACAGTTTCAAGATCTGACCGTACATCCAGTAACAGAGGCCGGGCCACTTATACGTGGCCCGGTCTTCAAGAGTGAGGGCTTGCAAGTACCAGTGAGTGGGGGGGCAGCAAGCCCGCTGGACCGTCCAGCATCATCCGCCCATTAAAAAAGCCTGCTCGGTGGCAGGCTTTTTGGTCAGAGATCCTTTTTAACCTCTTTATCGATGTGCTTGTCAGCCTTGTGACGTTCCTTGTCGTCATGCTTAGCACCTTTGTCGACCTCGTCAGCGTCGTGCTTCACGCCCTTGTCCACTTCCTTGGCGTCATGATCGACGCCTTTATCCAGTTCACGGTTATCGTGTCGGACACCCTTTTCCAGCTCACTCTCTGCAAGGGCGACGGGCGCTACAGCACCCGTCAGGAAGAGGGCGGCAGTCATTGAGAGTACGAGTTTACGCATGCTTTGCTCCTTCATGAGAAATGCTGGCTCTTCTTGAGCCATCACTTTCGAGCATAGACCAGGCATGCAGAGTGAAAAATGCAGTTCGTCGAAAGGCCGACCCGGATAACGATTCAGTCCAGCCCCGGCCTTCAAGCAACTGCTTTAACCAGAATGCTTGCGTCGATCTGCTCAATCGATGTCACCCCGGTCAACGTCATCGCCACATGCATTTCCCTGGCAAAAATATCCAGCATATTCTCGACGCCACGCTGCCCATCGGCGCCCAGCGCATAGGCCATCGAGCGTCCGAGCAACACGCCTTTGGCACCGAGGGCGAGCATGCGCACCACATCAAGACCCGAGCGAATGCCGGAGTCGGCCAGCACTGTCAGGTCACTGCCGACCGCCTGAACAATCGGCGGCAAAGCCTTGGCGGTGGACAGCACGCCATCCAGCTGACGTCCGCCGTGGTTGGATACCACAATGCCGTCCGCGCCAAAACTCAGCGCATCCCTGGCATCCTGCGGATCGAGAATACCCTTGATGATCATCGGGCCTTGCCAGAACTCACGAATCCACTCCAGATCCTTCCAGCTGATGGACGGGTCGAAGTTGTTCGCCAGCCAGCCCACATAATCTTCCAGCGTGGTGGCCTTGCCCAGGTATCTGGAGATATTGCCCAGATCATGAGGGCGACCGAGCAGGCCGACATTCAGTGCCCAGTCCGGCTTGGTCATGGCTTGCAGAATGCGTCGAGGCGCGGCATAAGGCCCTGACATGCCCGAGTGCGCATCACGATAACGCGCGCCGGGCGTTGGCATGTCGACGGTAAAGACCAGCGTCGTGACGCCCGCCGCCTTGGCACGCTCCAGAGCGTTTTTCATAAAGCCACGGTCTTTGAGCACGTAGAGCTGAAACCAGATCGCTTGATCGCTCTGCGACGCTACCTCTTCAATCGAACACACCGACACCGTCGACAGACAGAATGGAATCCGCTTGTTCGCCGCGGCCCTGGCTGCCTGCACTTCACCGCGGCGCGCATACATTCCGCTCAGGCCTACGGGGCTGAGGATAATCGGCATCGCCAGGGATTCGCCAAACAGTCTGGTTTCAAGACTCACGTTATCGACATTTTTCAGGACCCGCTGGCGCAAGCTGATATCGGCCAGGTCCGAACCGTTGGCACGCAGCGTGTGCTCTGCATACGCACCGCCGTCAATGTAATCAAACAGAAAACGCGGGAGTTTGCGTTTGGCCGCTGCACGGTAATCGGATGCCGAAGAAATAATCATGACGTTTTCCTGAGCGAATAAATCTACGAAGCGAGGCCGCCAAGGGGGAGCGGCAGGTTCAGATTACGGAAAAACCGACTATGATCAAAACAACTAATACAACTTGAATTCAGTCGGAAATCGAATACTCGTGAACCTTCGAACATTACGCACTTTTGTCGAAGTGGTACGTCAGGGTAGCTTCTCCCAGGCCGCTGACGTGGTGTCGCTTACCCAGTCCACCGTCAGCAAAGCCGTCAAGACCCTTGAGGACGAATTGGGCACGCCGCTGTTGAGCCGCATTGGCCACCGCAGCGAGCTGACCGCCGCCGGCGAAATCGTCTACCGCCGTGCTCTCATCCTGTTGGCCGAACGCAACGATCTGCTGACCGAGCTCAACGAGCTGCGCGGTTTGAAGGGTGGCGTGCTGCGCATCGGTCTGCCCCCCGTCGGCAGCGGTGCGCTTTTCGCCGCCATGTTCACTCAATACCGCGCCCGCTATCCGGATATCGATATTCAGCTCACCGAACACGGCGCGAGCAAACTGCATGAGTGCCTGGCTTCGGGAGAAGTCGAGCTGGCAGCACTGTTGAAGATGAACTCGTTCAGCGAAGAGTTCGATTACCAGGATGTGCGTATCGAGCCAGTGGTGGTGGTCATGGCAGAGAACCACCCGTTGGCCAAGCGCAAACGGGTCGTCATTGAAGACCTGGCCGAAACGCCGTTTATCCTCTTCGAGGCCGGATTTGCACTGAATACCATGATCAAACTGGCCTGCGACCGCAAGGGCGTGACGCCCAAAGTGACTGCACGCAGCGGTCAGGTCGACTTTATTGTGGATCTGGTCTCGGCAGGGCTGGGTGTCGCGTTCTTGCCGAGGATGCTGGCGCAGAAGCACTATCACGACGGGATTCGACTGGTTGCGCTGAACGAGCCGGATACCGATTGGCATATGGTGTTGGCATGGCGCAAAAACGCGCACTTGTCACCTGCGGCCGAGGCCTGGTTGGCGCTTGCCAGGGAAACCCGTCTCCCGACGACGTCCTGAAATCCCGGAGGCGTGCTTTTAGCACACGCAGGGGGGGGGCTGGGAGGCATAAGAGGTGTGACAAAACGGGAAGGCCAGAAACAAGAAAGCCCGCACGAGGCGGGCTTCTTGTTGATTCACAGTGATCAGTAGAAAACTGTGAATCGGTACTTGAGCCTCTGCTTAAATTCTCTGGGCTAGGTCCAAATTGACTTAGCTTCGTTAATCCTGTGAGGGTATGAGCTTAGGTAATAGGCATTCCAAGAGGAGCATTCCGGATATGAAAACTACTGACATGGTGCATAACTACCCTAACGGGGACGTTGGGCTGGAGCGCGGTCTATGTCGAGTTCGAACGTTTGTGGATGACGCAAGTACAGTTGTGTTGTTGACAGATCTGGACGCTAAAAATGACGGGCAGTCTGTCACCAACGCGGGTGAACGCATTATCAAGTCTCTCCAGGACCTAGGGAAACTCTGAAAAAGACTTCCTAATTTGGCAAAATCTCCGGACAACAGTC
>NZ_JARVSW010000046.1:0-64355 GCF_030208985.1 Pseudomonas sp. MEJ108
GCCCCGTTCCCACGCTCGAACGTAGGAGCGAACTTGTTCGCGAAAGGGCCCGTACCGTCGCGGAAGATTTTGCGTTCAAAACAATGTCTTCGCGAACAAGTTCGCTCCTACGCCCTGCGGGCAGCAGCCTGAAAACTCCGCTTTTCGGGCTCTTCAGGACCTGTATGACTATGAGCACCGATCATTACTGGCGCAGCACCTGCGCCTGTTTGTACAGATAAACGCTCAACGCCAGCCCGGTGAGTGACGCCAGTGCCGCGAACAGGAAGATCGAGACGAAGCCGAAACCGGCGGCAATGGCGCCTGCCAGTGGACCGGTGATGCCCAGTGACAGGTCGATGAACAGCGAGTAGGCGCCCACTGCCGCGCCTCGGCTCGACGCCGGGACCAGATTGACCGCTTCCACGCCCAGCGCCGGGAACACCAGCGAGAATCCGAAGCCGGTCAGCGCCGCGCCAGCCAGTGCCAGGTCCGGAGTAGGTGCCAGCCACAGCAGCAACAGCCCCAGGCTTTCCACGGACATGCAGACAATCGCCACTCGAAAGCCGCCCAGGCGATTGATCAGGTTGCCGAACAGCAGGCGCGCGGCGATGAAACTGCCACCAAACAGCGTCAGGCACAGCGCGGCATTCGGCCAGTGGTTACTCGCGTAATACAGGGTGATGAACGTCGCGATAGTGCCGAAACCGATACCGCCCAATGCCAGGCCCATGCCATGCGGAAACACTCGCCCCAGCACATGCATGAATGGCAGTCGCTCACCCTGCACAATAGGCGCCGGCTCTTTATGCCAGGTCAGGTACAGGCCCAGCGCGCACAGCAGCATGATGCTCACGCCCACTGTCCACAGGCCGAGTTCGTCAACCATCCACACGCCCAGTGGCGCACCGATGGCCAGCGCGCCGTAGCTGGCGATGCCATTCCAGGAAATGACCTTGGCGGTGTTCTGTGCGCCGACCCGGCCGATGCCCCAGCCAATCGAACCAGAACCGACCAGGCTTTCCGCAGCACCGAGGATCACCCGGCCAATCAGCAGAATCACCAGGCTCGCCATCGGCCAGCTGTCCAGCCACACCGGCACCAGCATGAACACACCGCTCAGCCCGCAACCGGTCAGCCCGATCTGCACAGCTTTCTTGCTGCCCAGATTGTCGATGATGCGACTCGACCAGGGCCGACTGATCAGCGTGGCCAGGTATTGCACGCTGATGACCAGCCCGGCGATGACTGCACCAAAGCCCAGATCACTGTGGACATAGCCGGGCAGAACGGCGAGGGGAATGCCGATGTTCAGGTAGCCGATAAAGGTGAACATCACGATGGACACGACGGTCAGGGTAACGGCCATCGGGGTTTGTGGTGTTTTTTGCTGTGTCTCGGACATGGGGCGGGCTTTCGTTCTTTTGCGGGCATGGCGTTCGAGCGGGCAGGGAAAACCCTTAGCAAGCTCTCGAAGTGCTCATCATACCGATGCATCGGGCGATGCAGGTGCAACAGATTGAAATAAACCTGAATGAAGGGGGCTATTTGTCCCTGGGGGCCACAAGGTGCGTGGTCACGAGAGCGGCCAAGGCGTTTTCCTGAGTACCGAAACGGGCGAGCAGGGCGCTCTGTTTTTCCGGGCTGAGGCGTGACCAGATCTCGATCATTTTCTCGGCGGTGCCAATCAGGGCGCTGGCTTGGGTTTCAGTGAAGTCGCTCATAAAAATCTGCTGTTTGCCTGTTGCTGGTTTTCCAGGCGTATTGAAAACCGGCAAAACCGTTTTTCGATACGCCTGAAAACAATCGCCTTCAGTCTTTGCTTCCGGCTTTCTGGCTGTCTTGAGCCGAGGGTGCTGCTTTCATTGCGACAGGTTGACCAAGCTCTTGCTGAGCCAGAGTCGACTGTTGTGGTTCCTGTTGGCCTGGTGGGAAGTTAGGGATTTCATGCATCGTCGTCGCTCCTCGCAAGGGGTTGCAGATAGAACCGTGCTTTAAAAAGCCTGCGCAGGATAACCCACTGAAAATGACAATCAGGATATTTTTTTACCCTGATTGCCCTGGTCGTGAAACAAAATCGCGTTTTTACTGTCCGGCTTTTCACCTTGCGAGGTGCTGAGCAGCTTGATTTCATTGGGCCGGACCGCTCTGGCAAGGTCCATGGCCCGCCAATCATTTTATTTTCGGCCTTCTGCGCCCTTGGCCACTTCGTCAGTGCGCGCGGCCATGATGAAGTCGTTGCGGTGCAGGCCCTTGATCGAGTGGCTCCACCAGGTCACGGTCACCTTGCCCCACTCAGTCAGCAGGCCGGGATGATGGCCTTCCGCTTCGGCAATCTCGCCCACCGCGTTGGTGAACGCCAGCGCCCATTTGAAATTCTTGAACAGAAAGACTTTTTCCAGCTGCATCACCGCGTCGCGGACCTCGATGTTCCAGTCCGGGATCTGCCTGAGCAGTTCCGGCAATTCGGCTTCGCTGACCTGCGGCGCATCGGCACGGCAGGCTTCACAGTGAGCTTGATTCAAGGTGGTCATAAGCAGAGGGTCCTTTTCGGAGGGCTGGCCGAGTGTCAGGCGGCGTGGCTTTTGGTTTTAGGTGGAAACTTGGGCGCGTGCAAGCCCAACTGCATGCCTTGCCCGACCAGCGCCATGATGTCCTGCTGCGCCAGGTCGAACAGACACTTCAGATCCGGCAGGACAAAGTACAGCGGTTGCAGAATGTCGATGCGATAAGGTGTGCGCATCGCTTCAAGCGCATCGAAAGGCTGGTGTTCGGGGGCTGACGACAAGCTGTACAGCGCTTCCTTCGGCGAAGAAAGAATACCGCCGCCGTAGATTTTCCGCCCCTGCGGGGTATCGACCAGGCCGAACTCGATGGTCATCCAGTACAGCCGGGCCAGGTACACGCGTTGTTCCTTGCTCGCGCTCAGGCCGAGTTTGCCGTAGGTGTGGGTAAATTCGGCAAACCACGGATTGGTCAGCAGCGGGCAGTGGCCAAATATTTCATGAAAGATGTCCGGTTCCTGCAGGTAGTCCAGTTCTTCTGCGCTACGGATGAACGTGGCCACCGGAAAGCGCTTGCTGGCCAGCAGTTCAAAAAACCTCTGGAAGGGGATCAGCGCAGGCACTCGCTCGACCTGCCAGCCCGTGGTCGCGCCCAGAACCTTGTTGATTTCGCCTAACTGAGGAATGCGATCAAGCGGCAGGCCCAGTTGCTCGATGCCGTCCAGATACTCCTGGCAGGCACGCCCTTCGACGATCTCCATCTGCCGGGTGATCAGGGTGTTCCATACCGCATGTTCGTCCGCCGTGTAATCGATGAAACCCGAAGCGTCCGGCTCGCGTGCCACGTAAAGCGTCTGGGCCATGCTGATGTCCTCGAAAGGCTGCTGTTTTTAAAGTGTTCTTGTAAAAGCCTGTGTTCAGGAATAACCCGGTTTCGAGGGCGCGTCAGCGGCGGTGAGCAGGGCCGTGCGAGGGTTTGATCACTGGTTCGTAACGAAAAGTTTACGATTGCGATGGGTGAAGCCTGAAATCAGTCCTCCTGCCGCTCGCGAAGCGTGGGTGCGTAACGTATTGTTGACATTAATTTTGCCGCCTCATAAAAAACTACCCTCACAGGGGCAACGACTCATGCGCATCAAGGTGCACTGCCAGAACCGCATCGGCATTCTTCGCGACATTCTCGACCTGCTGGTGGCTTACGGCGTCAACGTGGCGCGCGGTGAAGTGGGGGGCGAGCACGGTGATGCGATCTATCTGCATTGCCCGAACCTGATCAATCTGCAGTTCCAGGCCCTGCGCCCGAAGTTCGAGGCGATCACCGGGGTGTTCGGCGTCAAGCGTGTCGGGCTGATGCCCAGCGAGCGCCGGCACATGGAGCTCAATGCCTTGCTCGGCGCGCTGGAATTCCCGGTGTTGTCCATCGACATGGGCGGGGCGATAGTTGCGGCCAATCGTGCCGCCGCGCAATTGCTGGGTGTGCGGGTCGATGAAGTGCCGGGCATGCCCTTGTCGCGTTACGCCGAAGATTTCGACCTGCCTGAACTGGTGCGCGCCAGCCAGTTGCGGATCAACGGCCTGCGGGTCAAGGTGTGCGGCGATGTGTTTCTTGCCGATATCGCGCCCCTGCAATCGGAGCATGACGACAGCGAGGCCATGGCCGGGGCCGTGCTGACGCTGCACCGTGCTGATCGGGTCGGCGAGCGCATCTACCATGTGCGCAAGCAGGAGTTGCGTGGCTTCGACAGTATCTTTCAGAGCTCGAAGGTCATGGCCGCTGTGGTTCGCGAGGCGCGGCGCATGGCGCCCCTCGATGCGCCGCTGCTGATCGAGGGTGAGACCGGCACCGGCAAGGAATTGCTGGCCCGCGCCTGTCACCTGGCCAGCCCGCGCGGCCAGTCACCGCTGATGGCGCTCAACTGCGCCGGGTTGTCGGAGTCGATGGCCGAGATCGAGCTGTTCGGCTATGACCCCGGCGCGTTCGAAGGTGCGCGTGCGGAAGGGCGGCTGGGGCTATTGGAGCTGACCGCGGGCGGCACGCTGTTTCTCGATGGCGTGGGCGAGCTGAGTGCCCGCATGCAGGCCAAGCTGCTGCGCTTCATTCAGGACGGCAGTTTTCGCCGGGTCGGCAGCGACGAGGAC
This sequence comes from Pseudomonas sp. MEJ108, assembly GCF_030208985.1. Taxonomy (NCBI): domain Bacteria; kingdom Pseudomonadati; phylum Pseudomonadota; class Gammaproteobacteria; order Pseudomonadales; family Pseudomonadaceae; genus Pseudomonas; species Pseudomonas sp. MEJ108. Next base: position 4,623 of record NZ_JARVSW010000046.1, read on the forward strand.
ATGTTTCTCGATGTGCGGGTGATGTGTTCGACCCAGGTCGATCTCTCGGAGCTGTGCGCCAAGGGCATGTTCAGGCAGGACCTTTATCATCGCCTTAACGTGCTTTCACTGCATATACCCCCACTGCGCGACTGTCTGGACGGTCTTGAGCCGCTGGTGGAGCATTTTCTCGATCAGGCCAGCCGGCAGATCGGCTGTGCGCTGCCCGGCATATCACCTGCGGCCATCAAACGCCTTGGTCAGTACCACTGGCCCGGTAATGTGCGGCAATTGGAAAATGTATTGTTTCAGGCCGTATCGCTGTGTGACGGCGGCAAGGTGCAGGCCGAGCATATTCGTTTGCCGGACTACTGCATGCGACAGGGGTTGAGTGAGGTGTCGCTGGAGGGCGGGCTGGGCGCTATTATCGGGCGCTTTGAAAAGTCGGTGCTGGAACAACTCTATGCGCAATATCCCAGCAGTCGCCAATTAGGCAAACGCCTGGGAGTGTCTCATACAACAATTGCCAACAAGTTGCGCGACTATGAAGTGGGGCGCGAATCAGATCCGCATTCAACGGATAAATAACTCGCTCATTGATAGTTCCGTCACCCACTTCGTGCATGCGCCTCGCACCTTATATAGCGGCGAGGCTATGGCGGCGAGGCGTCGTGCACAGGTTGCAACGGCAAGAAGCCTCAACCGTTGCTGCAGCCGTTGCCCATCACCTGATAGCCCATGGTGTGGCGTGCGCCCTGCGAATCTTCATACACCATCCGCGCCGGGACCACTTCGCAGACATTGGGTATCTGGCTGATGGAAATAACCCGAGCGATATCCAGATGAGTGCCGTAGGTATATTGCTCGATACGCGCCTGTTGCGCAGCCACTTTGGTCTGCGATTCTTCGGCCATGGCGAAACTGCTGATACCGCACAGGGCCAATGCCACTAATAAAGCTTTCATTGTCGTTTACCTTTTTCAAAGTGAGCGCCGTCGCATCACGTTTTTGACGTCATGGGCTCAGGCGGTCTGATACGTTTTTCGAGTTGGAACAACACTGCGTGGGGGCAGTTGATGTCTGCCTTGTTGGCGGATCGAATTCTATGCCTGTTGTGACAGCGCATATATAAAGACTTTGGATAAGCGCTTTTATCAAAATGGTAATAATCTTTAGGGCAGCTGCAAGCTTCAAGCTTCAAGCTTCAAGCTTCAAGCTTGCAGCTTATGGCTTATGGCTTATGGCTTATGGCTTATGGCTTGCAGCTTGCAGCTTGCAGCTTATGGCTTGCAGCTTATGGCTTATGACTTGCAGCTCCGCCCCCGCCCGGTAATACCAACGTCGAATGGCCCCTGCGGGTGGGGCGGGATACAACAGGGGCATAAAACAACAACTATCCACCGAGGTAACCAAGATGAGTGCAGCTTCCCTGTACCCCGTCCGCCCAGAAGTCGCAGCGACTACGCTGACGGATGAAGCGACCTACAAGGCCATGTACCAGCAGTCGGTGGTCAACCCTGATGGTTTCTGGCGTGAACAGGCTCAGCGCCTCGACTGGATCAAACCTTTCAGTGTGGTCAAACAGACCTCGTTCGATGATCACCGTGTCGATATCAAATGGTTCGCCGACGGCACGCTGAACGTTGCCTACAACTGCCTGGATCGCCATCTGGAAGAACGCGGCGACAGCATCGCCATCATCTGGGAGGGCGACGACCCTTCCGAGCATCGGGAAATCACCTACCGCGAACTGCACGCCGAAGTGTGCAAGTTCGCCAACGCCCTGCGTGGCCAGGATGTGCACCGTGGCGACGTCGTGACGATCTACATGCCGATGATCCCCGAAGCTGTGGTCGCCATGCTGGCATGTGCCCGGATCGGCGCGATTCACTCGGTGGTGTTCGGCGGTTTCTCGCCCGAAGCGCTGGCTGGCCGGATCATCGATTGCAGTTCCAAAGTGGTCATCACTGCTGACGAAGGTCTGCGTGGCGGCAAGAAGACTGCGCTCAAGGCCAACGTCGACCGCGCCCTGACCAACCCGGAAACCAGCAGCGTGCAGAAGGTTATCGTCTGCAAGCGCACCGGGGGCGAGATCGAATGGAACCGTCACCGTGATATCTGGTACCACTCGCTGCTGGAAGTGGCGTCCAGCACCTGCGCGCCGAAAGAGATGGGCGCCGAAGAGTCGCTGTTCATTCTCTACACCTCGGGCTCGACCGGTAAACCCAAGGGCGTGTTGCACACCACCGCAGGTTACCTGCTGTATGCCGCGCTGACCCACGAACGCGTGTTCGACTATCGGCCGGGTGAAGTTTACTGGTGCACCGCCGACGTCGGCTGGGTCACCGGGCACAGTTACATTGTCTACGGGCCTCTGGCCAACGGTGCGACCACGCTGCTGTTCGAAGGCGTGCCGAACTATCCGGACATCACCCGCGTGTCGAAGATCATCGACAAGCACAAGGTCAATATCCTCTATACCGCGCCGACCGCGATTCGCGCCATGATGGCTGAAGGCACCAAGTCCGTTGAAGGTGCCGACGGTTCAAGCCTACGCCTGCTGGGTTCGGTGGGCGAGCCGATCAACCCGGAAGCCTGGGCCTGGTACTACAACACGGTCGGCAAGCAGAACTGCCCGATTGTCGATACCTGGTGGCAGACCGAAACCGGTGGCATTCTGATCAGCCCGTTGCCAGGTGCGACCGCCCTTAAGCCGGGCTCGGCGACACGTCCGTTCTTCGGCGTGATCCCGGCGCTGGTGGACAACCTGGGTAACCTCATCGAGGGCGCTGCCGAGGGCAATCTGGTGATCCTCGATTCGTGGCCGGGCCAGTCGCGCTCTCTGTACGGCGATCACGACCGTTTCGTCGACACCTACTTCAAGACGTTCCGCGGCATGTACTTCACCGGTGACGGCGCCCGTCGTGACGAGGACGGCTATTTCTGGATCACCGGGCGTGTGGACGACGTGCTCAACGTTTCCGGCCACCGCATGGGCACGGCTGAAATCGAAAGCGCGATGGTTGCGCACCCGAAAGTCGCCGAGGCTGCTGTGGTCGGTGTGCCGCATGACCTGAAGGGGCAGGGCATCTACGTCTATGTGACCCTCAACGGCGGTGAAGAGCCGAGTGACGCGCTGCGCACTGAATTGCGCAACTGGGTACGCAAGGAGATCGGCCCGATTGCCTCGCCTGACTTCATTCAGTGGGCGCCCGGCCTGCCGAAGACCCGTTCGGGCAAGATCATGCGCCGTATTCTGCGCAAGATTGCGACTGCCGAGTACGATGCGCTGGGTGACATCTCCACCCTGGCCGACCCGGGCGTGGTGCAGCATCTGATCGATACGCACAAGACCATGAACGCTGCCTGAGCGATCCTGTGACTGAAGCGCCCCGTTCGGTGAGAGCCGATCGGGGCGCTTTTGTTTCCAGGGGCTGAAGCGAGAAACGGGATATATATCGGGTTGTTACCGGTTTACACGGTGTTGTCGCGCGGTGCTTCGTTGTGGGACATGTCCGGGCTTTCTGTGTAGGAAAGTACGACGCAGCAGGGCTTTAAAACCGCCATGTGGCACGCCGGGCTTGCCGGATTAAAAGGGTTTGCCAATAATGGGCGCACTTTTTGCTGTTATGACAGGTTAAGTCTGCGCTGCTGGATCAGCAGAAACAGGTCCCGTCAATACCGTGTAGCGGGTTTTCAGGTGCTTCTGTAACTAGTTGTCGCATTGAAGAAATATCGACTTTGAGCCTGTCGTTAAAATGCCTCTCATTCGCCGGAGGGCTGTGAACCGCCAGCGCGGTGTCACGCATCCGGCGTCGCTCCTCCCCGAGATTGTCCTTTCGCACATTGGGCGCTTGCTCACTTTGCCATTTGTCGTGCTTTACCGATGGAGTCCCTGGAAATGAAAAAGCTCATGCTTATTGGCGCGATGGCGTTGTCCGTGCTCGCCCAGCCGATCTTTGCTGATGAAAAACCACTGAAAATCGGTATCGAAGCGGCTTACCCTCCGTTCGCGTCCAAGGCCCCGGATGGCAGCATCGTCGGCTTTGACTACGACATCGGCAATGCGCTGTGTGAAGAAATGAAGGTCAAGTGCACCTGGGTCGAGCAGGAATTCGACGGGCTTATCCCGGCGCTGAAAGTGCGCAAGATCGATGCGATCCTGTCGTCGATGTCCATCACCGACGACCGCAAGAAGTCCGTGGACTTCACCGGCAAGTATTACAATTCACCGGCGCGTCTGGTGATGAAGGACGGCACTACGGTCAGCGACAGCCTGGCTGAGCTCAAGGGCAAGAAGATCGGCGTACAGCGTGGCACGATTCACGAGCGTTTCGCCCGTGAAGTGCTGGCCCCGCAGGGTGTCGAAGTGACGCCGTACGGTTCGCAGAACGAAATCTATCTGGACATCAGTGCAGGGCGCCTTGACGGTACTATCGCCGACGCCACGCTGTTGCAGGACGGCTTCCTGAAAACCGATGCTGGCAAAGGCTATGCGTTCGTAGGCCCTTCGTTCTTCGATCCGAAATACTTCGGTGACGGCATCGGCATTGCCGTGCGCAAGGGTGACAAGGCCAACCTTGACCGTCTCAACGCCGCCATCGCCGCGATCCGCGCCAACGGCAAGTACAAGGCTATCCAGGACAAGTATTTCGACTTCGATATCTTCGGCAAATAAGTCGTCGCAACGAGATGGCGCAAACAGGGTTGCCTGGCTTGCGCCATTTTTATTCCACGCTTGAGGACCGCACATCATGTTGAAAGGTTACGGAGCTGTCATCCTCGAAGGTGCCTGGCTGACGTTGCAGCTGGCCCTGTCGTCGATGGCTCTGGCGATCGTTCTCGGTCTGATCGGCGTGGCGCTGAGACTGTCTCCGGTACGCTGGATCGCCTGGCTGGGCGATCTGTACAGCACGGTGATTCGTGGCATTCCCGATCTGGTCCTGATTCTGCTGATTTTCTACGGCGGCCAGGACCTGCTCAACCGCGTCGCCCCGTTGCTGGGGTTTGACGACTACATCGACCTTGATCCGTTGATGGCCGGCATCTGCACGCTGGGCTTCATCTTCGGCGCGTATCTCTCGGAAACCTTTCGCGGTGCGTTCATGGCCATCCCCAAGGGGCAGGCCGAGGCGGGCATGGCGTATGGCCTGAGCAGTGGCAAGGTGTTCTTCCGCATTCTGGTGCCGCAGATGATTCGTCTGGCGATTCCCGGTTTCACCAACAACTGGCTGGTGCTGACCAAGGCCACTGCGCTGATCTCCGTGGTCGGTCTGCAGGACATGATGTTCAAGGCCAAGCAGGCGGCCGATGCCACCCGCGAGCCTTTCACCTTCTTTCTGGCGGTTGCGGCGATGTACCTGGTGATCACCAGTGTGTCGCTGCTCGCCTTGCGTTACCTCGAAAAACGCTACTCGGTAGGCGTGAGGGCGGCTGACCTATGATCTTTGACTACAACGTGATCTGGGACAGTCTGCCGCTGTACTTCGGCGGCCTGCTGACCACCCTGAAGCTGCTGGCGATTTCGCTCGCGTTCGGGCTGCTGGCGGCATTGCCGCTCGGCTTGATGCGGGTCTCGAAAAACCCTTGGGTGAACATGCCGGCCTGGCTGTACACCTACGTGATTCGCGGCACGCCGATGCTGGTGCAGCTGTTCCTGATCTACTACGGGCTGGCCCAGTTCGACGCGGTGCGCGAAAGCTTTTTGTGGCCCTGGCTGTCCAGCGCCACCTTCTGTGCGTGCCTGGCATTCACCATCAATACCAGCGCCTACACGGCGGAAATCATCGCCGGCAGCCTCAAGGCCACACCAGCGGGTGAAATCGAGGCCGCGCGGGCCATGGGCATGTCGAAAGCCAAGATGTACCGGCGCATTCTGCTGCCCTCGGCCTTGCGCCGGGCACTGCCGCAGTACAGCAACGAGGTCATCATGATGCTGCAGACTACCAGTCTGGCGTCCATCGTGACCCTGATCGACATCACGGGCGCGGCCCGTACGGTCAACGCGCAGTTCTACCTGCCTTTCGAGGCTTATATCACCGCAGGTGTTTTCTATCTGGGCCTGACATTCATTCTGGTGCGGCTGTTCAAGATCGCCGAACGCCGCTGGCTGGGCTACCTCGCCCCACGGAAGGTCTGAAATGCAAAGAACCGATCATGTATTGCCGTGGAGCACCCTCGGCACCGAGCGCACGCTGAGCGTCTTTCGCTTCGGCACCGGCGAGCGCAAGGCCTATATCCAGGCCAGCCTGCATGCCGACGAACTGCCCGGCATGCGCACGGCCTGGGAACTGAAAAAACGCCTGACCGAGCTGGAGCAGCAAGGCCTCCTCAAAGGTGTTGTCGAACTGGTACCGGTGGCCAATCCGCTGGGCCTGGGGCAGTTGCTGCAAGGCGCGCATCAGGGCCGTTTCGAGTTCGGCAGTGGCAAGAACTTCAACCGTGACTTCACCGAACTGAGCGAGCCGGTCGCCGAGTTGCTGGAAGGTCAGTTGGGCGATGACCCGCGCGCCAATACCCGGCTGATTCGCCAGGCGATGAGCGCTGCGCTCGAAGGGCTGCCCGCGCCGCAGAGCGAATTGCAAGGCATGCAGCGCATCCTGCTCCGTCACGCCTGCGTCGCTGATGTGGTGCTCGATCTGCATTGTGATGCCGATGCTGCGCTGCACATGTACGCCTTGCCGCAGCACTGGCCACAATGGCGGTCGCTGTCGGCACATCTGAATATTCAGGCGGCGCTGCTCGCCGAAGATTCCGGTGGCAGCTCCTTCGATGAGGCCTGCTCGCTGCCGTGGTTGCGCCTTTCGCGGATTTTTCCGCAGGCGCAGATCCCGCTGGCCTGCCTCGCCACCACCCTTGAACTGGGCGGTCAGGCCGACACCGGCAAGCCGCAGGCAATCGCGCATGCCGAAGGTATCCTGGCGTTCCTCGCCGAGCAGGGCTTCATCAGTGGTGATTGGCCGCAGCCGGTGCACGAAGCCTGCGAAGGCTTGCCGTTCGAAGGCACCGAATTGCTCTATGCGCCGCACCCTGGTGTGGTGACGTTCCTGCGCGCTGCAGGCGACAGGGTCGAGGTGGGCGATCCGCTGTTCGAAGTGATCGACCCGCTGTCCGATCAGGTCAGTACCATTTGTGCGAATACTGCCGGGGTGTTGTTCGCCATCGAGCGGCTTCGTTACGCTCAACCCGGTTTCTGGCTGGCCAAGGTGGCGGGGCGCACGGCGCTGCGTCACGGACGTCTGCTCAGTGATTGACCGTACTGTGGAAACCCAAAGCATGAACAAACTGGAAGTGCAGGATCTGCACAAGCGCTATGGCAGTCACGAAGTGATCAAGGGCGTGTCCCTGACCGCCAAGGCCGGCGATGTCATCAGCATCATCGGCTCCAGCGGCTCGGGCAAAAGCACCTTTCTGCGCTGCATCAACCTGCTCGAACAGCCTCATGCCGGCAAGATCCTGCTCAACAACGAAGAGTTGAAGCTGGTGCCGAACAAGGAAGGCGGCCTGAAAGCTGCCGATGCCAAGCAGTTGCAGCGCATGCGTTCACGCCTGTCGATGGTGTTTCAGCACTTCAACCTGTGGTCGCACATGACTGCACTGCAGAACATCATCGAAGCGCCGGTCCATGTGCTGGGTGTGTCGAAAAAGGAAGCGCTGGAAAAGGCCGAACACTATCTGGCCAAGGTCGGCGTGTCCCATCGCAAGGACGCTTACCCTGGGCACATGTCCGGCGGTGAGCAGCAGCGTGTGGCGATTGCCCGCGCACTGGCGATGGAGCCCGAGGTCATGCTGTTCGATGAGCCGACCTCGGCGCTGGACCCCGAGCTGGTCGGTGATGTGCTCAAGGTCATGCAAGGGCTGGCTCAGGAAGGCCGCACCATGGTGGTGGTGACTCACGAAATGGGTTTTGCCCGTGAGGTCTCCAACCAGTTGGTTTTCCTGCACCAGGGCGTCGTTCTGGAACGTGGCAATCCGCGCGAAGTGCTGGCCAATCCGCAGACCGAGCGTTTGCAGCAATTCCTGTCCGGCAGCCTGAAGTGACGATCGGCAGCGCATGACGATGCCTTTTTATGCCAGAACAGGGCATGCTGCGCGACGCGCGACACGACCTGGATGTTCCAGATCGAGCTATCTTCCAAGGCTCGGCTTTTGCGGCAATACGTATCGGATCTCCCAATGACTGCCCATCGAATAGGTTTCCTCGTCTGGCCTGGCACCAGAGCCCTGACCCTGGCACTGGCCGAGGAAGCCTTGCGCGTTGCGCAGCGGGTTCACCCTGAAGTGGTCTATGAGCTGTCGTTTCTACAGGCCGAGGCCGCGGAGCCAGCGGCGCTTGCCGGTGCGTGGCAGTTGCCGGGTGAGCCCTGGGTCGGGCGACTGGAGGGCTTTCAGAAGCTGTTTTTACTGGCTGACGAACCTCCGGCGGGCGTGGCCCCGGCGCTGGGCAGTGCACTCAAGCAACTGGTGCGTGCCGGCTGTTCGATTGGCGGGCTGTCGGCGGGCGTCTACCCGCTTGCGCAACTGGGCCTGCTGGATGGCTACCGTGCCGCCGTGCACTGGCGCTGGCAGGACGACTTCGCCGAGCGCTTCCCCAAGGTCATCGCCACCAGCCATTTGTTCGATTGGGATCGGGATCGCCTGACCGCCTGTGGTGGCATGTCGGTGCTCGACCTGCTGCTGGCGGTGCTGTCCCGTGACCATGGGGCCGAACTGGCCGGGGCGGTGTCCGAAGAGCTGGTGGTCGAGCGCATTCGCGAAGGCGGCGAGCGTCAGCGCATTCCGCTGCAGAACCGTCTGGGCTCCAGCCATCCCAAGCTGACCCAGGCGGTGCTGCTGATGGAAGCCAATATCGAAGAGCCGTTGACCACCGACGAAATCGCCCAGCACGTGTGCGTGTCTCGTCGCCAACTTGAGCGGATCTTCAAGCAGTACCTCAACCGTGTACCCAGCCAGTATTACCTGGAACTGCGCTTGAACAAGGCGCGCCAGATGCTGATGCAGACCAGCAAGTCGATCATTCAGATCGGCCTTTCGTGCGGTTTTTCCTCGGGGCCGCACTTCTCCAGCGCCTACCGCAATTTCTTCGGTGCCACGCCGCGTGAAGACCGCAATCAGCGACGCAGCAGCAGCCCGTTCGAACTTTCCCCTGTGCCTGCCGAACGCGGTTGATTGTCTTGTCGCGATAGAAGTGCTGCCGCGACAGCTCAGGTCCAGACAGGCCGGCTTCAATCCGTTTAAACTGCGCCTTTGTGACGCAAATTGTCGCATTGCCGAAAACCTTGAAAAAACCCGGTTTTGCGCTGTAACAAGTTGTCGCCTGGCGGCAAGGCCGAACACAATTCAGTCCTTACAATCTTTCCATCGCTCGCCAGTTTCAGGCAGGCGTTCCTCATCAGGAGACTCCGATGTCCGTTGAGCATGCTGCGGTGCAACGCGCCGATTTCGACCAGGTAATGGTCCCCAATTACGCCCCGGCCGGGTTCATCCCTGTGCGCGGTGCGGGCTCCCGGGTCTGGGATCAGGCGGGGCGCGAACTGGTGGATTTCTCGGGCGGGATCGCCGTCAACGTATTGGGCCACTGCCACCCGGCGCTGGTCGGTGCCTTGACAGAGCAGGCCAATAACCTCTGGCATGTGTCCAACGTCTTCACCAACGAGCCGACCCTGCGTCTGGCGAAAAAACTGGTGGATGCGACGTTCGCCGAGCGCGTGTTCTTCTGTAACTCCGGTGCGGAAGCCAACGAAGCCGCCTTCAAGCTGGCACGTCGTGTGGCGCATGACCAGTACGGCCCGGAAAAGTACGAAATCATCGCGGCGCTGAACAGTTTTCATGGCCGTACCCTGTTCACCGTCAGCGTCGGTGGGCAGCCGAAGTACTCCGATGGGTTCGGGCCGAAGATCACCGGCATCAGCCATGTGCCGTACAACGACCTCGACGCACTGAAGGCCGCCGTGACCGACAAGACCTGTGCCGTGGTGCTGGAGCCGATCCAGGGCGAGGGCGGTGTTCTGCCGGGTCAGCTGGAATACCTGCAAGGTGCGCGCAAACTGTGTGACGAGCACAACGCCCTGCTGGTGTTCGATGAAGTGCAGAGCGGCATGGGCCGTAGCGGTCATCTGTTCGCCTACATGCATTACGGCGTGACCCCGGACATCCTTTCCAGCGCCAAGAGCATCGGCGGCGGCTTCCCGCTGGCGGCGATGTTGACCACTGAAAAGCTCGCCAGGCACTTTGCGGTCGGCGTTCACGGCACCACCTATGGCGGCAACCCGCTGGCGTGTGCGGTCGGTGAGGCGGTGATCGACGTGATCAATACGCCTGAAGTGCTGGCTGGCGTACAGCGCAAGCATCAGCAGTTCAAGACCCGTCTGCAAAGTATCGGCAAGCAATACGGCGTGTTCAGCGAAGTGCGCGGTCTGGGTCTGCTGATCGGTTGCGTGTTGTCCGATGTCTGGAAGGGCAAGGCCAAGGACATCTTCAATGCGGCCGAGGCTCAGGACCTGATGATCCTGCAGGCCGGCCCTGACGTGATTCGTTTCGCGCCGAGCCTGGTGATTGAAGACGCGGACATCGAAGAGGGCCTGAACCGCTTTGAACGCGCCATCGCCAAACTGACATCCTGACTCGCTTGCAGCCTTGCGGTGTCCGCTTGATGGCGGGTGCCGCACCTGTTTCCTGCGCCATGCGGCCTGACGCCGCGTGGTGCTTTTACTAGCGCCGGTCGTAAAGGCTGGTCGATCTACAAGGAGTGGCACCATGCTGGTAATGCGCCCTGCGCAAATGGCTGACCTGGCCGAGGTTCAACGCCTCGCTGCCGACAGCCCTATCGGTGTCACGTCCTTGCCCGACGATGCTGGCCGCCTGACCGACAAGATCGGCTCGTCAGAGGCGTCGTTTGCCGCCGAGGTCAGCTTCAACGGCGAAGAAACCTACTTCTTCGTGCTCGAAGACAGCGAAAGCGGCAAGCTGGTGGGCTGCTCGGGCATCGTCGCCTCGGCGGGCTACTCCGAGCCGTTCTACAGTTTTCGCAACGAAACCTTCGTGCATGCTTCCCGCGAGCTGAAGATCCATAACAAGATTCACGTGCTGTCGCAGTGTCATGACCTGACCGGTAACAGCCTGTTGACCAGTTTCTACGTGGTCCCGGAGCTGGTCGGCACGGCATGGTCGGAGCTCAATTCGCGCGGCCGCCTGCTGTTTGTCGCCAGTCACCCCGAGCGCTTTGCCGATTCGGTGGTCACCGAGATCGTCGGTTACAGCGATGAGCAGGGCGACTCACCGTTCTGGGATGCCATCGGGCGCAACTTCTTCGATATCAATTACGCCGCTGCCGAACGCCTGTGCGGGCTGAAAAGCCGGACCTTCCTCGCCGAGCTGATGCCGCATTACCCGATCTACGTGCCACTGCTGCCCGACGCGGCGCAGGAAGCCATGGGGCAGGTGCATCCGCGTGCGCAGATCACCTTCGACATCCTCATGCGCGAGGGCTTTGAAACCGATCACTACATCGACATTTTCGACGGTGGGCCGACGCTGCATGCGCGGGTGTCCGGGATTCGCTCGATTGCCCAGAGCCGTCTGGTTCCGGTCAAGGTCGAGGCCGGGCAAAGCAGCGATGTCGGCAAGGGCGGGCGTCTGTATCTGATCGCCAATGGCCTGTTGCAGGACTACCGCGCGGTGCTGCTGGAACTGGACTGGGCGCCCGGCAGGCCGGTGGTGTTGAGCCTCCAGGCTGCCGATGCCCTGGGTGTTGGTGAAGGTGCCAGTGTGCGGATTGTCGCGGTCTGAACCGGACGTTCGATAGCCGATTAGCGAGTTTCAAGGCTCTCGATGAGCCGCTGAGGAGATAACATGATCGTTCGTCCTGTACGCAGCAGCGACCTGCCCGCGTTGATCGAGCTGGCGCGCAGCACCGGCGCCGGTCTGACGACCCTGCCCGCCAATGAGCAGCGTCTGGCGCACCGGGTAGGCTGGGCTGAAAAGACCTTTCGCGGCGAAGCCGAGCGCGGCGATGCCGATTACCTGTTCGTGCTGGAAGATGATGACGGCCGGGTGGTGGGCATTTCCGCCATCGCCGGAGCGGTCGGTCTGCGTGAGCCCTGGTACAACTACCGGGTCGGCCTGACCGTCAGCGCTTCACAGGAACTGAACATCTATCGGGAAATTCCGACCCTGTTCCTGGCCAACGACCTGACCGGCAATTCCGAGCTGTGCTCGCTGTTCCTGCACAGTGATTCGCGTAACGGCCTCAACGGCCGCCTGCTGTCCAAGGCGCGGATGCTGTTTATCGCCGAATTTCCCAAGCTGTTCGGCAACAAGATCATTGCCGAAATGCGCGGCATGTCCGATGAGCAGGGCCGTTCGCCGTTCTGGGAAAGTCTGGGGCGGCACTTCTTCAAGATGGAATTCAGCCAGGCCGATTACCTGACCGGCGTGGGCAACAAGGCATTCATCGCCGAGCTGATGCCCAAGTTTCCGTTGTACAGCTGCTTTCTTTCCGAAGACGCACGCAACGTGATCGGTCGGGTGCATGCCGACACCGAGCCTGCGCTGACCATGCTCAAGAGCGAAGGCTTTTCGTATCAGGGTTATGTCGACATCTTCGATGCCGGCCCGGCCATCGAGTGCGAGACCGGCAAGATTCGCGCAATCAAGGACAGCCAGGCGCTGGTGCTGGCCATCGGCACGCCAGGTGACGACGCTCCACAGTTCCTGATCTACAACCGCAAGCGTGAAGACTGCCGCATCACGGTAGGCGCTGCGCGTTTTGCTGCCGGCACGCTGGTCGTCGCTCCGCAGACTGCCAGGCGGCTGCGCATGAGTGCGGGCGACAATGTGCGCGCGGTGCCCTTGTCTGCGGCGCGGGAGGGCGTTTGATGAATAGCCTTTACATCGCAGGTGTGTGGCAGGACGGGCAGGGTGAGGTGGTCAATTCGCTGAACCCGGTGACCCAGCAGGTGCTGTGGTCCGGGCGTGGCGCGAGCGCCGCGCAGGTCGAGCAGGCGGTGCAGGCGGCGCGTCAGGCATTTCCCGGCTGGGCACTGCTGTCTCTGGATCAGCGCATCGCGGTACTGGAGGCCTTCGCTGCACGTCTCAAGCATCACGCCGACGCGCTGGCGCAGTGCATCGGTGAAGAAACCGGCAAACCGTTGTGGGAGTCGGCGACCGAAGTGACCAGCATGGTCAACAAGATTGCCATCTCGGTGCAGAGCTATCGCGAACGAACCGGTGAAAAGAGCGGGCCACTGGGCGACGCCACTGCGGTACTGCGCCACAAGCCGCACGGCGTGGTCGCCGTGTTCGGCCCGTACAACTTTCCCGGGCATCTGCCCAACGGGCATATCGTCCCGGCCTTGCTGGCGGGCAACGTGGTGCTGTTCAAACCCAGCGAACTGACACCGAAAGTCGCTGAGCTGACCGTCAAGTGCTGGATCGAAGCCGGACTGCCTGCCGGGGTTCTGAACCTGCTGCAGGGCGGTCGCGAAACCGGTATCGCGCTGGCCGCCAATCCGGGTATCGACGGCCTGTTCTTCACCGGGTCGAGCCGCACCGGCAATGCGCTGCACCAGCAGTTCGCCGGTCGGCCGGACAAGATCCTTGCGCTGGAAATGGGCGGTAACAATCCGTTGATCGTCGATCAGGTTCAGGACATCGATGCCGCAGTGTACACCATCATTCAGTCGGCCTTCATTTCCGCAGGCCAGCGCTGCACCTGTGCGCGTCGTCTGCTGGTGCCCGAAGGCGACTGGGGTGATGCCCTGCTGGCACGACTGGTTGGGGTCAGCGCTACTATCGAAGCCGGGGCGTTCGATCAGCAGCCTGCGCCGTTTATGGGCTCGGTGATTTCGCTGGAGGCTGCACGCGCCTTGCTCGACGCGCAGCGCAATCTGCTCGCCAACGGCGCGCTGACCCTGCTGGAAATGCGCCAGCCGCAGCCCGGCGCGGCATTGCTGACGCCTGGCATTATCGATGTCAGTGCGGTGCCCGAGCGCCCCGACGAAGAGCTGTTCGGCCCGCTGCTGCAAGTCATCCGCTACGCCGGTTTCGATGCCGCCATCGCCGAAGCCAACGCCACCCGGTATGGCCTGGCGGCAGGTCTGCTGTCTGACTCCGAAGCGCGTTACCAGCAGTTCTGGCTGCACAGCCGTGCCGGGATCGTCAACTGGAACAAGCCGTTGACCGGAGCCGCCAGCAGTGCGCCGTTCGGCGGGGTAGGCGCCTCGGGCAACCACCGCGCCAGCGCCTATTATGCGGCCGATTACTGCGCCTATCCGGTGGCTTCGCTGGAGGCGGGCAGCCTGACGCTGCCTGCGACACTGACTCCCGGTATCAGGTTGAGCTGACAGTGTGCGCACGATTGCTTATAAAAACAGATCCACGGAGCCTTGCCGATGAAGTCCTGTGAAGTGAATTTTGACGGTCTGGTCGGGCCAACCCACAACTACGGCGGGTTGTCCTACGGTAACGTTGCCTCCCAGAGTAACAGCCAGCAAAGCGCCAACCCGCGTGAGGCGGCGCTGCAAGGCCTGGCGAAAATGAAAGCGCTGATGGACCTGGGGTTTACCCAGGGCGTGCTGGCGCCGCAGGAGCGTCCTGATGTGTCCGGCCTGCGCCGTCTGGGCTTCACCGGCAGCGATGAGCAGGTGATTGAAAAAGCGGCCCGTCAGGACATGCCGTTGCTGGTCGCCAGTTGCTCGGCATCCAGCATGTGGGTGGCCAACGCGGCCACGGTCAGCCCCAGTGCCGACACTGCCGATGGGCGTGTGCATTTCACGGCGGCCAATCTCAACTGTAAATACCACCGCAGCATCGAGCATCCGACCACCACTCGCGTGCTCGGCGCCATGTTCGCGGATGCAAAACATTTCGCTCATCACCCTGCGTTACCGGCTGTCGCGCAGTTTGGCGATGAAGGCGCTGCCAACCACACCCGTTTCTGTCGTGATTACGGCGAGGCCGGTGTGGAGTTTTTCGTGTTTGGCCGCAGTGCGTTCGACACGCGTTACCCGGCACCGCAGAAGTACCCGGCCCGTCAGACCCTGGAGGCGTCACGCGCCGTTGCGCGGCTGCACGGTCTGAGCGAGGCCGGCGTGGTTTATGGTCAGCAGAACCCGGCGGTCATTGATCAGGGGGTGTTCCATAACGATGTGATTGCGGTCGGCAACGGTGAGGTCTTGTTCTATCACCAGGACGCGTTCCTCAATACCGAACCGATGCTCAATGAGCTGCGCGACAAACTCGGTCGTGTCGGCGGGCAGTTGCGCGCGATTTGCGTACCGCGTGCCGAGGTCTCGGTTCAGGATGCCGTGCGCTCCTACCTGTTCAATAGCCAGCTGTTGTCGCGTCCCGACGGCTCGATGCTGCTGATCGTGCCGCAGGAGTGCCAGGCTAACGCGAGCGTCTGGGCTTACCTGCAACGACTGATCGCCGATGACAGCCCGGTTGCCGAGGTCAAGGTGTTCGACCTCAAGCAAAGTATGCAGAACGGCGGCGGCCCGGCCTGTCTGCGCCTGCGGGTGGCGCTCAATGACACCGAGCTGGCGGCGGTGAATCCGGGGGTGATCATGACTGCGCCGTTGTACGAAACGTTGACGCAGTGGGTCGACAGGCACTACCGGGACCGCATGAGTGAAAGCGATCTGGCCGACCCCCGATTACTCACCGAATGCCGCACGGCATTGGATGAACTGACGCAAATCCTTAAACTGGGCGCGGTTTATCCGTTTCAACTGAATTGAAGCATCCTGCGCGTCGGGCCGCTGTCCGGCGCACTATTTCCTTGATAGAGAGCATTTTTATATGAGCGACGCCCTGCAACTGATCCTTGAAGACACTGATGGCACCCAGCTGGAAACGTCCTGCACCCGCGTTGCCGTCATCTGGCAGGGCAAGGAATTGTGGATTCAGCAGGATGGCCGTGGCCAGTTGCTGATCGGCGTTGACGTCGAAGAAGACGATGCCGAATACGCCAACCTGCTGCTGCGTCCGCTGGCGACCAACCTGGTCAGCCTGCAACTGGAAATGGAGCCAGCCGACATGGGCGTCGAGGAAGACGGTCACGTTCACGGTCCTGACTGCAACCACTAAGGAAGCGCGCCATGCTCGCCCTCGGCAAACTGCTTGAACTGACCCTGGCTGGACGTGAGCCGGCGGAGAAGACTCAACTGACCGTCGAAGGCGTGCGCATGCGCTGGATGGGCGAGGGCGCACTGGAAGTCCGCCCGCCAGAGGCTCGTGACAATGGCACTGACCTGCTGCTGTCTGCCGGCATCCACGGCAACGAGACTGCACCCATCGAGCTGCTGGATGAATTGATCCGCAGCATCGCGCGCGGCGACCTGAAACCGCGCGCACGTATTCTGTTCCTGTTCGGCAATCCCGATGCGATGCGACGCGGGGCGCGTTTTGTCGAGCAGGATGTCAACCGGCTGTTCAATGGCCGCCATCTGCAAAGCGGTGGCGCCGAGGCCTTGCGGGCCTGCGAGCTGGAACGACTGGCCGCCAGCTTTTTCAGCCTGCCGGAGCGCTATCGGCTGCACTACGATCTGCACACCGCCATTCGTGGCTCGACGATCGAGCAGTTCGCGCTGTACCCGTGGAAGGAAGGACGTCAGCATTCCCGGCTCGAGCTGGCCCGGCTGCGGGCGGCGGGCATGAGTGCGGTGCTGCTGCAGAACAAGCCGTCCATTGTGTTCAGCGCCTACACCTATGATCAATTGGGGGCCGAGGCTTTCACTCTGGAACTGGGCAAGGCGCGGCCGTTCGGGCAGAACCAGCAGGTCAATCTTGGGCCACTGCGCGTGTGTCTCGAGCAGCTCATCGAAGGCACCGAGCCCGAGCGGGATGACGATCTTGAAGGGTTGCAGCTGTTCAGCGTGGCGCGGGAAGTGATCAAGCGCACCGATGCGTTCACCTTCAACCTGGCCGATGACGTCGAGAACTTCTCCCCGCTGGAAAAGGGCTACGTGCTGGCCGAAGACGCGGGTGGTTCACGCTGGGTAGTGGAAGAAGAGGGCGCGAGGATCATCTTCCCCAACCCCAGGGTCAAAAACGGCCTGCGGGCGGGGATTCTGATCGTACCCACTGATGCGGATAGCCTCGGCTGATCGCTCCGCACCCTCAGGACCGGGCGCAGAGCGTCCAGAACGGCATTCCCACGCTGGAGCGTGAGGAGCGGTAGGTGTCCGGGAGGACACCTACCGATGCTGCGTCTCAGCAGGCCGCTTTCTGCTGTGCATCCAGACGGCGCAGGCTGCGTACCTTGGTCAGGGTGTCCGCGCAGGTCTTGGCCGCTTCTTCGCCCTTGTGCACGAAGTGATCGAAGAAGAACTTCTGATGCTCTTCGCCCGCATGGAAGTGATGCGGTGTCAGGACCACGGAGAACACCGGTACTTCGGTTTCCAGCTGGACCTGCATCAGCGCGCTGACCACTGACTGCGCGACGAATTCGTGACGATAGATGCCGCCGTCCACTACCAGTGCGGCGCCGACGATGCCAGCGTAGCGGCCGGTATTGGCCAGCAGTTTTGCATGCAGCGGGATTTCAAAGGCGCCGCCCACTTCAAAGATGTCGATATCGCTTTCGGCGTAGCCCTGATTGGCCATCTCGGCGATAAAACCTTTACGGCTCTGGTCGACGATATCCTTGTGCCAACAGGCCTGGATGAACGCGACACGCTCGTTTGCGTGACTTTTGCTTTTGCTGTCGATTGCAGTTGGTTGCACGTGTTCTGACTCCTGTTTATGGAAAAAACAGGGCATTTGGATCGAAAGGGATTCAAGCTGCGTAGGAAAGCCTCCTGAACGATGTCGTTCATGGATAGGTTTTACAGACGTTCTTGCTGACACCAATCCCGCTCTCTCTTCATCCGGACTATGACCGTCGGCCCCGGAATCACACCGGGTCTGCTGACCTTGCAGATCGCGGCCTACGCCACGACCCCCAAGCGCTCGCGGGCTAGACGCATTGCGCGTCATTACCGCCGGTGGGGAATTGCACCCCGCCCTGAGAACGTTGCCGTCACTTTACGTGGCCGGCGCGAGATTTTTATCATAGTTCGCTGGATCATGCATGGACACTTTCGTACGGTATACCTGCCTTTTTCTTATAAGGGCTCGGAGTATCGAGAGCCGCGGCGCTTGATTATCATGTACTGCAGCCTCAGTAATGCCTTGTTGCAAGCCAAAGGTTGCATGCATTATCGATCTTCAACTTCAGGGAGCTTTTTCGTGACTGTCATCGATCTGCGCAGCGACACAGTGACTCTGCCCACGGCCGGCATGCTCGATGCCATGGCACGTGCGCCCGTTGGCGATGATGTCTACGGCGAGGACCCTACCGTCAATCTGCTCGAAGCGACGCTTGCCGGACGCCTCGGGTTCGATGCCGCGCTGTTCGTGCCGTCGGGCACCATGAGCAATCTGCTGGCACTGATGGCGCACTGTGAGCGTGGCGATGAGTACATCGTCGGTCAGCAGGCCCACACCTATAAGTACGAGGGTGGTGGTGCGGCAGTGCTGGGCTCCATTCAGCCGCAGCCGCTGGAGGTGCAGGCCGACGGCTCCCTGGACCTGCAGCAGGTGCTCGACGCCATCAAGCCCGATGACTTTCACTTCGCCCGCACGCGCCTGCTGGCCCTGGAAAACACCATGCAGGGCAAGGTGCTGCCCCTGGACTATCTGGCTGCCGCGCGTACCCTGACCCTGGAAAAGGGGCTCGCCCTGCATCTGGACGGCGCGAGGCTGTACAACGCCGCGGTCAGGCTGGGTGTCGATGTCCATGAGATCACCCGGCACTTCGATTCGGTTTCGGTCTGTCTCTCCAAGGGGCTGGGCGCGCCGATCGGCTCGGTGCTGTGCGGTTCGCAGCCGTTGATCGCCAAGGCCCGCCGCTTGCGCAAGATGCTTGGCGGTGGCATGCGTCAGGCTGGAGGGCTGGCTGCGGCAGGGCTCTATGCGCTGGATCATCAGGTCGAGCGGTTGGCAGATGACCATGCCAACGCGGCGTTTCTGGCTGAAGGCCTGAGCGGGCTTGGCTACCCTGTCGAGCCGGTACAGACCAATATGGTCTATGTGCAGATCGGCGAACGCGCGGCATCGCTCAAAGCGTTCTGCGCCGAGCGGGGCATCGTACTCACGGCCGCGTCGCGGCTACGCATGGTGACCCACCTGAACGTGTCGCGCGCTCAGGTCGAACAGGTCATCGCCGCATTCGCAGCCTTTGAACATTCATGACATGCCGATAATCCAGTTACTTGTTTCTATCGCACAAACACACTGTACCGAGGGCGCAACGCCTATATAATGCGGCCCTTTGCCGTCGCTACGTCATTTGACGTTTTGCACTTGCCTCTGGCCGCAGTCTCCGTGGAAGAACCTATGAAAAGCGCAGAAATCCGTGAAGCCTTCCTTGGCTTCTTCGAAGAGCAAGGCCACACCCGTGTCGCTTCAAGCTCCTTGATTCCGGGCAATGACCCAACCCTGCTGTTCACCAACGCAGGCATGAACCAGTTCAAGGATTGCTTCCTGGGCCAGGAAAAGCGTGCCTACACCCGCGCCGTTACCAGTCAGAAATGCGTGCGTGCCGGTGGCAAGCACAACGACCTGGAAAACGTCGGCTATACCGCTCGTCACCATACTTTTTTCGAAATGCTGGGCAACTTCAGCTTCGGTGACTATTTCAAGCGTGATGCCATCACCTACGCCTGGACCTTCCTGACCTCCGAAAAATGGCTCAACCTGCCCAAGGAAAAACTCTGGGTCACGGTGTACGCCACTGACGACGAAGCCTACGACATCTGGACCAAGGAGATCGGCGTCCCCGCCGAGCGCATGGTCCGTATTGGCGACAACAAAGGCGCACCGTACGCCTCCGATAACTTCTGGACCATGGGTGATACCGGCCCGTGCGGTCCTTGCAGCGAGATTTTCTTCGATCACGGCCCGGAAATCTGGGGCGGCCCGCCAGGCTCGCCGGAAGAAGACGGCGACCGTTACATCGAAATCTGGAACAACGTATTCATGCAGTTCAACCGGACTGCGGATGGCGTGCTGCACCCGCTGCCGGCACCGTCGGTCGATACCGGCATGGGCCTGGAGCGTGTCAGTGCGGTGCTGCAGCACGTGCACTCCAACTATGAAATCGATCTGTTCCAGAGCCTGCTGGCTGCGTCGGCCAAGGCCATTGGTTGCAGCAATGACAACCAGGCTTCGCTGAAAGTCGTGGCTGACCACATCCGTTCGTGCGGCTTCCTGATCGCCGACGGCGTGCTGCCGTCCAACGAAGGGCGTGGTTATGTACTGCGCCGCATCATTCGTCGCGCCTGCCGTCACGGCAACAAGCTGGGTGCCAAGGGCAGCTTCTTCTACCAGATCGTTGCCGCGCTGGTTGCCGAGATGGGGTCTGCGTTCCCTGAGCTGGTGCAACAGCAGTCGCACATCGAACGCGTTCTGAAAGGCGAAGAAGAGCAGTTCGCCAAGACCCTCGAGCAAGGTCTGAAAATTCTCGAGCAGGATCTGGCCGACCTCAAAGGCACGGTGGTTCCGGGCGAAGTGGTGTTCAAGCTGTACGACACCTACGGTTTCCCGATGGACCTGACCGGTGACATCGCCCGCGAGCGTAACCTGACCCTCGACGAAGCAGGCTTCGAGCGTGAAATGGACGCCCAGCGCGTGCGCGCCCGTTCGGCCAGCTCGTTCGGCATGGATTACAACAGCCTGGTCAAGGTCGATGTGGCCACGCAGTTTACCGGTTACTCGGCGACCACTGGCAGCGCCAGCGTCGTGGCCCTCTATAAGGAAGGCCAGTCGGTTTCTCACCTGAATGAAGGCGAAGAGGGCGTGGTGATTCTCGACATCACCCCGTTCTACGCCGAGTCGGGCGGTCAGATCGGTGACAGCGGTTTCCTGCAGGCCGGTGACGCGCGCTTTGACGTCAGTGATACCACCAAGACCGGCGGTGCCTTCCTGCACCACGGCGTTGTGGCGTCCGGCAGCCTGAGCGTTGGCGCGCAGGTTGAAACACAAGTGGCTGATGAAGTTCGCGATGCAACCAAATTGAACCATTCGGCCACTCACTTGCTGCACGCCGCATTGCGTCAGGTGCTGGGTGAGCACGTTCAGCAGAAAGGCTCGCTGGTTGACAGTCAGCGCCTGCGCTTCGACTTCAGCCACTTCGAAGCGATCAAGGCCGAGCAACTGCGCGCGCTGGAAGATATCGTCAACGCCGAGATTCGCAAGAACACCGAGGTAATGACCGAAGAAACCGATATCGACACGGCGAAGAAGAAGGGCGCCATGGCGCTGTTCGGCGAGAAGTACGGTGACAGCGTTCGTGTGCTGAGCATGGGCGGCGAGTTCTCCGTCGAGCTGTGCGGTGGCATTCACGCCAGCCGTACCGGTGACATCGCGCTGTTCAAGATCGTCAGTGAGGGCGGTGTTGCAGCAGGCGTGCGCCGTATCGAGGCCGTCACCGGCGCTGCGGCGCTGGCCTGGCTGAATTCGGCCGAGGATCAACTCAAGGAAGCCGCGACGCTGGTCAAAGGCAATCGCGACAACCTGCTGGACAAGCTGACGGCGGTGATTGAACGCAACCGTCTGCTGGAAAAACAACTGGAACAACTGCAAGCCAAGGCAGCCAGTGCCGCCGGTGACGACCTGTCGTCAGCGGCGCTGGATGTCAAAGGGGTCAAGGTTCTGGCCACGCGCCTGGATGGTCAGGACGGCAAGGCGCTGTTGGCGCTTGTCGATCAGTTGAAGAACAAGCTCGGCCGCGCAGTGATCCTGCTCGGCAGTGTTCATGAGGACAAGGTTGTCTTGGTCGCAGGCGTGACCAAGGACCTGACTGGCCAACTCAAAGCCGGTGATTTGATGAAGCAGGCAGCTGCCGCCGTGGGTGGTAAAGGTGGTGGTCGTCCTGATATGGCTCAAGGCGGTGGTGTCGATGCCGGTGCGCTGGATTCAGCGCTGGCACTGGCCGTTCCTTTTGTAGAGCAGGGTATCTGAGTCGGGTCAGCGGGCCTGCCGCACACCGGCAGGCCGCACTTGGACTCGAATGTTAATGGGTGCTCTTAACGGGATTTGAGGCGGCTTTGAGATGGCTTTAATCGTACAGAAATTTGGCGGCACCTCCGTGGGCTCTGTAGAGCGCATCGAGCAGGTGGCCGACAAGGTCAAGAAATTCCGTGAGGCGGGTGACGACCTGGTGGTCGTGCTGTCGGCCATGAGCGGTGAAACCAATCGTCTGATCGAGCTGGCCAGGCAGATCAGTGATCAGCCGGTTCCCCGTGAGCTGGATGTCATTGTCTCCACGGGCGAGCAGGTCACCATCGCGCTGCTGGCGATGGCCTTGATGAAGCGTGGCGTTCCGGCGGTGTCCTACACCGGCAATCAGGTACGTATTCTCACCGACAGCGCGCACAACAAGGCGCGCATTCTGCAGATCGACGACCAGAAGATCCGCTCCGACCTGAAAGCGGGTCGCGTGGTGGTGGTCGCCGGTTTCCAGGGTGTCGACGAACACGGCAATATCACCACCCTCGGCCGTGGTGGCTCGGACACGACCGGTGTTGCCCTGGCGGCGGCGCTGAAAGCGGACGAGTGCCAGATCTACACCGACGTCGATGGCGTCTACACCACCGATCCGCGTGTCGTGTCGCAGGCCCAGCGCCTCGACAAGATCACCTTCGAAGAGATGCTGGAAATGGCCAGCCTCGGTTCCAAGGTGCTGCAGATCCGTGCGGTCGAATTCGCCGGCAAATACAATGTCCCGCTGCGCGTTCTGCACAGCTTCAAAGAGGGGCCGGGCACCCTTATTACAATCGATGAAGAGGAATCCATGGAACAGCCGATCATTTCCGGCATCGCCTTCAACCGCGATGAAGCCAAGCTGACCATCCGTGGTGTGCCAGACACCCCCGGCGTGGCGTTCAAGATTCTCGGCCCGATCAGCGCGGCCAATATCGAAGTGGACATGATCGTGCAGAACGTCTCGCACGATAACACCACCGATTTCACCTTCACGATCCATCGCAACGACTATCAGGCGGCCTTGCAGGTGCTCGAAGCCACCGCGCGTGAAATCAGCGCGCGTGAAGTGTCCGGCGATACCAAGATCGCCAAGGTGTCCATCGTCGGCGTCGGCATGCGCTCGCATGCCGGCGTTGCGAGTCGTATGTTCGAAGCGCTGGCCAAGGAGAGCATCAATATCCAGATGATCTCCACATCGGAAATCAAGGTTTCCGTGGTCATCGAAGAGAAATACCTGGAGTTGGCTGTGCGCGCATTGCACACGGCCTTTGAGCTGGATGCTCCGCGGCAGGGTGAATGACCCTGTCATCGAAGGGCGCGGCGTGACCGCGTCTTTCGGGTGCTGCGCAGAAGGGCTTTTGTTTTCTTTGCGTTAGTCGATATACAGGTAGTGGTCATGGCGTTTTGCTAGTGTCACTGCCTATAGGTTGCAGACTGTTGTCCCTGAATAAAGGCGTAAGGAGAAAAGTATGCTGATTCTGACTCGTCGGTGCGCGGAAAGCCTGATCATTGGGGATGGTGAAATCACCGTCACCGTGCTCGGAGTGAAGGGTAATCAGGTGCGTATTGGTGTCAATGCGCCCAAGGAAGTCGCTGTCCACCGTGAAGAGATTTACCTGCGTATCAAGAAAGAGAAGGACGAAGAACCAAGCCATTAATTTTTATTGAATTTTTGGTTTGCAAACGGGGAAAAGGGTGGTTATTATACGCCCCGTGTTGCGGAGAGCTGGCCGAGTGGCCGAAGGCGCTCCCCTGCTAAGGGAGTACACCTCAAAAGGGTGTCGGGGGTTCGAATCCCCCGTTCTCCGCCATTATTTATGTAGTGCGTAAGATTGGGCTTGATCTGTAAGTTGTTGAATTTACTGGAAAAAGTGCTTGACTAAACAATCTTACGACCTATAATGCGCGGCACCAACACATGCACTCGTAGCTCAGCTGGATAGAGTACTCGGCTACGAACCGAGCGGTCACAGGTTCGAATCCTGTCGAGTGCACCATTTAAAGTTGTTTGAAGTGTTGTAAGCAATTACAAGGTTTCCGATAACTGGCTCCAACCAGAGGTGATCTGGTCTAAAAACACCAATGCACTCGTAGCTCAGCTGGATAGAGTACTCGGCTACGAACCGAGCGGTCACAGGTTCGAATCCTGTCGAGTGCACCATACAAACGAAAAGCCCACATCGAAAGATGTGGGCTTTTTGCTTTCTAGCGTTTTCCTTTAACGCATCCGTGCTCGTCAAATGTCACCTTATGGCTGCGGCCTTTTTTCTGGTTGTACACGTAATGCAATTCTCCGTTGCGGTGGGTGACTTTGTCGGGGCGCCCCAGCAGGCTCTCGACATCACGCTGCGTCATACCGGGAGGGGTGCGCTGGTTGATGATCGCAGTCCGGCGCTGTTCGGCGCTCAGGCGGTTGCCGCAGCCATCATCGCGTGTGCCGACCACGACAACTGTCCGGTCTGCCGGTTTTTCACGCACAGTATGCGCAGTGTCGGCGGGCGGAAGCACATCGATACGGGTTCCCGGCGGCGCATTGAAGGCTTTCTGCAGACGGCTGCTGTGCCCATCCGGGCATCCCAGGGTGGTAAACGTAATCTTTCCGGATGCATCCTCGCAGCGATGCACGTTGCTGGCGGTTGCAGTTGCAGGTAGGCAGAGCAGGGCGCTCCACAGCAGCAGATGATTGGCAGGTCGCATGCCCAGGGTCCTCCGTGACGGGTGTCAGCAAAGGCTAACGCCCGCCTTTGGACGGGGCGAGCGTGTTTTATTGGCTGAATGTGACGTCGAACCCTGGCTGGCTTACGGAGTTGTGCAGGTTTGCACTGCAAACGGTTGTTCTGAGCTGAATTTTCTCGCGTGCGCTTCGCTCAAAGCGGTGTATCATTGCGCCCGTCAGCTCCGCCGGGGCTTGTGGAACACCTCCATGGACATACCCAGTCGTTACTCGATAATGTTTTTCAACAATCATGAATTAACTGATTGATCTCCCGGCGTGCCCCGCTGCTGGGAGTGGAGTTCGCCTATGACCGAAAGAGAAGTAAAAAAAACGCAGGAAAGCTTGCAGGATCGCCTGGCTCAGGTTGTCGATCTGCTGCAGCGCCAGCGTATTGTTGAAGACCTGACCCACCGTCAGGAAGGTCAGCATCAGGACCGTGTAGAAAACCTGGTTCACCGGCAGAACCTCGTCGAGTTGCAACGCAAGCTCGAAGACCTTCACTCTGCCGACGTCGCTTATATCCTTGAAGCCTTGCCCCTGGAAGACCGTCTGACCGTCTGGCAGCTGGTCAAGGCCGATCGCGACGGCGACATTCTTCTTGAAGTATCCGATTCCGTTCGTGAAACCCTGATCGCCGACATGGACGATCATGAGTTGCTCGCGGCGGCACGGGACATGGACGCCGACGAACTGGCCGACCTTGCTCCCGAGTTGCCCCGCGACGTCGTTCACGAGCTCATGGAAACACTGGATTCACAGCAGCGTGAGCGCGTGCGGTCGGCCCTGTCCTATGACGAGGATCAGGTCGGTGCATTGATGGACTTCGAGATGGTGACGATCCGTGAGGACGTCAGCCTTGAAGTCGTGCTGCGCTACCTGCGCAGGCTCAAAGAGCTGCCCGGTCACACCGACAAACTGTTCGTAGTCGATTCCGAGGGGGTGCTCAAGGGCGTGCTGCCGATCAAGCGTCTGCTGGTCAATGATCCGGAGAAGCAGGTTGGCGAAGTCATGGCCAACGATCCGGTCAGCTTTCACCCGGAAGACGATGCCTACGATGCGGCACAGGCGTTCGAGCGTTACGACCTTATCTCCACGCCGGTGGTGGACAAGAACGGCAAGCTGATTGGCCGTTTGACCATCGATGAAATGGTCGATCTGATTCGTGAGGAAAGCGAAAGCGAAGTCCTCAACATGGCGGGTCTGCGTGAAGAAGAAGACATCTTCGCGTCGGTATGGCGTTCGCTGCGCAACCGCTGGGCCTGGCTGGCAGTCAATCTGGTAACCGCGTTTCTGGCCTCGCGTGTGATCGGCCTGTTCGAAGGCTCCATCGAGAAGCTGGTGGCGCTCGCTGCGCTGATGCCTATCGTGGCCGGGATCGGTGGCAACTCCGGTAATCAGACCATCACCATGATCGTGCGCGCGATGGCGCTGGACCAGGTCAATACCGGTAATACCGCGCGATTGCTGCGCAAGGAGCTCGCTGTCGGCCTGATCAACGGCCTGATATGGGGGGGTGTGATCGGCGTGGTCGCCTACCTGCTGTATGACAGCTGGTCGCTGGGTGTGGTCATGACCGCAGCCATGACGCTGAATCTGTTGCTGGCAGCGCTGATGGGCGTTTCCATTCCCATGGCGCTTTCCCGCCTGGGACGAGATCCGGCGATGGGGGCAAGCGTCATGATTACGGCGATGACCGACAGCGGCGGCTTCTTCATCTTTCTAGGGCTGGCGACGATTTTTCTGCTCTAAGTCTCGCGACTCTTACAGTCTTTTGAAATAAAAAACCGCCGTGATCAGGCGGTTTTTTATGCTTCGGCCAAGTCTTCATGTCGCTGTGTAACACAATAAGCCGACGACTAATAAAGAGAAAGACTACAAAAAGGCTATAACGAAAAAGGCCAGCTTTCGCTGGCCTTTGTCTGTTACGTCAAATCTCAGGACTCTTCGGAAGCGAGTTCCGTGTCATGAGCAATCAGCGAAACAAGGGCGTTCTGTTGACGATGTGAAAGCTGACGAAAGCGTTGCAGCAGCTCGCGTTCGTGCAAGGACAGCTCAGGACTATCGAGACGCAGGCTTGGTTCATCACCAAGAGCACCTTCCTGAATCAGGCTTTGTTCGAGACGAGCAATGATCTCCGAGTTCATGCTGCGGTGATGATTCTTGGCTACCTCTTGCACGCGATTACGCATGCCGTCTGGTAGGCGAACGACGAACTTGTCAGCCGTGCGGCTGGAATAAGTAGCCTGTTTCATAGGGCTCATATATTTAACCGGTTAGTTCAGGGGAAGCGGTTCTAGCAAGTGGCCGCAAGATTGTCACAGTCTGACAATCATTTTGGCCAAATGTTCAACCGGGGTTCCAAGGGGCCGACATCATGCCGTATTACGTCGAATCCTTGGCGTCAATTCTGTGACAAATATTGACTCAGGTAGCGGCGTATTGCCAGCACCAATTATCAGAAATGCGAGCGAATTTGCAAAGTCATCGCATTTGTCCCCGGATAAAAGGGCACGCCACCGAGCCTTTTTAACGATCATGGCCATTTGACTCTGAGTATGCGTCTAAATTCAGCGTGAGCGAGGTTAGCCGACCAAGGGTTGGCTGCGATGCAGGAGGTTTCTTCTAAAGGAGGGGGAAATTCTGGATGCGAACGGTCAGACGACCGGGCAAATTGCTGCAGGTAGCTTCGCTGTCAGCGAAGCACCGGGTCGAACTTGAAGCGACGACCGACGAACAGCGCAACCACGAAGAGACTGGCGAACACACCGGCGGCGATATTTGCAGCGATACTCATGGCTTGTGCATTAACAGGAAGCAAAAGGTCGACAACGACAGCCATGATCGCCAGGACCAGAAATGACAACGCGGATTTTGACATGGCTACTCTCTCTTGAAAGGGTCGTTGCGGGCGTTATCAGAAAACCCAGCGCTGTTCGGCGCGTGGAAACTGAAGTGACTCATCATCGTCATTAGCCAGCATCGCCGCGCTTGCAACGCGGTCAGTCATGATGGCCAGCTTTGGCGCCTGACTGATCTGGTGGTGCACAGGAGCAGGCGTGATGGCCTGAGCGTCCTTGATACCAGAATCCTGGAAATGAAATGCCACCAGAGCCACCAGAGCTGCCGCATTCAACGCTGAGAGAGTCTTGTTCATTTTCCAGTACCTGTGCCCGACCGTTTGGGATGAGATGTGTTCCACAGATATCAATAATGCAGTCTGCATGCCAATCAGAAAATGATAAAAAATCCTATTAAATCAGTTACTTATCAAATCAAAAAAAGTGCTCTACAGTGCGTTTTGCAATGATGGCTTTTTGGGGTGTTGCAAATTGCATGATCGGTTTATCGGGCCGTGTTTCCAGGCGACATCGGCTACAGGGTCGAAGGGCAATGACGACATGACAAAAGCGCCACATGCCGCTAAGATGCACGCCGTCCTCGCTGGCACCGATCGGTGTGTCGGCACGCAGTGTCTCAGTAGCTCAATTGGATAGAGCATCCCCCTCCTAAGGGGAAGGTTGCAGGTTCGAACCCCGCCTGGGACACCATACATACATGCCACCAACCTTTGCTGAACGAGCTGCCTCTTTGAGCCTCTGCTCAGCATGAATAGCCGTATGTCGTCCAATACCAGTGATAGTCTAAAAGTGAGAGAGCCTCGGCTCGCTTTTCGATGAGCAAGCGTTCAGGATCACGAGTCACTTGGTAGGCTCTTCCTGGTACACGTGGAATCTCAGTCAATGATGGTTCCTTAGGCGCGGGCAGGCTTACCCTTGTCCGAGGATACACCCTAGCCACTAGCACAAAACGAATCACGTAACGGGAGTAAGGGCGTCTGTCTAATCCATTTCCAGCATGTATCGACAATGATCGCATAGCGCATCCGAATGGATTTCCTCAATGTGTGCTTCGTCATCAAGTGGAGCGCCGCATTGCCTACACTCAGGAGCTTTCGGGCCATCTCCACAAATGGCGCAGCGTTGCTCCTCGACAACGTACGAGTCGTGGTAACAGTGTTCGCAGAGATCCAAGGGGCCTTCACCACCCTGGGTGGCTGCAATGTAAAGGTCAGAGAAATATTTTCCAGTAAGCATTGAGCTAACCACATCACCAAATTGCGATGTAGCTTCGCATCGGGTGCACTGAAGCGCAGTTAGTGAAAGTGTTTCGACGTCGCCGAAGGCTTTCATCAGCTTGGCCCTGCATTCTGGGCAGCTCAGATGCTCTGTTGCGCTTGCAAGAATATCCGATGGCCAAGATACATGGGGCTGCCATTGAAGCGCTGGAATCGTAACTACATCACCGCGCTTAAAATTCTGGAGTTAGACCTTTCCCCTGCCAAGCAGGTCGACAAAATGCTGCTCCTTCTTGAGTGGATGAGCACAATGGAGAATGCACCGCGCTTGGACTTGAGTGGTCAACCAGCCGGTATTGCAACCGCGACTCAGGCTATGCATGCCAAGCAGCAATGCTCGCGGCAACGCGGTCAAGACCGACGACATCGTGCGAAGCGGAAAGAGGGGGGCCAGGCTCCCGCTGCCGTCGCCACAGTGGAGCGGGATACGAACTGAATCTTGTCTAGATGCGATGGGAGCAGGAATCTCGACGAGATGCTTGGCGATCATTAGCATGGCCTCTCTTAGCAGCAATATGGCTGAGAGAGAGGCTAGTGCTAGATCAATTTCCTGGTTAAAAAGCCGACGTGGTGATGGCTGTTTGCCTTTACCCGCAAGCGTAATCTCGATACTGTGGGTGTAATAAGCCGAAAGGTGCTGTGACGCAGTTATCGCTCGTGTGCCTTGAGTGTTCACAAGGCGGAAGCAGCGTAATCATGGAGTTTTATTCAACATGGATTGGGATCCCCTCCTAGGCCAACTCTGGGCTGATGCCGCCTCAGATCCTGAGGTGCTAGCCATCAAAATCCGCGCCTGCCTTGATGGCCATTCTTCGGATGGGCTGCTCGAAGCAATCTCCCTATTGGTTGCTCAAAATCAAAATGAGGCCGCAAAGCGACTGCTTAACGAGTTCCTGCGAAACCATCAGGCTGCGGACTTCATCCGGCGAAGGCTTGAGCTCAGTTTTGATTCACAGGCTTATCGAACTGCCGACAGGGTACCAACGAAGGGCAAGCTCGGCGGCAATGAGGTATTGCTCAAAGACGTTAACAGCTTGGTTGCATCGGGTGAGTTAGACGCGGCAGAAACCATTATCCAGGAAT
Source organism: Pseudomonas sp. MEJ108 (assembly GCF_030208985.1). Taxonomy (NCBI): domain Bacteria; kingdom Pseudomonadati; phylum Pseudomonadota; class Gammaproteobacteria; order Pseudomonadales; family Pseudomonadaceae; genus Pseudomonas; species Pseudomonas sp. MEJ108. The sequence continues at coordinate 34,562 of NZ_JARVSW010000046.1, forward strand.
CCATCAGTCAGTTTGAGGAGCCTGACGATCTTGTCCTGCTCAGCCGAGTTTATCTGCTCCAGGGACGAGCTTCAGATAGCGCCAAGGCTGAGCAACGTGGTCTGATGTTGAAGCGCCAACGGCAGGCGTTCGTCGAAACGATTTCGGCAGAGTCGCTACAGGACGACCTTCCGACTATGAGCGACCTAGCATTTATCGATGGCTCCGCCAGTGTTCTGGCCGAGTTGGATGGGGCTGCTGCACCTTCTCTCCCGAAAACGTTGACGATGGCAATCAAAAGCTCCCTCAACTTCGTCGAGCAGACTTCCTCCCTGGACTTGACAGGTCGTGACCACCCTTCTTGGGGCAGCACCTCGCAATTAACATCCGACGAGTTCCCAGATGCCGTCGATGACAGGGGGGAGGAGTGGGCGGGTACTGAGCTCACAGCGGGCATACCCGAAAGCGCTGCGGCGGAAGGCAAGGAGAAAGAGGAGGAGGCTCCTGCTCCCAAAAATATCCTCAAACTTGCCCGGCCCAGAGGGTCAGCCGATTCTGATGGCGGCCTCCCTACTGTCAAGATGGTCACTCGATCTACGCGTTCTTGGCACGTTGTCCCACCGTCGGAGCAACCTACGGAGCCTGAGAGTTTCTCAGCAGACGCAACTCCGAACCCATCCCTTCAAGTAGATCTGCCAACGGTTCAAAACTCAGATTACGTTGAGTATGAGTACGAGTACGACGATAACGATGATGAGGAAAGCGAACGCTATGGATTGCCTGATTCGGGGCTAGTCTTTCCGACCGTTCCTGCGACCTTCGCCGATGACGCTGCCGAGGATGACGATGGCGTGGAAAATGGTTTGCAGGGGCTTTCGATCATTTACCTGGAAACAGAGTACGAACCGGAGAGTGCCGTTTCTGGGGATGACTTCCGAGATGTTGATGACGACTACGCAGCTTATGCCTTTGATCCGGATGAGGTTTTTGACGAATTGGCCTGCGAAGATACTAATGGCCAATCTGACCGTCTTTCGCGTCAAGACCGTGCACTTCAGAAAGCCGCCGAATTGATTGGTAGCGCTAACTGGCCGTTCAGCGCTCTCCCATTGGTTCAGCAGATATTTGTTATGAGCGGGTGGGGCGCAACCCGTCTGGCACTGGAAAGAGAGATCGAAAAAGGTCTAACTCCTCAGGAGCTGATCCTGGCGTCACACATCAAGGTTATCTGGGCCGAAAACGACATTTACTGGATTGCTTTTGACAAGACCGGAAGCAGCCGTCTTTCTCACCAGGTGCTCTCATGGCCTACAGCGTTGCTGATCGTTCGATCATTTGATTTGCTGCCACAGATGGAAGAGCTTGAGGTCTTCTTGGAGGAGCTTTTCGCTTCCTGGTACGAGAACAACATCCTGCGCCGGGCATTCAGGGCCTTTGCACGATACTTGTGGTTCAAATTCTCTAGTCTGCCAGGCTGTTTGCCCGCCAATCAGCATTTTGATTTTTGTGATCCTCGTAGCTTACCTGCTGAAGAATACAGCGACCTAGGGTTCTACGATTTGCTGGAAATCGAGAAGGCCCAGATTCTTCGCCGTCGCGGCGTGATTGCGACCAAACACCCGCAAGAGCCAAGTTGCTATTTCAGCGACAAACCGCCCCGAGTGATAGAGGAGCCGCCGCCCAAGAAGAGCATAAAGCAAAATGGCATGGATGAAACAGAAAGTCTTGAAGACGCTGAGGATGAAGATGAGATCGTCGACGACGATGATCTCACGACCTCTGAATCCTCAAATGCTTCACTCGTGCCTATGCACGCGCTCACTATCGACCAACCCACGCTTGGCATTGAAAGGCTAGAAAAAGGATCTGCGCATGAAGCACCTTAGACTTACCCACGTTCCAGGCTGCTGGGTCAGCCAAACCCTACCAGGTGGCGGTAGCGAACGCCGGGGGATCGTCAAGCTGGCGATCACTAAGGAGTCTGGTGATGAGCTTCAGGTTCATTGGTTTACTCCAGAAAGGAGGTTGGCCTATGTAGATGCATCAGCCGTGCGCTCGGGTTTTAAAAACGGCATGGATGTGGTGGATGAAAATCCATCCACCGGGGTTCGCTCGCTGGGGCAGGGCGTAGTAATGCAACAGCGGATTCTCGCGGGCAGCGAACAGGTGTTGGTTGATTTTCCTGAGCGCGGTGAACGCCATTGGCTTCCCTATCAGTATTTGAGACAAGTGAAGGGCGTTAAGCATCGCTTTTGCACTGCTCAGAAAGGCGAAGCGCGTGATGCAGAGCGCATGCGGCTGCGAATGCTGGCCTACGCCATCAAGGTGTGGAACGAGAATACTGGGGCCCTTTCGCACCTCGGAATTGATCCTTTGCCGCACCAGATACATCTGGTGCACCGTATCCTTGCATCGTGCAACTTCAGTTGGTTGATCGCGGATGATGTGGGGCTAGGAAAAACGATTGAAACCGGGATGCTGTTGCATGCTTTGCGGCAGCGCGATCTGGCTAAGCGTATTCTCCTCATCACGCCTGCGGGCTTGACCAAACAATGGAAGGAGGAGCTTTACGATAAATTTCAGCTTGATGAGTTCAGGATTTATGGAGAGGACTTCTTCATCGATGAGCCCCGCGAGTGGAAGATGTACGACTGCGTGATCGGTTCGATGGATCGACTGAAGCAAGCAGATCACTTGGAAAGCCTGCTTCAGGCTGAACCTTGGGATCTGGTTATTTTTGATGAGGCTCATCGACTGAGTCGCCGTCAGTACGGGCTAAAGCTGGATAGCTCAGAGCGGTACGATTTAGCGAAGAATCTTCGCACTCATACCCAACACATGCTGCTGCTGAGTGCCACCCCACACCAAGGCATGCAGGACAAATTCGTAGCGCTGCTCGAGCTGCTGCGGCCTGAGCGGCGTACAGAGCTCATGGCGCTGAACCTGAAGCCTGAAATTCTGCACGACATGGTGTTCCGTAATCACAAGGCGGATGTGACAGATGCTGAAGGGAATTTTATTTTCCAAGGCAAGATCACTAGCGCTTTACAGGTGCCAAGCAGCCGAGAATCCATAGACTTCGATAAAACGCTTCAGGCTTATCTCCGCAAAGGGTATGACGCCGGCGAATCGCTAGGTCGTACTGGCAATGCCATTGGGTTCGTGATGACGGTTTATCGAAAGCTTGCTGCATCCAGTGCGGCTGCCATTCATCGAGCCCTATGCAACCGGCTACAAAGACTTTTAGACGATCACGCGACCATCGCTATCGAAGATGAGATAAGCGACGAGCGTTATCTAGGTGAGTGGGAAGAGCAAGTCGCCACCGATGCTCGCGAGTTCTTTGCTGGCGAGGTTCAACTGCTCCAGGATCTTATTGCCGAGGCCGCCTTGCTGAAGGCAAACGATCTAAAACTTAAACTGTTCGTAGAGGATATCATCGGCAAAATCAACGCTGGAAATCCTGACGAGAAGGTGCTGATTTTCACCGAATATCGCACGACCCAGAGTTACCTAAGAGATGCTCTTGCTGATCGCTACGGAATTGACCGAGTCGATCTCATCAACGGCTCGATGCAGCACGCTGACCGGCGACAAGCCATCAAGCGTTTTGAGGAGCAGGGCCGCTTCTTGATCTCAACTGAAGCAGGCGGGGAGGGTATTAACCTCCAGAGCAAGTGCCATGTCATGGTTAACTATGATTTGCCATGGAACCCTATGCGCCTGGTTCAGCGGATCGGTCGTTTGTATCGCTATGGGCAAAAAAAGAAAGTAGTCGTATTCAACATCCAGCAAGCCGATAGCTTGGATCAGAATATCGTCGACTTGATGTATGAGCGCATCGATAGTGTGGTGGCCGACCTGGCCGGGGTTCAAAAGCATGAATTCAATGATGGCCTGAAAGACGAAATCCTTGGTCAGCTTGCAGAGTTGATTGATGTCGAAAGCATTCTCCAAGAGGCCACGAAGCTCGGTATTGATCGCACACGTGAGCGGATTGATGAAGCCTTAAATCAGGCGCGTTCTGCCGCCGCCAAGCAGCGGGAATTGTTCGTCCATGCTGCTTCCAGCGACCCACGCGAATTGCGTGATGAGCTAGAAATCACTACTGATCACCTCTACAGCTTTGTTTTGGGCATGTTCGATCAATTAGGCATCGAAGTCGCAGAGCGAAGCCATAAAGAAAGGCTGCTGCGGATTCGCTTTTCTGACCAAGTGATGCGTGAGATGGGTTTTTCGCGGAAAGCTCCTCAGCGTATGGACGTAACCCTTGATCGTACTTTGGCTGCAAACCGGCCCGGCACTCATATGCTCGATCTCAATTCCAAGCTGATGCAATACCTACTGGGCAAAGCCTGCGAATATGACTTTGGCGGTTTGGCTGCGACAATTAAGGCTCCTGAGCTTGGCGATGGAGCGATGCTTGGGGCGATGTTACGGTGGCAGGGCCCGCAGGGCAAACGCATGCGCCAAGAGTTTGTGGCTATCCAGATTAACGATGGTAGAGCCACGATGAACCCTCTCACAGCAACTCAGTGGCTACTCACTCCCGCTGAAAGCAGTACCCACACCCCTGAAGAGGATGTATCCAAATCTCTGTTTCTTACCGCAGAGGAAATCGCTAATCGCCGGCTCGCCGGTGCTAGTAATCGTTACCTAGTACCCGAGAATCTCGATTGGGCAGCGGCAGGTTGGGCGCAGTTGATCTGATGTAGCGGCACTAGGCCCCAGCGTATCGAGCACTCAGTATGCACGGGCCTAGCGAACTCATCTCGTCCACGTGCATGCCGGTGGAGCATGTTAGCTCGGGTGCGGTACAGACTAGACGACCGGGACATGATTAACCGTAGCGTTAGCCAGCTTCTGGAGGTAAAGGCCTAAATCCTGAAACCCAGCCTCACGCAGTACATCAGATACCTTTCCGGCGCGCTTCTCCGCGTTGGGCAAGAAAATCGCCGCCTGGTCAGTGTATGGACGTGGGAGATCCTTCCAATAGTAGGTCGCCTCAAACCTCTGCATTGCTCGGTGAAAGTCCATTTGCTGTTTGCAGTGCCATGACAACACAAACATGTCGAAATCTCGTCTTAGACTCGCCAAGGCAACCTGATTAATTCCGTAAACCTTATACCGACCTGTGAGTGGGACGTTGACCCCGATGCGTTTCGCGATGTACTTAGCCGCTGCGAAGTGGTGGGAGCCTCCGCTGTTGATCAAGAACACTCGTCCGTCCCATTCCCAAGTGGAGAAGTAATCGTGATCTTCTCTAGAGATGATCCGGATCTCGTCCCATCGGAGATTTTCTTCAAGCTTTTCTTGGGTAACGGGTGTGATCATCGGCTGGGAGTTGCGCTCAACCATGGCGTCCATGCTTTTGAACTTGCGCAGCTCTGACTTCGATGCGGAAAAGCCGTCGACCTGCTGAATGTCACAGTTCCAGTGCTGGATCTCTCTAACTGTACCCAAGCTAAGAAGATCCTCTCGGACTAGGCTGGTCGAGCCGTAGTTTTGATAGGAGCCAGGAGAGCGCGTCCATCCATTGAGCCTCCGTCGGTACATCCGGCTGGTTTCGTACCCCAAGTCGCCAAAGTTGTTCCAACGCACCACTTCGCCTGCACTTATACCCTTTTCATGCTCGACCAAGTGCCTGTTCAGGCCGACGTCTGCACGAAGCAAGTTTATCAGGGTTGCCGGCTGGCCGAAGTCCTCCAGTAAAGAGTCGCGGAGAAAATTGATTGCTTTCTTAAGCATTGGCGCTTCCTATATGTCTACCCCGGCGCGATGCACGAGATGCCTCAGAACAGAATGCAGCACTGCGATATTGAAGGCTAACCGAAACATAGCTGCAAATTCCGTATAAGGTTGCTACGACCTAGAGCATGAAAGGCTTGTTTAGGCGGCATGATCAAATCTCTGTGTAAGCAGGCGGGGAACGCAGAGCAGTTTTCGGAAAGCCGCCTAGCTGCTCCTGCCGTAGTCCTGCCGTGGTATGGCTTTAGGCCGTAGACGATTTATACCTGACTCGCAGGCCTTTATCTGCACTGCAAGGTGGTTGATCCCTAGCGAAAGCTATTTTTCAACCAAGCCTTTATATAGCTCTCGGGCAGAAACAATCTGGTCTCGAATCTCTTCAGGGTCAAAGCCGTTGGTGAGCGATGCTCAGTCATTTCCACGCATCTCAACGATATCAATTTTGTCACATGCTGACATTTCTGAAATCCTCAGTTGCAACCATGCTATGTCGGCTTGGATCTGGTTTCCTTCAAGCATTGAGCTGCGAGTCGGCACGAGAAGGAGTACCTGCTTACCTTCAGTAGCGCACCAGGATGCGCTACTGATATTTTTAAAAAAATCTAAAATAATCAATAGCATATGTGTTTAATGCGATCGACTATAAGCTAGTCACCACAGATAATGGTTCGAACCCCGCCTGGGACACCATACAAACAAGCATCACTGACTCTCCTCCGCCGCCGCATCCTTCCCAGCCCCCTCATTAATCAACACCATGCTCTGCGGTGCAGACAGCGCTACACCCAATTCCCTCAGACGTCCCAGAACGGTAAACAACAGATCACTCCGTGCGCCACCCACAGAGCGTGGGCTGTTCACGTAGCCGCTGGCGCTGATGATCAAGCCGGTATTGGTCAGGTCCTTGAAGGTGACTGAAGGCGCTGGCGCATCGAGTATCGCTTCATGCTCGGTGAAGGCCTGCAACAGCAGTTCGCGTATTTGCAGAACGTCTGTTTCCAGGGGCAGGGTAAGGGTGATTCCGACTACGCCCAGCGCATTGCCCATGGTGACGTTGCGCACGTTCTGCGTGATGAACTGCGAGTTCGGCACGATCACTGTCGAGCGGTCGCCCATCTGGATTTCGGTCGCGCGGACGTTGATCCGGCGAATATCGCCTTCGACCCCCGCCAGGCTCACCCAGTCGCCGACTTTGACCGGACGCTCGGTCAGCAGAATCAGGCCGGAGATGAAGTTCTGCACAATGGCTTGCAGACCGAAACCTATCCCCACCGACAGCGCACTGACCACCCAGGTCAGGTTGGTGAGGCTGATGTTGAGCGTGGACATCACCACGGCCACCACCAGCACAAAGCCGATGTATCCGATCAGGGTCACCAGCGAAGCCTGCATGCCCGCGTCCATATTGGTTTCGGGCAGCAGGCGTTCTCCAAACCATTCCTTGAGTACACGCACGCTCAGCAGGCCGACGACCAAGCACACCAATGCCACCAGAATGTCGCCGGGGACGATGTTCAGGTTGCCCATGGATTTGGACGTGACATCCAGCTGAGTAAAGCTGGCGAGCAGATCCCCCGGGCTTGACCCCGAAGGCAGGAACGCCAGCAGTACAGCGGTGAGCAGCAGCAAGGTACGGCCTATGCCGGCCAGTACGGTACTTGCCTGCGCCTGATGGCGAGTGGACAAGCCCAGCGCTGAGCCCAGCGCCAGGCCGCCAGGTTGTTTGGGCGACAGCAGGGTTTCGCAGATGTCACCGAAGCAGGCGATCAGCAGGTACGCAGTGGACGCTACCACGCTCACCCAGAGCAGTTTCACTGCCAGAAAGTAAGCCAGCGTCAGGTAGCCGCTCAACAACGCCAGCAAACTCAGGCCGACCCACACCGCAACGATAAACGGAATCAGCCCGGCGAAACCCGCGGGGCGCTCCAGCTCAAAGCGTCGGCGGGTGCGGCGGTAGCGCAACAGGGCGTAGAAGAACACCAGCGAAACCGCCAGTGCCGTCAGGCCATTGACCGCAACCGTCAGCGCCAGGCTGCTGGCAATCACGCTGTTGATTCGTTCCTGCGTGCCGATGACCATGAGTGCCAGCGCCAGGGCAGGGGGGAAGCGACCCAATGCGGTGGCGATCTGGTCAGGAATTTGCGGCAGGCGCCATGAGGCGTGTGCCAGCATCAACAGCGCGCGGCCCAGACCGACGATGAAGGCGCAGAAGGTAATCAGCGTCTGCACCTGATCGAGCAGATTGACTACGTCGTTGCTGAGTACCGCATTGTGGACGATTCCCCAGCGCAGCAAGGAAGTGGCAATGGTGATGGTGAGAATGGTCGACAGCCCGACAGCCAGGGCCAGAGCACTGCGGCGCAGACGGCCTTCGGGCAGCCAGCGAATCATTGCCCAGATCAGCAGGCGCTCCAGCAGGCGCCGGACAACCACCCAGATGAACAACGCGCCCAGCACCACGCTGATGAATTGCACACGGTTTTCCGGTGCCATCGCGTTGTTGAGTACCTGGCGCACGTCCACCAGAAGCCTGTTCAGGCGTCCCAGGTCGTCATCGGTCGGGCGAATCAGCGTGGACCAGAATGCCGAACTGAGCGGGCTCGCGGTGCGCGTGCTGATCTGTGAATCGAAGAGGCTGCGGCGCAGGTTGAATATCTGCGTAGCCAGATCCCGGGCTGACTGGCTTAGCTCATTGGTCTGCCGTTCATCATTGACCAGCGCGTTTTTCTGCGCGGTCAATGTCTTGCGCTGACTGGTCAGGCTTGGCGCTTCGTCCGGTTGCACCGGCCCGAGAATGTTGAGCTGGTCATTCAGGTGTTCGATGTCGACAGCTTGCTGAGCAACCAGATTGTCGGCTTGTTTCTGGACCTGCAAAGCCGCCTGGCGCAGGCTTGAAAGCAGGTCATCGTTGGCGCTGACCGTCACTTTCTGACGGATCTGATCGAGCTGTTGGTTCAGATCATCCAGGCTCGGGGCTTCCACGGCAGGTGCTGCGCTGCTGGCACTATCGGCTTGGGGAGCGGGGGCATTCTGGGCCAGGGCCGGCAAGGTCACGCACAGCAAAAGCAAGGCGAGCAACCCGGTACGAAAACGGTTCAGCGAAGCGTGCTGCATTCTTTTTCCTTCTTTCTCTGCGCGATGCGGCCTGGCGAGGCCTGTGGTTCGAGCCGGGGTCTTGTGTTTGAGCGGCATGTACTGGCCGCCCGAGATCAGCGGACAGGATATCAAGGTGCTCACGCTTGAGCGCTGTCAATGCGGGCCAACCCATGCCTGAGGGCTGCATTTTCAGCACAATCCTGTCCGGTTGCTAGGCTTGCTGGTCAGCCGAGCCAGATATTGTCTACCTAACAAATGTTAGGTAGACGTTGACTCAGTGCAAAAGTACCGCTACGGTATGGCTACCTAACGATAGTTAGGTAGGTTTTTTACCCTACCTCACAGGCCCGACCATGACCTCCAAATTGCGACTTTTCACCTCTCCTTCGGCATTTCCGAATCCTCAACGCCTGCGTTTGTTCATCCACGAAAAAGGCATTGCCGATCAGTTCGACGAAACCATTTATGACATGACGCCGGGTGGAGAGCAGCGTGGCTGGCGTCACCTGAACATGAACCCGTGGGGTGAAACACCGACCCTGGAACTGGCAGACGGCAGCTTCATTTCCGAGACGGCCGCTATCGCGCGTTACCTGGATCAGGCTTATCCGGGCCGCAAGATCATGGGCGAGGGCGCCCTGGAGCAGGGCCTCGATAACATGTGGGATAACCGCATCTGGGTGCATATCCTCTACCGGATCGTTACGGCCTTTCACGTGCTGCACACCGGCCTCGGCTTCAAGCTTGAACTGACCAAGAACGAAGCATGGGGCGAGCATTGCCGCAAAGAGGCGCTGAGCCATGCGGCATTGGTCAATCGTCATCTGTCCGATGGCCGCGAGTGGCTGCTGGGCGGCGATGCGCCAACGTTCGCGGACATCACGCTTGCAACCGCCATTGCCTTCTCCAAGTTCCCGGTCAACGCCACGCCACTGGATGAGCGTTTCGAGTTCCTGGATCTGTACTGGCAGCGCTGGCAGAAGCGTCCGGCTTTCCAGGCCGCTTATGCTGATTGCAGCAGTGGAATTCCTGAGCTGGACTCGCCGGCCGAATGATTGAGCGGTTGTACGCGCACCTTATCGCCGGGAACGTCAAGCAGGATGTTCCCGGCGATAGCCGTTGCAGCTTGGGAGAAACCGACGATGGCCCTTTAGCAGCGTATGACCGCTGCCATGCCCACACCGTCTTTCTACCTAACAAAAGGCAGGTTTTTGAATTAGCATGTGTTGGTTTCCAGAAACGCGTCCGAAGTACAAGGCACTACGATGACCATCAACGCCCGTGAGGCGATTCTGCTTGCTGCAAGAAACATTGCCCAGTCCCAGGGCTACAACGGCCTGAACTTTCGCGATCTGGCCGCCCAGGTCGGAATCAAGCCGGCCAGTATTTACTACCACTTCCCCAGCAAGGCTGATCTGGGTGTCGCGGTTGCCAGGCGATACTGGCAGGACGGTGCCGCTGCACTCGAGACGATCTGCGAAGAAACCCCCGATCCCGGCGAAGCGTTACAGCGTTTCCCGGAAATTTTCCGGCGTTCGCTGGAAGTTGAAAACCGCCTTTGCCTGGGCACTTTCGTCGGCGCTGAAACCGACAACCTGCCGCCGGAGATGACCGAGGAAATGCAGCTATTTGCCCAGGTCAACATTGCCTGGCTGAGCAAGCTTCTGGTGGCTGCGAATGTTTGCGCGCCCTCGGACAGCGAGGTGCGGGCGCAGGCCATTTTTTCCGCTGTGGCGGGCGCTCAACTGGTTGCCAGAAGCAGGTCGGATATTTCCCTTTTTGACACGTTGATCGACACCTATCGTGCCTGTGGGCCGCTTCCGGCCTAGAGCCCCGCCGCTCTGCGTGCATCAGGCGAGAGGCTGATTAACTGCCGCGCCCCTCGTAGCCTCGAGGATCCGCCCGGCATCCTGGGCCGGCGGAAGTCCGAACACCCTCGAATAATCCCGACTGAATTGCGTGGCGCTTTCATAGCCCACCTCGAAGGCTGCCGCCATGACACTTTTGGCGTTGGCCACCATCAGCGTTCTGGCGTGCAGCAGACGTACCCGCTTCTGGTACTGCAAAGGGCTCAGGTTGGTCACGGCCTTGAAGTGGCGATGAAACGCCGAAACGCTCATCGACGCGCGTTCCGCCAGGCGCTCCACGCCTAACGGCTCAGCGAAGTCGCGGCGGATCCACTGGATCGACATGTTGACTCTGGCCATCGCAGTATCCGGTGCGGCGATCTCGCGGAGCATCCAGCCATGAGGCCCTTGAAGTACCCGGAAGATAATCTCCCGTTCGTAGACCGGCGCCAGCGCGGCGATGGCGTCCGGGTCGCCCATCAGGCGCAGCATTCGCACCCACGCATCCATCAGTTCGGTGGTCATCGGCGCCACTGAAAACCCGGGCCTGTTCTCGAGGCGGCTGGCAGGTTTGGGCAAGTCGGCGAACAGTGTGGATAACACCGCAGGATCCAGCGTCAGGCTGACCGCCAGATAGGGTTCTCCGGACCTGGCGGGGTGTACCGAGCCCACGGCAGGCAGGTCGATGGACATGACGAAGTAGGTCGCCGGGTCATATTCGAGCGTGCAGTCACCGACGGTCATGTGCTTGCTGCCTTGCAGGATCACATTAATCATCGGGTCGTAGACCGCTGCCAGCATATGCTCGGGGATTTTGCCTTGAACCATGGCCACACGAGGTATGCCTGTTTCAGTACGGCGATTTTCAGCCTTGGCCGCGAGCAGCCGCAGTTCATTGAGTTGATTGTCCATGCTTCGCATGCTGAGGGCTGGGCATGGCGCCGCGCAAGCGAAAAGCAGAAACAGGCAGGTTTCGAGCAGGAACGGGTACGCTCCCGGTGATGGCGCTGGGTACTGTGGAGGCACATTCAAACCACAGAGGAACATCACATGGGCGTCATTGTAATCACTGGCGGCAGCCGAGGCATCGGCGCAAGTGCAGCCGAACACGCGGCCCGACGCGGGATGGGGGTCATCCTTACCTACAACGCCAACGCGGAGGCCGCCGCAACGGTGGTCGAGCGTATCGCACAGGCCGGTGGCAAGGCTGTTGCGCTCAGGCTGGATGTCGCTGACGTCGGCAGCTTCGAGGCGTTTCGAGCGTCGGTACGCTCGGTCCTGCAAGACGTCTGGGGCGTCGCAACACTGAGCGGTCTGGTCAATAACGCGGGTTACGGGCTGTTCAATCCGTTGGAGACGGTCAGCGAAGCGCAGTTCGATGGCCTGTTCAATGTGCATCTCAAAGGCCCTTTTTTCCTCACCCAGACATTGCTGCCGCTGATGGCGGAAAACGCCAGCATCGTCAATCTGACCAGTGCCACCACTCGCGTCGCCACTGCGGGGGTCGCTCCCTATGCGGCGTTCAAGGGCGGGCTTGAAGTCTTGACCCGCTATATGGCTGCCGAGTTTGGCGAGCGGCGCATAAGGGCCAACGCCGTATCACCCGGCGCCATTCGTACCGAACTGGGCGGTGGGCTCAATGATGAGTTCGAGGCGATGCTGGCAGCGCAGACGGCCTTGGGCCGGGTCGGCGAACCGCAGGATGTGGCACGCGTCATCGCCATGCTGCTGTCCGAAGAGGCTGGCTGGATCAATGCGCAGACTATCGAAGTCGCAGGCGGCTACAACATCTGAGGGCGACCCATGCTCGATCATAGCGTTCTACGCGCAACAGCCGTTCTGTACCCCGATGGCTACAGCCCCGACTTCGTCTCCAAAAAAAGGCAGCACGTCCAATGAGCACACTTCTGATTTATGGCGCTACGGGCTACACCGGGCGTATGGCCGCAGAGCGGGCCAGGGCGCTCGGCCTGAATGTAGAAATCGCCGGACGCAATCAGCAGCGCCTCGCCTCCCTCGCTGCGCAGCTGGACGTGAAATACCGGGTTTTCGATGCCGACCAGGCCGAGGGTTTTTTGTCCGGCATCTCGGTGTTGCTCAACTTCGCAGGGCCATTTGTGCAGACCGCCGAGCCGTTGATGCGCGCCTGTATCAAGGCCGGTGTCGACTACCTCGACATCACCGCCGAGATCAACGTTTACCGGCTGGCCGAAAGGCTGGGCGCTGAAGCGGCGGCAAGTCAGGTCATGCTGTTACCGGGTGTCGGTTGGGATGTCGTGCCTACCGATTCGCTGGCCGTGCAGGTTGCCGGGCGCGTGCAGGGGCCAACGGCGCTGAACATGGCGCTGCAGGTGCCAGGGTCGATGTCCCGCGGGTCTGCCATGAGTGTCAGCGAAATCATTGGTGCAGGCGTGCTCGCCAGAATCGATGGCGAACTTGTTGCAACGCCGAATGCCGAGCCGCGTCATTTTGATTTTGGTCAGGGTCCGGTCCTTTGCGTACCGTTGTCATTCGGTGATCTGGTCACCGCCTGGCATTCGACCGGCATCCCCAATATTGCAATGTTTGTGCATATCGCCGGGGATGCGTTCCCGCAAGGCGATCTGTCACAACTGCCTGATGGCCCGACGCCCGAGCAAAGGGAGGCGCATCGGGCGCGTGCAGTGGTTGAAGTGACCGATGCGAAGGGCGCGATCGCACGTTCCATGATCGAGACCGTGAACGGCTATACCTATACGCCGCTGGCGGCCGTAGAGGCTGCGCGTCGCGTGCTCGACGGCGAACGGCTGCCGGGTTTTGTCACACCGGCCAAGGTCTTCGGTGGCGGGTTCGCCGAGAGCATTGCCGGTACGCTCGTGACTGACATGTAACAACTGGGGCGACGGCTCACGACACGGCCGTCAATTCATCTGCGGGCGTCCTGAATCTTGCAGCGTCCCGCGCCGGAGGCAGGCCGAACAGCCGCGCGTACTCCCGGTTGAATTGCGAAGCGCTTTCGTACCCTACGGCATAAGCGATGGAGGTCGCATCCAGTGTGTCGAAGAGCAGCAACCAGCGCGCCTTCAACAGGCGCAGGCGCTTCTGATATTGAATCGGGCTCATCGCTGTGACGGATTTGAAGTGCCTGTAAAAGGCAGCAACACTCATGTCGGCCATCTGCGCGAGCGGTTCGACGCGAAAGGGCTCGGTGTAGTGCTCACCAATCCACTGGGTGACGCGGCGGATCTGCGTCAGTCGGCCATCCGGGCGTGCAACGTCACGAAGAATGCCACCCAGTGGTCCCTGCAAGGCCCGGAACAGAATCTCCCGTTCGATCATGGGCGCGAGGATTGCGGCTTCGTGCGGGCGGTCCATGAGTCGCAGCATGCGCAACCACGCATCGATCATTTCATCTGGCGCGATGACGCCCTCGAAGCAGGCGTTCTGGGGCGCTTCAGGTGCTCTGCCTTCGGCCATCAGCAGCGTGGCGATTACTTCCGGATCGAGGGTCAGGCTGACCGCAAGATAAGGTTTGTCCGGCGTGTCGGCGTGAATCTGCCCCGTCGCAGGCACATCGACAGGCACCAGAAAGTAGTGCCCCGCGGTGTATCTGGACGCATCTTCGCCGATCGACAGGGTCTTGGTGCCTTGAAGCACCAAGTGCAGCATCGGCTGATAGACCTGATCCGCACAGGCCTCGGCCCGGACCATGGACACACGAGGCAACCCGGTGTCGGTCCACTTGTCCTGTGCGCGCATCACGATGCAGCGCAGTTCTGCCAATGATTTCTCCATACAGGCCACCGTGGGCCATATCCCGAGGCATGGCAAGCAACTTGAGAGGAACAGGCAAGGATCTGCGACTAACCGGCAAACGTTGTGCTCCTCGATGGCCGAATACTGATGACACGCGGCTGGTTGCCTGGCGGTCATTCATGATCCGATTGCAACGAGGCCTCATACCACATCACTTGAAGAAGGCCGGTTTATGAAACTCGAAGGAAAGATAGCGGTTGTCACGGGGGCGTCCAAAGGCATAGGTGCCGGGATCGCCAAAGCACTGGGCGCCGAGGGCGCGACCGTCATCGTCAACTACGCTTCCGGCAAGGCGGATGCGGACGCCGTCGTCGCCTGGATCGCAGAGCACGGCGGCTCCGCGTTTGCGGTACAGGCAGACATGAGCCAGTCAGCAGACGTGATACGCCTGTTCGAAACGGTCGGCACGAAGTACGGCGCTCTGGACATTCTGGTCAACAATGCGGGTGTCGCTGTGTTCCAGATGATCGACGACCTGACTGAAGAGGCTTTCCACACGCAATTCAACCTGAACGTGCTGGGCTACCTGCTTGCAGTGCGAGAGGCCGTCAAATTGTTGGGGCCGACCGGCAGCATCATCAATATCAGCTCGATTCTCAGCACCGACCCTTACCTGGCGTCGAGCGTGTACGCGGCGACCAAGGGCGCGGTCGATACCTTGACCTTCGCGCTGGCCAGAGAGCTGGGCGCGCGGGGCATCAGGGTCAACTCGATCCTGCCGGGGCACACCAACACCCCGGCAACCCATGGGCATTTTGCCGGTGAGTTAGGTGAGAAGATTCTGGCTGGAACACCCTTGGGTCGTTTTGGAGAGCCCGAAGATATCGCCCCCTTGGCTGTGTTTCTGGCGTCGCAGGACTCGCACTGGGTCACCGGCGAATCCATCCGCGCTTCGGGCGGGGTCAGGGGCGTCGGTTACTGACGCTATCGGTTGAACCAAGGATGCGCATGGACCGGAGAGGGCGCTTTGGCAACTTACCATTCCATCCCGACCCATGCCATTTACTCCGGCAAGCGAAACTGCTTGCGCAAGCTCTTATCGAACGCCCCGGCAGGTGCGAAGCGCCGTAGCAGGCTGATTTGTCGGGCGGTCTTGCCGGCGGTGTATCGATGCCGGGGACGAACATCGCTCGCCACTTTCAGCACCACCGCTGCGACAACCTCGGGCAGGTCGGCTGTCGGCATGACATCGGCGAGCAGTGCACGGACACCGGCTCGCGCCTGATCGTACTCCGGCAACCGCGAATCCGGCTCGATGCCATTTTGATCGAAGACGGTGCGTACGTAGGCCGGCTCAATGACCGAGACCCGGACGTTGAAGGCGCGAATTTCGTGATCGAGCGATTCCGAATAGCCTTCCAGGGCGTGTTTGACCGCCGAATAATGCGCCGAGTAGGGCGCCGGTATCAGCCCCAGAACCGAGCCGATATTGATAATGCGCCCCTGACCTCGTTGGCGCATCGACGGCAATACCGCGTTGGTCATGCGCATGACGCCAAACAGATTGACGTCGAACAGGGCCTGCACTTGCGGGATCGAGAACTCCTCGGCGCCGCCCAGCATGCCGATGCCGGCATTATTGACCAGCAGGTCGATACGCCCGGTTTGCGCGAGGACGGCAGCAACGAGCGCGCGGACAGAATCGTCAGCCGTGACATTGCAGGTCAGCATGGAGACCTGTGCATCACTGTCACCGATTTTGCGGCTCGTGCCAAACACGGTATACCCGGCGCGCGCCAGCGCCTCGGCGGTGGCGCGACCGATGCCCGATGATGCACCCGTGACGATGGCGGTTCTTTTGGAAGAGGTGTTCATTCGATACTCCAATGCTCGACAGGCGCGTGCCTGAAGGGTGGCTGGGCGGGGCTTTAATAAGCGCTTACTTGATCTTCACGACGACCTTGCCTTTGGCGCGGCCCTGACCCAGGTATTCAAGCCCTTCGCGGGCCTGTTCAAACGCAAAGACCCTGTCAATCACCGGTGTTATCTGGCCACGTTCAAGCAACCTGGCAATCTCGCCAAGTTGAGCGCCATCCGCGCGAACAAACAGAAACGAGTACGACACATTCTTCTTTCTGGCCAGACGCGTGATCCTGCGGCTCATCAACCCGAATACGAAGGTGAAGAACGCATTCATCCGCCGAGCCTTGGCGAATGACGCATCCAGCGGACCGACCAGTGATACGATCCTGCCGCCGGGCTTGAGGATGCCGACAGCTCTTGCAAGGTCGTCTCCCCGGGTGGTGCCGAGGACCAGGTCAACGTCGTGCAGCAACTGTTCGAATGCCTGCTCTTGGTAATTCACGACTTCATCTGCGCCCAGGCTGCGAACCAGCGCCATATTTCCTGTGCTGGTGGTCGTGGCCACTTCGGCGCCCAGGTGTTTGGCCAGCTGGATGGCGAAGGTGCCGATACCTCCAGCCCCGGCCGCTATGAACACTTTCTGGCCCGATTGAAGAGAGGCGCGCTCCTTGAATGCCTGCCACGACGTAAGCGCGACCATCGGAATGGAGGCTGCCTGAACAAAGTCCAGATTGGCGGGCTTCCGGGCGGCAGCGTGTTCCGGCACGGCGGCGAACTCGGCGATTGCGCCCCCACCCAGCTCGAACAGGCTCGCGAATACCGCGTCGCCTGCCTTGAATCGAGTGACTGCGCTGCCCACCTGAATGACCACGCCTGCCAGATCGCTGCCCATGATGGCCGGTAGTTGCAGCTTCACCACAGTCTTGAAAGCACCCGTAGTGATCATGTTGTCGATCGGGTTCAACCCGGCCGCGTGAACTTCCACCAACAGTTCATCAGGTTTGATGGCCGGTATGGGAACGTGGGTAATCGCAATCTCCGGCGATTTGCCGTAGTTCTCGAATGTCAGTGCTTTCATGACGCTCTGATTCCAGTGTCGTCGAACAAGAATGGACGCCTGCCACGGCTTGATCCGCTTCAGGCTTGCGGGCGATAGCGCTCGGCCGCCTGGGCCTGTCGAATGTCCGACAACAGCCCTTGTCGCGCCTCATCCAGCGAGTCCCAACGACCCGCCACATGCAGCGGCGGAATGGTCACCTGTTCGCGGCGGTCGTAGCCCACCAGTGCCGCATCAACCAGTTCGTCGACGTCCATCACCTCTGCAATAGTGTTCAGATCGATTCCCGCGCGCTCCCAGATTTCGGTACGGGTGGCCGCCGGGAGCACCGCCTGGACGTATACGCCCTTGGGCGCCAGTTCCACGTTCATTCCCTGGGAAAGGAACAGCACATAGGCCTTGGTCGCACCGTAGACCGACATGCCGAACTCTGGCGCAAGGCCCACCACCGATCCGAGGTTGACGATCGAGCCTGAGCCGGACTGCGCGAAACGCGGGGCCACGGCGGCCGCAAGGCGTGTCAGGGCGACGATATTGAGTGCGACAAGCTTGTCGATGGACTCGGCGTTCTGTTGGACGAACCCTCCGGATTGAGCAATGCCAGCGTTGTTGATCAGCACATCGATGCTGGTGTCCTCACGCAGACGGGTTTCCAGAGCCGTGAGGTCGGCAGATCGAGTCAAATCAGCCTGAATGACTTCAACGGCAACGCCGTTTTCTTCACGAAGGCGCGCCGCCAGGGCATCAAGACGTGCCTTGTCACGAGCGACTGTCACGAGATTGTGACCGCGACGGGCAAATCGTTCGGCATATACCGCGCCGATGCCGCTGGAGGCACCGGTAATGAGAACAGTGGATGGCGTTGTCATGGAGGATGTACTCGTAAAGTGCGTTGAGGAAGTCGCACTTATGATTACGATCGAAATCTAAAATGTCAACGTATTGATGTTGATCGACATCAAAAACGCTCGATGCCGATCGAGCGCAGTTTTCGGAAGGGGATGTGGAGAGCATCATCGGAAGACGTCCTGGCAAATTGCATGCACACCGTCGAAACCGCTTCTGCGCAAGCGCAGTCACGACGGCGGTTGTGTGTCGATCAGGTGGAGTCAGTACGCCTGTTTTCAGTCTGACGGCGTAAGCACGGAGCGTTTCACCAACTGGAATATCGACTCCGCAGAGGGAATAGGGAATTGATCCGCCTTTCTGTCGATTATCAGGGACGCGTAACCATGTGCGGTGCTCCAGGCGAGGAAGGTGCGCTGTTCAAGCAGTTCCGGCTCGGGCTCGCTACCGTATTTCGCTACCCAGGCGTTGCGTATCGACTGGCGGAGCACTTGCAGCGTACGTTCACCCGATTTAAGCAGCCTTGGTAACGTGCGGTTTACACCCGCGCCAAACATCAATCGGAAGTGCTCCGGGTAACTTTTGGCGAAACTTACATAACCAATGCCGCAACCCAGGAGGGTGTCGTCAAGTTCCTGTTGGACGGCAATGATGACGTCGGCCATGCGCTCATATCCATCGGCCACCACCTCTGCCAGCAGATTTTCCAGAGAGCCGAAATGGTGAGCGGGAGCGGCGTGAGAGACATTCGCCCGTCTGGCGCACTCGCGCAGTGACATCCCGCGCACTCCCGATTCACCCACGATATCCCAGGCGGCCTGACGCAGAACGGCAGGCAGATTGCCGTGGTGGTAGGTCCGCGGGGTGTCTGAAGTCGACATGTAAGGCTCCCTATCATGAAACAAAAGTTATATTCCCGTCGGCTCAGCCTATCTTGTCAGTGACAAGATAGGCTGTTCTAATGGTGCCAGATCATCTGACGGGTGTGGGGAATACCGATGAGCGACATCATCAAGAGGCTTCGACTATTGACGCTGCGCGGCACGTTCACGCTGATCAGCCGTATTCTACCGGGCATCACTGGAAGATATCTCGCTCGACGTTTTGTGACTCCGCAGGCGTCCGGACGTGCCAAGGCTGCTGAAATTCTGAGTACAGCGACGGATGTGCAAACCGGTAGCCTTGAACTGGACGGCATCAGAATTGCCACCTATGTCTGGGGCGATCCCTCCAGCCAGCCGTATGTGTTGCTGGCCCACGGCTGGTCAAGTTACGCGATGCGGTTTATCGGATGGGTGCCGTTACTGCGCTCCATGGGCTACGCCGTGGTGGGGTTCGATCAGCCCGCGCACGGGTTGAGCGCGGGCAGCATCAGTCATATGACCCAGTTCGTGGCTGTGCAGCAGCACGTGGGACGCCATTTCGGAAAGCCTTCGGCGGTGATAGCGCATTCACTCGGCGCTTCATCGATTGTTTTCGCTCAGGAACAGTCGTGGCGCCCCGAGCGTTTTATCCTGATTGCGCCGCTCCTGGCACCTACGGACAGCGTATTTCAACAGTTCGATTCAGTCGGTGTTGCCCACAAAGTATTCAAACCTTTCGAGGCCGTCCTGCATTCGCTGACCGGTCGCCGCTTTGCAGACTACGACGCCACTTCGCGACTGCCGCTGCTTGATCGTCCCGCCCTGATCATTCATGACCGCCGTGACCGCGAAACACCGTGGGAAAAGGGCGCTCGTTTTGCAGAACTATGGCCGGGGGCGCGTCTGTTTACTACTGAAGGGCTTGGCCACAATCGGTTGATTGATCATCCATCGGTGATAGACGAAGTGATGAAGTTTCTGAAACCGGATCATCGTTAACGGCATCCGCAACGGATGGCCTTTCCAACGATTCCACTCTAAAGCGTCTACACGCAGCTTCATGAAATCCGTATGTGCCAGTTGGACCTGGCTCGTTTAATTGCAAGATGAATAACGGAAGCCAGATGCGTTTCCGCTCATCACGAGCTGAGCTTCTTTTAAAAGTCCTGACGTAGCCGGACAGGCGGGTCAGCGTCTTCAGAAGCTGGAGGCCGCTATGGGTTTTAATAATTTTTCCGATGAATTGGCGGTGCTTGAAATCGTCCGCAGCGCCAACTTCGTTCGCCCTGGAAAGTTGACGTCTGGGCAAATTTATCTCGCGCTGATACGTCTTCAATCAGACGTTCCGGCGGCCGGGGATTTTATGGCCATGATTGATGAGCTGGTCAAAGAGGGACTGCTGGTTTCAGCCGCTGTGCTGGATCACGACATCTCGTTTCCCTATGTCCAGCACATTGTTCTTGGTGTTACCGAAACAGGTGCGGCCGTACTGGAAGACCGGCGTTTTCAGGCTGACCTTTTTTACATGTGTTCGACGGTGCCGTCCCAGCTACAGCGTCAGGAAAGAACTGACAGTCGCAACTGTCAGCCCAGGACTGACAAACCTCACTTGCCCTGCAGCTTATGCCGCGCATAAAGCACTGCTGTTCCGCCAGAGGCCGCACGGGCCTGTAGCTCGAACGTTTGTGGATAGCCTTTGATCAAATCGCTCAGTTTCTTGTAGCCATGGGTACGAGGATCGAACTCCGGCCGCAGTTTGGTGATGTTTGTGCCCAGAGCGCTCAAGTGCGCCCAACCGTCTTCATCAGCGATGTCGTCCATGATTTTCGCAATGAAAGCCACTGGGGCCTTGGGCTTCTTGCTCGGCTCGGCGGCAACGGATTTGACGTTGTCTGCAGGTGCGGTGGCGTCCGATGCAGGGTCTGCGCTGGCGGGTACGGCGATCTCTTCGCGAAGCAATTCGATGTAGATGAACTTGTCGCAGGCCGCCACGAAGGGTTTGGGTGTCTTTTCTTCGCCAAAGCCATAAACGGTCAGACCTTCCTCACGCAGGCGCGAGGCCAGGCGTGTGAAGTCACTGTCGCTGGACACCAGGCAGAACCCGTCGAAACGACGCGTGTAGAGCAAGTCCATCGCGTCGATGATCAATGAGCTGTCAGTCGCATTCTTGCCTTTGGTGTAGGCGAATTGCTGGATGGGCTGGATGGAGTAGTCGAGCAGAACTTTCTTCCAGCCGCCGAGCTGCGGGCCGGTCCAGTCACCATAGATGCGCTTGACGCTGGCCACGCCATATTTGGCGATCTCTTCGAAAAGACCTTCTACGATAGCTGCTGGCGCATTGTCGGCATCGATCAGCACCGCCAGGTGCTTTTGAGAACTGTTGGGGTTTTGAACGGCCATGGATCACCCTCATACGAAAGCGTAACCATACCGCCAAAACGAGAGATTGGCGCTATTCCCCGATATTTATGCAAGGCAGGCCGCTGCCGAACGCTTCCCGGCAGCGGCCTTGGCACATCAGATCCTGAAACTGCCCACCAACTGCGTCAGTCGGGTGGACTGCTGTTCAAGGTCAGTGCACGCGCGCAGGGTCGCGTTCAGGTTCTCTACGCCTTGCTGGTTCAGCGTATTGATCTCGGTGATGTCCACGTTGATCGCTTCCACGACGGCGGTCTGCTCTTCGGTGGCGGCAGCGACCGACTGGTTCATGCCATCGATTTCGCCAATGCGTTCGGTCACGTGCTCAAGGCTTGCAACGGCCTTGTTGGCAATGCCGACCGTTTCAACGCTCTCGCGCTGGCTGTCGTTCATGATCGACACGGCTTCACGGGCACCGGATTGCAGTTGCTCGATCATCTCCTGCACCTGACTCGCCGATTCCTGCGTTCGGTGCGCCAGGCTGCGGACTTCGTCGGCAACCACGGCAAACCCTCTGCCGGCTTCACCTGCACGTGCGGCCTCGATGGCCGCATTGAGGGCCAGTAGATTGGTCTGCTGCGAGATGCCGGTAATCACGTCGAGGATCTGGCCGATGTTGGCTGTCTTGGTGTTCAGCGTTTCGATCTGCCCGCTTGCGCTGCTGATGCGCTTGGAAAGACGGCTCATGGCCTCGATGTTCTGCCCGACCACGTCCTGCCCGTCCGACGCCAGCGTTCGTGCATCGCTGGAGTGACCCGAGGCGCGCGCGGCATTCTGGGCGATCTCCTGCGTTGCGGCGCCCAGCTCATTGATGGCTGCGGCGACGCTGTTGGTGCGGTGGGACTGTTGATCGGAGTTGAGCATCGACGAGTTGGATGCATTCAGTACCCGCAGGGCAACTTCATTGAGCTGCACGGTGGAGGAGGCGACTTCACGCATCGAGTCATGGATTCGCTCTACAAAGAGGTTGAAACCATTGCCCAGATGCCCGAACTCGTCCTGGCTCTCGATGACCAGGCGCTTGGTCAGGTCACCTTCGCCGGCAGCGATATCGTGCATGGCGCGGCCCATCAGGTTCAGTGGGCGCAGCAGGACACTCAGGAGCATGCCCAGCAGCAGGATGATCAGCACCACAGCAATCACAGTGGCCACGATGGCCGAGTTTCTGAACTCGCCCAGGGCCGCGTAGGCGATGTCTTTATCCATTGCTACGCCGACGTACCAGTTGACCGAGGGCAGGCCGTCTACGTGAGCGAAGGTCAGGATCTGGGTCTTGCCGGCATACTCGCTTTCACTCAGGTCTTGCGACAGCCTGGGCGTGTTCGCCGGGTAGACTTCGGCCAGCGTCTTCATCACCAGTGAGGTGTCCGGATGGACCAGGATGCGGCCATTCGCGTCGACCAGAAACGCGTATCCGTCGCCGTGCAGCCGCAGCGAGCTGATCATCTTCACCAGGATTTCCAGGCTCAGGTCGCCGCCAATTACACCGGACACGCCGGAGTCTCCCTTGATCGGTGTGGCAAGGGTCACGACCAGGCCCTTGGTCACGGCGTCCAGATACGGCTCGGTCAGGATGGTTTTGCCGGCGCGAAGGGCATCGACATACCACGGTCGGGTTCTTGGGTCGTAGTCGGCCGACATGTCATCAGGCGGCTGGGTGACGAAGGAGCCATCGCTTCTGCCCTGGTAAATGCTCATGAAGGTGGCGATCAGCGTGGGTTGCCCGAGTACCCGATTCTGCTCTTGCGGGGACTGAGGCGAAGACGCGTTTTCCGCCAGGTTCTCTACCAGAAGAATTCGCCCTGAAAGCCAGTTACGGATATTGCCGGCGGTACTTTCGCTCGTCTGGTTAAGGTTCTCCTTGAGCTGCACGTGCAACGCATTGCGCTGCAGATAGTCGTTATAGAACGTGAATAGCGTGAATGCGGCGATCACCACAAGGGACGCCGCCAAGAGAATTTTATGGCTGAATTTTAAAGATTTTCTCATGCCGATATGAGCCTTTAGAGGGGTATTGCGCAAGGGGTCATAGGTAGTGGGTGGAGCAGGGGTGGTTATCGGCGGGAATCGGTGTTTATGAATGTCATGTGTCATATAAATGACAAAAGGCCTGATTTTTTCATCTTTCAGCCCCCAATCAGGCTGGCAGCTTCAGATGGCAGGGTGATTCAGGTCGAGGTACCACTGGGCATAAGGCGTGTTTTGCACCTTGTGCCGATTGAAATCTTCAGCGCCATCGGTCCACCAGACTTCACCGCGCTCGCCCAGGGCAACTTTGGCCTTGTCGACACTGGCCCGAGCCGCCTTCAGGGCTGCGGGGTCTTCGGATGCCTTGGGGGCCTTGACTGCACGACGTGCAGCCATCAGCTCATCCACCAGATTCTGGCGGACGTCGTCGCTCAAGGAGGGATTGGAGCACCGCCAGAGTTGCCCCTTGACCACGAAATACCGACCATCAGGCGTGGTCGGGTTCATCTCACGAATACCCGCGGGCGACCGCGTCAGCGCCGATCAGACCTGTCACTCGCCCGGCCAGCGCGTCCAGCCCGAACGGCTTGGTCAGCACTTGCGTGCAAGGCCGCAGGTGGCAATCGTCCAGCACGGATGTCTTGGCGTAACCGGTGATGAACAGGGTCGGCAAGCCAGGTCGACAGTCACCGGCCGCATCGGCCATTTCCCGGCCATTCATGCCGCCTGGCAAGCCTATGTCACTGATCAGCAGGTCGATGCGTGTGTCCGACTGCAGGATCTGCAAGCCTGATTGTGCGTCTGCCGCCTCCAGGCAGTTGTAGCCCAGACCGCTGATGACTTCGGCGACGAGCATCCTCACCGAGGGTTCGTCGTCTACGACCAGAACGGTTTCGCCGGTGTGATGCGGCGGCTCTTCGATGACTTCCGGCTCAACGGCGCGGGGAGCGTTGTCAGCGGTGTAGCGTGGCAGGTGCATGACCACGCTGGTGCCCTGGCCTTCGACCGACTCGACGCGAATCTGCCCGCCGGACTGGCGCACAAAGCCATACACCATCGACAGCCCGAGACCGGTGCCGGCACCGATGGCCTTGGTGGTGAAGAATGGTTCAAAGGCTTTGGCGGCGATGTCCGGACTCATGCCGATGCCCGTGTCGGTCACGCGGATGCTCAGGTGCTCGCCGGCAGGAATGCCGTGATCCGGGTCGGTGCACTCTTCGAGGGACGCATTGGCGGTCTCGATGATAATGCGCCCGCCGTTGGGCATTGCGTCACGGGCGTTCAGGCACAGGTTAAGCAGCGAGCTTTCCAGCTGGGCATGATCGATCAGCGCGGGCCACAGGTCATCATGGGCGACGACCTTGATGTCTATCTCCGGGCCGACCGTGCGCGCGATCAACTCTTCCATGTCATGAATCAACCCGTTCACGTCGGTGACTCTTGGCGACAGTGTCTGGCGTCTTGAGAACGCCAGCAGGCGGTGGGTCAGCGATGCGGCGCGGCGTACTGCGCCCTGGGCGACCGACACGTAACGGTCGACGTCACCGACGCGGCCCTGGGCCAGGCGTTTGGTGATCAGTTCCAGGCTGCCGGAAATGCCGGCCAGCAAGTTGTTGAAATCATGGGCGATGCCCCCCGTCAGTTGTCCGACGGCATCCATCTTCTGCGAGTGACGCAGGGCGTCTTCGATCTGCTCGCGTTCGAAAACCGCTTGTTCGATGCGCTGTTCGAGTGTCTGGTTGAGTTCTCTGACCGCTTCTTCGGCTTTTTTTCTGGCGGTTACATCGATAGAGGAGCCGATCAGACCGATCACGTCGCCGCTGGCATCGAGCAGCGGCGCTTTGGTCGAGAGCCATATCGCTGCAGAGCCGTCAGCCAGGTTGACCTGTTCTTCGATCTGTTCGCTGACATTGCTCTGCATGATCCGGCGGTCGGTTTCCATGAGCGTCCGCGCCTGTTCCTGATCATCCAGAAATTCCAGGTCCGTCTTGCCAATGAAAAACTCGGGCGGCTTGCCGATCAGGTCAGCGGTGCCACGATTGGCGACCAGCATTCGACCTTCGAGATCCTTGGCGTAGACAACGCCGGGAACGGCAGCTGTGAATATTCTCAGCAACTCGTTGAGGCGGTCGCGCTCGTCTTCGGCAGTGCGACGGCCGTCTATATCAAGCAATACACCCGGACTGCGAATGGGTTTGCCACGACTGTCGCGTTCGATTCTTCCGCTGGCTTCGATCCAGCGATAAATACCGTCTTCATGGAGAACCCGGTATTCGCATCGATAGGTTTCGCTACTCTGCAGCGCTTCCTCGATTGACTTGTCGACTCTGGCCGAATCGTCAGGATGAATGGAGGCAATCACCAGTTCCAGTGGCAAACCTTTGGCGCACAGCTTCGGGCACAAGCCGAAGGTCCGGGCAAAACGCTCATCGCCGGTCAACTGATCGGCAATGATGTCCCACACCCAGGTACCGACAACCGCCCCTGACTCCAGGGCAAGTTGCAGCCGCTCGGCTGCTTCCTGCGCCGAGGGAACGGGTGGCTGGGGGGCGAATGGCCTGCCGCCAAAAACATCATTGCTCATCACTATCGACCCACTTGAACGCCTGGTTCACAAAGACTCAGTCATAGGGCAGCGCAGCGGCCTGAAAGTTGTACAAAATTTATTCTATTTTGTGCTTCAGGCCTCACAAAACGATGAGTGACACTCGGTCATTCAATGATTCTGGAGTGGATGATATTAAATTAATATCACTTGGGGCGTGCGCTATTTTCAGCGGAGCAGGCAGGGCGGCGCTTTCAGGTCATGCCGGGCTTGGCGAATCCTCTGAAAGCGCTGGTTTCATTCAGGTATTGGCGTCTTGCGACGTCTCAATGCTGGCCGACAGGCGCAGGAAGGTTGGCAGCCTGTACGGGCGACCAGCGGGTCAACGCGTAAAACACTGTGCCGCCCAGGATGCAGCCGGTAAACCAGGCGAAGTTGGCAATCGGCTTGAACCACTCGACAAAGGTGAAGCACAGACCGACCAGTGCGGTGAGCAGCAATGCCTTGACCGCGATCCAGTTCACGCCGTTGGTGTACCAGTAGCGACCGCTTGGCGTGTCATCGAACAGGGCATCCACATCGATCTGCTGCTTCTTGATCAGGTAGTAATCCACCAGCAGGATGCCGAACAGTGGGCCGATACAGGCCGCCAGCACGTCGAGGGTGTAGTGAATCACTTCAGGGTTGTTGAACAGGTTCCAGGGAGTAATGAAGATCGACGCTACCGCTGCGATCATGCCGCCTGCCCGCCAGCTGATGCGGCTGGGCGCCACGTTGGCGAAGTCGAAGGCGGGGGAAACGAAGTTGGCGACGATATTGATGCCTACCGTGGCGGTGACGAAGGTGAAGGCGCCGAGCAGCACGGCCGTGGTGTTGTCGATGCGCGCGACGGTCGCAATCGGGTCGTGGATCATCTCACCGAAAATCGGCAACGTGCCCGAGACGATCACCACTGTTACCAGTGAAAACGCCAGAAAATTCACCGGTAAGCCCCAGAAATTGCCGCGGCGCACGTCGGCCATGCTGCGGCAATAGCGGCTGAAATCACCGAAGTTCAGCGTCGGCCCGGAGAAATACGAGACCACCAGCGCAATGGCCATGACCACCTGGCCGAACGCTGCCCAGCCGGACAACTCCTTTTCAGCCAGAGTAAAACTGATGTTGTCCCAGCCGGCGCGCCAGACAATCCAGCCTGCCAGAGCGAACATCACCGCATAAACGGCAGGGCCGGCCCAGTCGATGAAGCGCCTGATCGACTCCATACCCGTCCAGAACACCGCGGCTTGCACCACCCACAACGCCAGAAAGCCGAACCAGCCGAGCCAGGACAGTCCGAGAAATGTCACGCTTTGATAGACGGCCAGTTCCGGGAAGAAACGCAGCACCACGATCACCAGTGCGCTGGACGCCAGGTAGGTTTGAATGCCGTACCACGCCACCGCGATCAGCCCGCGAATGATGGCGGGAATGTTGGCACCGAACACGCCGAAAGCCAGGCGGCAAATGACCGGGTAGGGCACGGCGGCTTGCTGACTGGGTTTGGCGACCAGGTTGGCAATCACCTGAATGATGCAGATCCCCACCAGCAGGGCGATCAGCACCTGCCAACTGGCCAGGCCCAGGGCGAACAGACTGGCGGCGAAAACGTAGCCGCCGACGCTGTGCACATCGCTCATCCAGAACGCCAGAATGTTGTACCAGGTCCACTTCTGCGGCACCGGCCCCAGATCGTGGTTGTGCAGGCGCGGGCTGTACCCGGCCGGGCGTTGATCTGTCATTGCGTGACTCCCTCGGTGTGTCGTGACGGGATCGGAGTACGATCGATGATTTTTTTGTATACGATCGTGTACGCAAAACATGTGCCATACGATTTCTCGTTGGTAGGGAATGGCTGCGAGTCTTGTTTTAGGGCGTTTTTACGGAGACAGTCGGGTAAATCGGGCAAGTCCGAGCAGTGATTTGAAGTGCACGTAAACAGGGCGCTTTTGCTCATTTACGGTGCGATTCATTCGTTTTCAGTTGAATGGCTATTTGGCCTGTTATTCAAATCGCGCTACTCATCATGTTCCGTATCAGGCACTATTCTTGTATACGATCTGTAATGCCAATGTGATGTGAATCCATGATCCGACCTGACAGTGCCCCGTTGTTTCTCACGCCTTCTGCCGCTGAAAAGGGCCGTGATGAACAGATTTACCAGCATGTCCTGGAAGCCATCGTCGAACACCGGCTCGCTCCGGGAACGCGCTTGCCCGAGGACGCCCTGGCCGACGTATTCGAGATCAGCCGCACCGGCATTCGCAAGGTCTTGCAGCGTCTGGCGCTGGAACGGCTGGTGACCCTGCGCCCCAAGCGCGGCGCGGAGGTCGCGCAACCGTCGGCTCAGGAAGCACAGGATGTATTGGGTGCCAGGCAACTGATCGAGCCCGCGCTGATGGCCGAGATCGCCACGCGAGTCGGCGGCCGGCGTCTGGATGCACTGCGTGCGCTTTGCGATCAGGAGCATGAGGCGCAACACGCGGGGCGCCACAGCGAAGCGATTCAACTGTCGGCGCGCTTTCATGTGCAGTTGAGCGCGCTGGCGGGCAATCAGGTGTTGACCGAACAGGTCGCGCAGCTCACCACGCGATCCTCGTTGATTGTTGCGGTGTACGGTTCGCGACGCAGTGTCGGGTGTGATTGTGGCCAGCATGTCGACTTGCTGGCCTTGCTCGAAAGCGGGCAGGGCGAACAGGCGCGCGAATGGATGGCCGAGCATTTGCGCCGCATCCGCGCCAGCCTGAATGTGGATGCGCCGCTCAGCGAGACAGTGGATTTTCATAGCATTTTCAAACGGCGCTGAAGGAGTTCCGGTGCGTATTCAAGTGATCAACCCCAATACCAGCGAAGCCATGACCCACAAGATCGGTCTGGCCGCGCAAGCCGTGGCGCGCCCAGGCACACAGATCATCGCCTGCAGTCCGGCGGATGGCCCGGTGTCCATCGAAGGCCATTTCGATGAGGCGATAGCAACGCTGGGCGTGCTGGAAGAAGTGCGCAAGGGCCGCGAGCAACAGGTCGACGCGCACATCATCGCCTGTTTCGGCGACCCCGGGCTGCTGGCGGCACGCGAGTACGCTAGTGCCCCGGTGATAGGCATCGCCGAAGCGGCCTTTCATATGGCCAGCCTGATTTCTACCCGTTTCGCCGTGGTCACGACGCTGACCCGCACGCGGATCATCGCCGAGCACTTGCTGCAGCGTTATGGCTTCAGTGAGTTATGCACATCGGTGCGCTGTATCGATCTGCCGGTGCTGGCGCTGGAGGAAAGCGGGCCGGAGCTCATCGAATGCATGGCCGAACAGGCCCGTCGCGCCCGTGACGAAGAAGGGGCGGGAGCCATTGTGCTGGGTTGCGGCGGGATGGCGGATCTGGGCAGGCAACTGAGCGAAGCGATAGGCCTGCCGGTCATCGACGGCGTGGCAGCGGCAGTGAAACTGGCCGAATCACTGGTGGATCTTGGCCTGACCACCAGCAAACACGGCGACCTGGCCGACCCCATCGGCAAACCGTTCAAAGGCCGGTTCGCCTACCTGAGCCGGTGATGGCGTTTGCCCGCAGGGCGCAGGAGCGAACGTGTTCGCGAAAGGGGCGGCATGAACGATGAACATACATCGTCTGCAATACCGTTCGCGAACAAGTTCGCTCCTACGGCCTACGGCCAGAGTCAAAAGCGAACGTGCGCATAACGATGAGCGCTCTGCGTGGTAGTGACATTTTCAAGCTTCTGCCCGGAGGGCGTAGGAGCGAACGTGTTCGCGAAAGGGGCGGCATGAACGATGAACATACA
>NZ_JARVSW010000057.1:0-63047 GCF_030208985.1 Pseudomonas sp. MEJ108
TGCGCAGTGCAACCTGCATGTACTCGCCGATGCGCTGGGCATTGATTTGCTGGACGGCCTGAATGGTGAGTGTAAAAGCATCGCCCAGATCATCGACATTCAGGGTCAACGGGTAGTTGGTATGGTCTTCGGTGCCGAAGGACTCGATCCCGCCCCAGGCGCTGGCAGCTTCTGCCGAAACATCGCTCACGACACTGTGTCGGTAGTTGAGCAATGCACTGAATAGCGGCGTCGGTGCGGCCACGCCGCTGCAACGCTGGGCGAGTACCAGCGGAGCATGCTCATGCCCCAGCAAAGCCGTCAGCCACTCGTGGGTCGCCTTCAATCCCTCGGCCACTGTCGTTGCGCCGATATCGACGCGCAACGGCAAGGTGTTGATAAACATGCCCAACGCACGGTCGGCGTCATCACCGGCCTGCATACGGCCCAGCAGTACCGTGCCGAACACCACCTGTTCGCAGGCCGAGACATTGCCCAGCACCCGTGCCCAGGCCAAATGCATCAGGCTCGCGACGCTGACGCCTGCCTGTCGAGCCTGAGCCCGCAAACGCAGGTTCAGTTCGGCCGCCAGGGTCACGCTGGCCTCTTCGAGGTTGCGACCACGGTCCTGCACATCCTGCAAACCGAACGGCAGCGTCGGCTCGTCGATATCGCCGAGCATGTCGCGGAAGAACGCTTCGTGCTGTGCCTCGCTGACACCCAGGCGTGCCTGAGCGACATAGTTGCGATATGGCACTGCCTCACCCAACGCCTTGCCCTGACCGAGCAGGTGCGCCTGAATTTCCTGCAGTATCACGGACAAGGAAGTGGCGTCGCTGACCAGGTGGTGGCACAGCAGCATCGCCAGCCAGCGGTCGTTGACCGGGTCATGGCTAAAGACAATGCGCATCAATGGCGCAGTACGCACATCGAGGCGGTAATGCCGACGGTCGAAGCGTTGGTGTAATTGCTCGTCAACCGGGCCGTCTGCAGAGTCGAGGAACAACTCGGTGACGTGCAGTTCAGCTTGACGCAGCACGACTTGCACCGGCTCATCGAGATCTTCCCACAGCACCGCGGTGCGCAGGATATCGTGGCGGTTGATCACGCCTTGCAAAGCGCCACTGAAATCGTCCAGTCGCGCCCGGTCAGATAGCGCGAACAGTGCTTTCAGGGTGTAGGGGTCGCCCTGTTCGGCACTGATATGGTGGTAAAGAATCCCAGCCTGCAACGGTGCCAGCGGGTAGATGTCCTGCACGTTGGCCACGCCGCCCGGCATGTCCTTCACCACGTGGTCGATCTGCGCCTGAGAGAGGTTGATCAGCGGCAACATCTGCGGGGTGATACGGTCGCAATGCTCGGGAATAAGATTGGTCGGCACCACGACTTCCGAGCCTCCACCGGCAGCTGCCGCCAGTGCCGCCACGGTCGGTTGGCCGAACAGCACATGCACATCGGCACTCAGGCCAACCTGGCGCATGCGTTCGATCAATTTCACCGCCAGCAGTGAGTGGCCACCCAGTTCGAAGAAATGGTCATGGCGTCCCACCTGTTCAACCTTGAGCACATCGGCCCAGATCGATGCCAGCAGGGTTTCCACTTCGCCTTGCGGCGCTTCGTAACCACGGCTGATCAGCGCATCACCGTCCGGGGCTGGCAGCGCCTTGCGATCGAGCTTGCCGTTCGATGTCAGTGGCATGGCCTCGAGCAGCACATAAATGGCCGGAACCATGTACTCCGGCAACTGTTGCTGCAGGTGACTGCGCAGGATTTCAAGATCGACAGCAGTGTGCTCGGCAGACTGCGTGTAGTAAGCCACCAGACGTTTGTCGCCGGGTATGTCTTCGCGAGCAGTGACCACCGCTTCGTGGACCGCCGGGTGTTTAGCCAGCGCCGCCTCGATTTCGCCGATTTCGATACGCAAGCCGCGGATCTTCATCTGAAAGTCATTGCGGCCCAGGTATTCCAGTGCGCCATTGGCCAGCCAGCGACCGACGTCGCCGGTTTTGTACAGGCGTGCCTGCCGGTCTTCGGAAAACGGGTCGGCGATGAAACGCTCGGCACTCAGGTCCGGCTGATTCAGGTAACCCCGCGCCACGCCGATACCGCCAATGTGCAGCTCACCGGCCACACCCAATGGTTGCAGCTGGCCCAAGGCATCGAGTACGTGCATCTGAATGTTCGCAATCGGGCGGCCGATGGGCACGCTGTCGCCCGGATCCGTCGGACGGCATTCCCAGGCAGTAACGTCGATGGCCGCTTCGGTCGGGCCATACAGGTTGTGCAGTTCAACGCCCTTGAGCTGTTGCTCGAAACGGCGCTGCAACGCACGAGGCAAGGCCTCGCCACTGCACAGCACGCGGCGCAGTTGCGGGAAGTCGCGGGTTGAGCGATGTTCCAGAAACACATCGAGCATCGAGGGCACGAAGTGCAGCAGGGTAATGCCCGCGTCACTCATCACCTGCGCCAGGTAATCCGGATCCTGATGGCCACCGGGACGGGCCATGACCAGTTCGGCACCGGTCAGCAGTGGCAGGAAAAACTCCCAGACCGACACGTCGAACCCGAACGGGGTCTTTTGCAGTACGCGATCCTGACTGTTCACCTGATAGGCGTCGCGCGCCCAGAGCAAGCGGTTGACCACGCCCAGGTGTTCGTTCATCACGCCTTTGGGCGTGCCGGTAGAACCGGAGGTGTAGAGCACGTAAGCCAGGTGATTCGGCTGCAGGCCCAGGGCCTTGGCATCCGGGTTGCCGGTCGGCTGTGAGGCAAGCTGGGCGCGGTCATCGTGGCCATCGAGCACCAGCACCGGAAGATCCGAGGCCGACAGGTTGTCGCTCAGGTCCCGAGTGGTCAGCACTGCCTGCGGCGAGCTGTCCTCAAGCATATAGGCCTGGCGAGCGCTGGGCAGGTCGGGGTCGATCGGCACGTAGGCGCCACCGGCCTTGAGAATACCCAACAGCGCCACGACCATTTCCGCGCCGCGACGCAGGCTGACTGCGACCCGCGTATCCGGCTCCACGCCCAGTTCGATCAGGCGATGGGCGAGCTGGTTGGCCTGCTGGTTGAGTTCGGCGTAAGTGAGCAACGGCCCGCTGTCGCCGCGTACGGCGCAGGCATCCGGACGCTGGGCGGCCTGTTTTTCGATCAGTTGGTGGATCAGGACATCACGCGGATAAGGGTGCGCAGTGTCGTTGAAAGTTGCCAGTTGCTGATGCTCGCTTGTGCTCATCAGCGGGAAGTGCGCCAAAGGCGTGTCGTGTTGATTCAGCACAGCTTCAAGCATGGCGAAAATGCGCTGTTGTACGCGCTGAGCTTCCTCGAAGGGGAAGTAAGCGGTGTTGAAGTTGAAATCCAGGTGGATGTCTTCAGAAGGATGGTAGTCGCGTACGAAGATCGCCATGGGCGTCTGCTCGTAACCGTTGTCCAGCATCAGCACCCGCGCCGGGTCCTCGCTGCCGAACGTGACGTCACCATCGAAGCTTTCGAATGACAGTGAAACATCGAACAACTGGTGGCGTCCGTTTTGCGCCAGCCGCAGGCTACGGTTGAGTTCGGCAATCGGGAAACGCTGGTGGCGATAAGTGCGACGTAGTTGCGTGCCGATGTTATTCATCAGATCGACCAGCGTTTCATGCGGATCGAAGCCCACGCGAATCGGGCTGACCGAGGAAAACATACCGATGGTGGCTTTCTGACGAGCATTGGTACGGTTATGCACCGGCATACCGACAACGATCTCATCGACGCCCACGGTGCGGCAGAAATAGGTGCTGATCACTCCGACCAGTACATGAGCAACGGACAGGTTGCATTCGCTGGCAAACTGCGTCAGCGCGTTGTAAAGCGCGCGGGGCAACATGGCTTGAACCTGGTCACTGGGGGCTGGGACGTTGGTAAGGCCTGCCTTGAAGTCCGCCCTGCGTTGCAGCAGAACCGGCGGCAGTTGTGCGTAGGACTGCTCCCAGAACAGTCGATCACGCTCGTAGCGAGAAGACGCCATGTAGGCCCTGTCTTCTTCAAGGAACGAGAGGTAAGAAGGCCCCTCGGCAAGCGTTTCCTTGCCTTCCAGCAAACCTGAGTAGGCATCGCTTACGGCGTGCGCGATCAGCACTGCACCGATGCCGTCGGCAACCAGGTGGTGCAAGCGATTGAACCAGTAATGGAGTTGCGGCCCGCAACGAACCAGACGCGATTCCCAGAGTTGTCCGGTCATTGACTCAAAGGGTTGGCGGAACGACTCGCGCAGATGCGCAATGGCCTGCTCGGTGTCGCCGTCGACCTCAGGAAAATCGGTCACTTCAAGCTTGAACGGCGCCTTGGACAGAACCCGCTGGCCGCCCATACCCCTTTCGTGGCTGAAACTCAGACGCAGCGCGTCATGGCTGTCGATAACCCTCTGGATGGCTTTTTCGAACAGTGCAATATCGATGTCGCCCTTGATCTCCAGAGTCATGCCGATGTTGTAATAAGGCAGGTGCGGATAGGCGAGCTGATCAAGCCAGATACCTTGCTGAACCGAAGCCAGCGGAAGGAACTCTTGTCCTTGCGTGCACAGATTGTCGATCAACGAATTCATCTCAAAGCACCTGTTTGCGAAATCAATTGGCTCGTCTCCGGTCGATGGACGGCGCGGCATGGCGCTGGACGACTGCCAGTCGGCGGGAGGATTAAAAACATTGAAAAAAAAATAGAGCATCCACCTGGGGATGTCTGTCATGGGAAGCTGGGACAACTGAGCGCGGTGGTCTTCCGGGTTGGTTGATCAGTGATTCGGGACGGCGCCGCGCCGCGCCGGTGTAGAGGCCTGGACCGATTCGATTGACCTATGGAGCGGGGCGCTGAAGGGAAGGTTGGTGATTGCTGCGCCAGTGTGCCGCTTTGAAGGTGAGTCGGTCGCCGCCGCGCTCAAGGTCGCAGAGCAGAGTAAAGCTGGGGGCCTAAGCCCCCTTTCCATTCGGCGAGGTATCGAATGCCTGTCAGGCGACAGCGGGCTGAAGAACTTCTTCGAGGAAGCTGAAGGCGGTTTGTTTCGATTGCTGGCTGGAGGCAAAGAACGCCAGGTGGCTGCCATTGCGCTCTACGTGCAGCGTGGCGTCCTTGATCGACGCGGCGATATGCCGTGAGCCGCCGACGTGAGTAGTCGAGTCGGCATCGCCAGCCACTACCAGGGTTGGCGCGGTGATGCGCGTCAGTCGTGGTGCCAGCTCGGTCTTGTTCAGCGCGTCATTCAAACGCGCATAGCGATAGAACAACTCGGGATTGACGTAGGGGTAAAGCACTACGTGGGCAATGGACTCAGGGGTGGTGGCCAGCGTTGCCTGATCGAGGAACATCGCTTGCAGGTCGGCAGCCTCGTCTCGATCCTGAGCAGCGCTTTCCATCAGCCACTCGAAGTTTTGCTGATGAGCGGTGCGCAGGTCATTGTCGCCCAGGTTGTAATCCCCATGCCACAGGCTCAGGGAGTTGACCCGCTCGGCGTGGGCAGCAGCGGCGCTCAGGGCGATGACCGCGCCGCCGCAGATGCCCATCAGATGTGCGGTCGATAACCCGAAGTGATTCATTACGCTGATCATGTCGGCAACCTGGGCATCGGTGTCCACCGCGATCTGGTCGAACGCCTCGCAGGCACCGAACAGCCCTCGGGTTTCCCAGGTCACGACAAAAAAGCGCTCGCTCAAGGCGTCGAACCAGTCGCGGCAGAGATCGAACGGAATGCCGCAGGGCAATGCCAGAACCACAGGAGGCCGTTCGCGGTTGGCACTGGCATGCACCAGCAACGGAGCATGGTCACAGGTGGTCAGGTGCAATGTCTCGATGTGCGGCACTGCACCGCTGAATTCGAAATGCTTGAGCAGTCGATTGAAGGCGGTGACGTCTCCGGCATCGTCGAAGTGCTCGTAGCTATAGTCGAGCGCTTCGCAGATTTTGCGGCTTATAAAGTATTCGAACGACGACAGTTGCGTCTCGCCACCGTGCAAGTACTGCAGGGTGCGCACACCAATGCGCGCAAACGCCGCATTGATCGCCCGCTCCGTGGCTCGCACGCTGGAGCACGCCGGCTCTGGCAGAGGGCCGTCGTCCCGGGCGAGAAAGCTCAGGCACACCGGATCGGGCAAATTGAGGGCAAGGTGCCTGAGCATCCTCACCGTCTCGCACAGACGCATCGCTGCATCGGAGGAAATAGTCATGGATCTTCACTCTTTGTCGGGCGCTTTTTTCAGGCACATTGCGCGTGGCTACTGTCGTATGACGTGTGCGGGTCAGACCGCTTCGAAT
The DNA here is from genome assembly GCF_030208985.1 of Pseudomonas sp. MEJ108. Lineage (NCBI taxonomy): Bacteria > Pseudomonadati > Pseudomonadota > Gammaproteobacteria > Pseudomonadales > Pseudomonadaceae > Pseudomonas > Pseudomonas sp. MEJ108. Next base: position 6,259 of record NZ_JARVSW010000057.1, read on the forward strand.
TTCTTGCCGCGGGTGGTGTGGGTCACAAGCCGGTTGTATTCCGGTGTTTCGTCACCGATCACTTGCACCGCGCCGTATTTCTCCAGACTGATGCGACCGCCGTACTCTTCGATATGATCCGAATCCGGGTAGACATGGACGAACGAGGGTACATAGCGTGACGCGAAGCCCATGCGCATTTCCTGTGATTCGCCACTGTGCGGATAGGACGCGTGCATCAGCGTCGACCAGAAAATAATGAACTGCCCGGCTTTCATCTGCATGGGTACAGCAGAGGCCTCATCGGGTTTCCAGTCCTTATCGATCTGCAACTGGCGATAGTCATAGCCGAAGAAACCGCGACGCACGCCATCCTTGACCACCGAGTTGTTGGCATCGGGCTCATAGGTCATGCGCTTGGTTTCGTCGTAATTCATGCTGTTCTGGGTGCCGGGAATGAACTGCAGGCAACCATTGGCAATGTTCGCGTCGGTAAATGCGGTCCAGACAGTAATGGTGCCGCCGAACTCTTCGTTTTCCGGCCAGATGATCTGTGGCTTGCCGGAGGCATTGGCGAAGGTGTCGGCCTGGTGCCAGTCGGTGCCTTCATCGCCCGGATATTTGGGAAAGAACTCGGTACGCCAGCAGAGCACGTTCGGGCCGAGGATGCTTTCGACGCGATCGCAGATTTCCGGGCGACAGATGTGGCTGGCCAGGAAATCATCGTCCAGATGGCGATCATAGTTGGCGATGTTGGTGCCACCGGAAATGGCGTCCAGATCCTGGTAGGCGGCAGCGCTACGGTCGAGCAGGCGCAGACGGGTGCGCTTCCAGGTTTCTTTCATTTCTTCTGGCGAGTAAGCGTCAAACGGCCCGATAAAACCGTTTTTCTCGAACGAGGCACGCTGTTCCGCAGTTAAGGCGAATTTTTTGCTCATGAGCTTTTCCTTTTCGGTCAATGGGCTTGAACAAGGCTACGGGTGATGTGGTCGGCCAGGACTTTGGCCGTTGCGCCATCCGCCAGGATTCCGGGGTCGAGGTTGATTTTGTAATGTGTCTTGAGCTTGCTCAGCGAGCGGATCAGTGCCAGTGAAGTGCCGCCGGAATCGAAGAAATCATCATTGACGCCGATGTTTTTCAGACCCAGGTCTTCGCTCCAGACCTTGAGCACGAAGTGCTCCTGCTCACTGAGGCCCTTGACGTCTGCCGCGCTTGAAGGCGCCGTGCCAGCGGCAGGCGAGGGCAGTTGTTGCTTGTCGATTTTGCCGTGATGAGTCACCGGCAGTTCTGCCAGCGGCACATACACCGAGGGACGCATGTACTCCGGCAAATTGTCGGCCATCAATGCGGCAACTTCGCTGCGAGCCTGTTCGGTCCAGGCGTCGACGCCCTGGCCTGGCACCACGTAAGCCACCAGGCGCAGGTCGCCATCACCGTAATCATGTACGCCGACATGGGCAGCGGCCACGCTCGGGCTGGTTTGCAGAGAGGCTTCGATCTCGCCGGGCTCGATGCGGAAACCGCTGATTTTCAATTGCTCGTCGCAGCGACCGGCATAACGGTATTCGCCATTACTCTCCAGGGTCATCAGGTCGCCAGTACGATAGGCGCGTACAGCACCGGGTAACTCGACGAAGCGCTCGACGTTGAGCGCCTCACGGTTCAGGTAGCCCTGAGCCACGCCCGCGCCTTCGATGTACAGCTCGCCGCTAGTGCCTGCCGCGACCGGCGCCTGGTTGGCGTCAAGCAGGTGCAGGCGCCAGCCGTGCAGCGGCTTGCCCAGCGACACCATGGCTGCTGTTTCCAGGTCCTGCGCCAACACTCGCTTGAAGGTGGTGTGAACGGTGGCCTCAGTGATGCCGTACATGTTGATCAGCGCGGGCTTCTGGTCACCGTGGCGCTCGACCCAGGGACGCAGCACGCTGGCGGGCAACGCTTCGCCACCGAACACCACGTAGCGCAGCGCCAGCGGCGCGGTGTTGCCACGATCGGCCTCATCAAGACCACGGAAAGCCGATGGCGTCTGGCTGAGCACGGTGATGCGCTGATCGGCGAGCCATTGACGCAGGGCGGCAGGAGAGCGCGAGACGTCATACGGGACAACGGCCACCTGGCCGCCGTGGGCGAGGGCACCCCAGATTTCCCAGACCGAGAAGTCGAAACCGATGGAGTGGAACATCGACCAGACATCCTGGGCGTTGAAGTCATAGGCGCGTTGGGTACTTTCCAGCAGGCGACTGACGTTGCCATGGGAAACCTGTACGCCCTTGGGCTCACCGGTGGAGCCAGAGGTGTAGATGATGTAGGCAGTGGAATTATTCGGGTCGATACGGGTGTCTTGAGCGGCCGGTTGCAGCGCCGGCGCGGACAGTAACTCGTCGAGTGCCAATACGCGCAGAGACGATATTTTCGGCAGGTTGGCGGCATCGCCGATGATCAGGCTCAGCTCGCTGTCGCGCACGATGTGCTCGACGCGTTTGCCAGGGTATTGCGGGTCGACCGGCACATAGGTGCCGCCGGCTTTGAGAATACCCAGCAGGCTGGTGACCAGATCGACGCTGCGCGGCAGGTACATGCCCACACGCGTGCCGTAGGTCACGCCTTCATCGCGTAAACGTGCAGCCAGCTTTGTCGACAGCGCGTCGAGCTGTGCGTAGCTCAACGTCCGGGCTGCATCGCTCACCGCGGTGCGCTCAGGAAATTGACGCGCCCTGTCACTGAATATCTCGTGCAGGAAAGCACCGGGCTTGAGAGGGGCTGACGCGGCGCTAAGCGATTCGTCAGTGTTCGTAATCGGCATGACCAAAGCTCCTGTGTAATAACCAGATGCAGCGCTCAAATCCGCTGCAATCGAGACATCCCTGCGGCCTGACGAATCCGTCAATGGGCCGGCATGATCCGCAGTTGGCGCATTTCAGCACCGACTAACGGGCTGCGTCTGTCGAGGGAAATGGGGACAAAGCCTGCCGATTCAGATCAGTACGCATCGACACTCTTCGCGACCGATGTCCCGGATTGCGGTGACAGACGCCTTAGGCCATCAGTGTTTTTATTCTTGCGCGGTGCCGGAGCGTGCTGGTCTGGCGCCCTACAAAAGTGGATGTGAAGGGCTGAGGTCCAGGAGTTTGTTCATGAGTCTTCAAGCTAACACTGCGCCCGTTTTCGCTGATGAACAGCAAACGGATGCGCCAACCTGGCCCGACAGGGCCGCTGACCCGTCGGTACGGTTGTCCTTGCTGGCTACCGGTAACAGTTTGCCTGTGGTGATCGAGCCAACGGCTGACGGGCTGGACCCGGTGCAGTGGGCCAGCGCCCGGCGCGAAGCGATCGAGACGCTGCTGTGCCGTCACGGCGCGGTCTTGTTTCGGGGATTTGATCTGCCTTCGGTCGCGGCCTTCGAGGGCTTTGCCGAGGCGCTTTCGCCTGGCTTGCACGGCACGTACGGCGACCTTCCGAAGAAGGAAGGCGGGCGCAATGTCTATCGCTCAACGCCGTATCCCGAGCGCGAGATGATCCTCTATCACAACGAGAGTTCGCACCTGGAAAGCTGGCCACGCAAGCAATGGTTCTTCTGCGAGCAGCCATCGCGGGTGGGTGGGGCAACGCCGCTGGCGGATATCCGTCAAGTGCTCGCGTACCTGCCGAAAGAGGTGGTCGAGCGCTTCGAGAGCAAAGGTCTGCTTTACAGCCGCACCTTCACCGCCGGTGTCGAGCCGAGCTGGGAATCGTTCTTCGGTACGTCCGAACGCAGCGTTATTGAACAGCGTTGCCGCGAGCAAGGTACGGACTTCGAATGGCTTGACGGCGACACCCTGCAGCTGCGCACCCAGTGCCCGGCGGTGATCACCCATCCATTCACGGGCGAGCGTTGTTTCTTCAACCAAGTGCAGTTGCATCACCCGTACTGCATGGGCGAGGAGCTGCGAGAGGACCTGCTCGACATGTTCGGCCCCGACCGCCTGCCACGGTTGGTCAGCTATGGCGACGGCTCAGCCATCGAGGACCCGGTAATGGCCTTGATCGGTGAAGCCTACGAGGCTTGCGCTGTGCGTTTCGAATGGCGCAAGGGCGATGTGGTGATGCTTGACAACATGCTTGCCGCCCACGCCCGTGATCCTTATGAAGAACCTCGGCTGATCGTTGTCGCCATGGGCGAAATGACCGCTCGGGGCGACGTTTGGCAACCGGCCTGAATGATCGACATCCCGTTATCAAGCCAGGACTTTTAACCACCGGCGCCCGCGCTGGCTAATGCATTCAAGGGCAGCAGCTAATGAAAACCAAGCAAGAGAAGAAGGCCAGACCAGGCTCGATCATGCGTCTGTTATGGAGCAGCCATCCCTGGCTGACGTTCTTTACGCTGCTGACAGGGCTCATCAGCGGCGTTGCGTCCATTGCCGTGGTCAATGTGATCAACCAGGCGATTCACGAGGAGACCTTTCAGCGTCAGTCGCTGTTCTGGTTTGTCGGCCTGAGCGTGGTGGCGCTCCTGTTCCGCAACGGTGCGTCGCTGTTTCCGGCTTACGCCAGCATGCGCATCATGACCCGTCTGCGCATTGCCCTGTGCCGCAAGATCCTCGGCACGCCGCTTGAGGAAGTCGACCGCCGCGGTGCGCCGAATGTGCTGACCCTGCTGACCAGCGATATTCCGCAACTCAACGCCACGCTGTTGATCATGCCGACGATCCTGGTGGAGTCGGCGGTGTTCCTGTTCGGTATTGCCTACCTGGCCTACCTGTCCTGGGTGGTGTTTGCGATAACCATCTCGCTGATGATCCTGGGCGTTGCAATGTACCTGCTGTTTTTCATGGGTGGCATGAAGTTCACCCACAAGGTGCGCGACGAATTCACGGCCTTCAACGAATACACACACGCGCTTGTGTTCGGCCTCAAGGAACTGAAACTCAACGGTATTCGCCGCCGCTGGTTCAGCCGCTCGGCGATCCAGGAGTCTTCGGTTCGGGTCGCGAAGTACAACTACATCGAACGGCTCTGGTTTACTGCCGCCGAAAACGTTGGCCAGTTGACCCTGTCGTTGCTGGTCGGCTGCCTGCTGTTCGCTGCGCCGATGTTCGCTGTTATCGACGCCAAGACCATGAGCGCCAGTGTGCTGGCGGTGCTGTACATCATGGGCCCGCTGGTGATGCTGGTCAGCGCCATGCCGATGCTGGCCCAGGGACGTATTGCCTGCACGCGACTGGCGGATTTCGGATTCTCCATCAACGAACCGCATCCGGAGCCGGAAACCAGCGATGCAGACAATGTGCTGCTTCTCGATCACAAGAAGTCCTGGGGCAGTATCCAGCTCAAGAACGTACACATGAACTACAAGGACCCGCAGAGCAGTTCCGGTTTTGCCCTGGGACCTATCGACCTGACGATCCACTCCGGTGAGCTGGTCTACATCGTCGGCGGCAACGGTTGTGGCAAAAGCACCCTGGCCAAAGTGTTCTGCGGCCTGTACATCCCGCAAGAGGGTCAGCTACTGCTGGACGGTGCGGCGGTCACGGACGACTCGCGCGGCGACTATCGCGACCTGTTCTCGGCGGTGTTCTCTGACTTCCATCTGTTCAACCGATTGATAGGTCCTGACGAGAAAGAACATCCCAGCACCGATCAGGCGCAGACATACCTCTCGACTCTGGGCCTGGAAGACAAGGTCAAGATCGAGGGACTTGGTTACTCGACCACCACGGCCTTGTCATACGGCCAGCAGAAACGCCTGGCACTGGTGTGCGCCTACCTGGAGGACCGTCCGATTTACCTGCTGGACGAGTGGGCCGCCGACCAGGACCCGCCGTTCAAGCGCTTCTTTTACGAGGAACTGCTGCCGGACCTCAAGCGTCGCGGCAAGACGATCCTGATCATTACTCACGACGATCAGTACTTCCAGCTGGCCGACCGCATCATCAAGTTGGCGGATGGTTGCATCGTCTCCGACGTGAAGTGCGCGGTTGAGGGCAAGCGCGCCTGATCTGAAGCGCTGTTCAACTTTCCAGGGACGATCCTTCACGACACGGCATGAAGCCGGTTGCTCCCTGGCCACGACCTGACTACCGGCTGCCGCCGCCTTTTGCGCGCGGCGAGGCCGCCCCTTTGCGAGAAGAAATGTATGGCACTTGCCCTGACCGCTGCCCAACGCAATATCTGGCTGGATCAGATGACCCAGGGCGACTCGCCGTTATACAACATCGGCGGCCATCTGGAGATCGACGGCGCCCTCGATTACGAACTGTTCCAGCGGGCCGTGGACCTGTTGATTGCAAAACACGACGCCCTGCGCATGGTCCTGCTTGACCAGCGTGACGAGGAGGGCGTGCCGCTGCAGACCTTCGCCACGAGCATGCCGATGCCGGTGACACCGATTGACCTGCAAGGGCAGGACGATCCGTTTCAGGCTGCCGAACACTGGATGCAGGGTCAGCTTGAGCGTGCGTTCCGGCTCGATGGCGAACCGCTGTTCCGTATACATTTGCTCAAGCTCGAAGCACAGCGCTTCTACTGCATGATTTACGCCCACCACATTGCACTCGACGGCTGGGGCATCGACGGGCTCTGCGCGTCGCTCAGTGAGCTTTACAACGCGCTGCACGATCAGCACACGCCCGATCTGACGGCACCGTCCTATGTCGACTTCATCAAGGACGACAGCCAGTATCGCGGATCGCGACGTTTTGCCCTCGATCAAACCTATTGGCTGGACAAGTACCGCGACATTCCCGAGCCCTTGCTGGTGCCACGCCCGCGTCCGGCTCAGATTCAGAACGAAGCACCAAGCCGCAGCGGCCACCTCAGCTACGGTCTGGCCCGTGACCTGGAACAGCAGATCGACGATCTGGCCCTGAGCATGAACGCCTCGTCGTTCCATGTTTTGCTGGCCGTGCTGTACGTGTATTTCACCCGCGCCTATCAGCGTGACGAACTGGTTATCGGCTTGCCGATCCTCAATCGCCCCAATGCCAGCTACAAAAAGACCCTCGGGCTCTTTACCCAGCTTAGCTCAGTGCGTCTGAAATTCAGTGTCGACCTGCCGTTCGCCGAGCTGGTCCTGGGCATCTGCCGGGCGGTCAAGCAGGATTACCGCAGCCAGCGCTTTCCGGTCAGCGACCTCAACCGTTTGCTTGAATTACGCCGTGCCGAGCGCACGCAACTGTTCGATCTGACGTTCTCCTATGAGCGCAACAATCACCTGCTGCGCTTCGGCCAGGCAACCGCCCACGCCGTCAAATCTTCGAACAATCACGAACAGACGCCGCTGGCCATCCACCTGCGCACCAACGCTTACGAGGCTGAATCGCGACTGCACTACATCTACAACGAGGCATATTTTCAGCACGACGAAATCGCCCCCCTTGCCGAGCGCTTGCAGCATGTCATAGAGCAGGGGCTGGCGAACCCGCACCTGCCTGTGCATTGCTTCTCGCTGACCGGCATGACCGACACTTTCAAGATGCAGACGTGGAATGCCGGTCAGCCACATTTTGCCAATGACCTGACGATTCACCAGCAATTTGAAGCCCGCGCCGCAGAACGCCCGGACGCCGCTGCATTGGTGTTCGAAGAGCAGACCCTGAGCTACGGCGAGCTCAACGCGCGTGCCAATCAGGTCGCCCATCGTCTTTTGGCCTTGGGTGTACGCCCTGACGATCGCGTGGCCATCTGCGTCGAACGCGGTCCGGCAATGATTATCGGCCTGCTGGGCATCCTCAAATCCGGCGCCGGTTACGTGCCTCTGGACCCGGCTTACCCGCTTGAGCGCCTGGCCTACACGCTCGGCGACAGTGCGCCGGTAGCATTGTTGAGCCAGCAGTCAGTACAGCCGGCATTGCCGTTGTCGGATGTGCCGCTTATCTATCTCGATGATGTCGACCTGCAGGACGAGCGCGCCTGCAATCCGCAGGTATCGGTCAGGCCCAGCGACCTTGCCTACGTGATCTATACCTCCGGTTCCACCGGCCTGCCCAAGGGCGTGATGGTCGAGCATCGTAATGTTGCACGGCTGTTCTCGGCCACCCAGGACTGGTTCGGTTTCAATGAACAGGACGTGTGGGCGCTGTTCCATTCGTTTGCCTTCGACTTCTCGGTCTGGGAAATCTGGGGCGCGCTGCTGCACGGCGGGCGTCTGTTGATCGTGCCGCAACTGGTCAGCCGTTCGCCTGAAGACTTCCACGACCTGCTGTGCTGCGCCGGGGTCACGGTGCTCAACCAGACGCCGAGTGCGTTCCGCCAACTGATTGCGGCCCAGGGCGACAAAGAGCAGGTGCATTCGCTGCGCCAGGTGATTTTCGGCGGTGAAGCGCTGGAAACAGCGATGCTCAAGCCGTGGTACGCCCGTAAAGTCAACGCCTCAACACAACTGGTTAACATGTACGGCATCACCGAAACCACGGTGCATGTGACCTATTACCCGTTGCAGCCCGAAGACGCCGAGCGAGTCGGCGCCAGCCCGATCGGCAAACGCATTCCTGACCTGCAGCTTTATCTGCTGGATGCCTATGGCCATCCGCTGCCACCGGGTGCAGTCGGCGAGTTGTACGTCGGCGGGGCAGGTGTGGCGCGTGGCTACCTCAATCGCGATGAATTGAACACGACGCGCTTTCTCGACGATCCGTTTGCCTCGGCACCCGGTGCGCGGATGTACCGCTCTGGCGATCTGGGTCGCTGGTTGCCAGACGGCAGCCTGGAATACCTGGGGCGCAACGACGAACAGGTCAAGATTCGCGGTTTCCGTATCGAGCTGGGCGAGATCGAAACCCAATTGAGTGCCTGCGAAGGCGTGCGTGACGCCGTGGTTGTGGTACGTGAAGACGAACCGGGCGACCAGCGTCTGGTGGCCTATGTCATCGGCACCGCCGGGCAGGAAGCGGACGCTACCTGGTTGCGTGAACAGCTGCGTCTATCGCTGGCCGAGCACATGCTGCCGAGCGCTTTTGTCAGCCTGGAGGCTTTCCCGCTGACTGCCAACGGCAAGCTCGACCGCAAGGCACTGCCGGTGCCAACTGCCGAGGCCTTCGCCCGGAGTCAATATGAGGCGCCGGAGGGCCTGGTGGAAACCAGGCTGGCCACATTGTGGGTAGAGCTGCTGGGCGTCGAGCAGGTAGGCCGACATGACCAGTTCTTCGAACTGGGTGGGCATTCGATGCTGGCGGTAAAACTGATCGAGCGCATGCGCGACATCGGTCTGAATGCCGACGTGCGCGTACTGTTCGGCCAGCCGACCCTGGCCTCGTTGGCGGCCGCCAGCGGCAAGACCACAGACGTGCAGGTGCCAGCCAGCAGGATTCCCGCCGATTGCCAGCGTATAACGCCGAACATGCTGCCCCTGGCCCGGCTCTCCCAGGCACAAATCGACCGTGTGGTCGCCGCAGTGCCGGGCGGGGTGAGCAACGTGCAGGATATCTATGGGCTGGTGCCGTTGCAGGAGGGCATCCTCTACCACCATTTGTCCAGTGGAGAGGGTGATCCGTACCTGTTGCAGGCGTTGTTGCGGTTCAATAGCTTCGAGCAGCTGCTGGACTTCACGGAGGCCTTGCAGCAAGTCATTGACCGTCACGACATTCTGCGCACGGCGGTAGCCTGGGAAGAGCTCGACGAGCCAGTGCAGGTGGTCTGGCGTCAGGCACGGCTGCGGGTCGAGGCGTTTTTGCCGCACCCGGACCAGGGTGATGTCGCGGCCCAGTTGCAGGCACAGTTCGATCCACGACGGATACGCATGGACCTGCATCAGGCACCGATGATGCGCCTGCATTACGCCGAAGATCCTGTCAACCAAAGCTGGGTGGCGGTGTTGCTGTTCCATCACCTGATCGATGACGCCACCTCGCTGGCCCTGCTGGGCGCAGAGATCGAGGCGTTCAGACAAGGACGCGGCAACCATCTGCCAGCGTCGGTACCGTATCGCAATCATGTGGCTCAGGCGCGATTGAGCATGAGCCGCGAGGAGCACGAAGCGTTTTTCCGCGACATGCTCGCCGATGTTGACGAGCCGACCCTGCCGTTCGGCCTGCAAGACGTGCAAGGCGACGGCAGCGGAGTGGACGAAGCCCTGTTGCCGGTTGACCCGGAGCTGGCCGGACGCCTGCGCGCCCATGCCCGGCGCCTCGGCGTCAGCAATGCCAGCCTGCATCACCTTGCGTGGGCACAGGTGGTCGGGCGCCTGTCAGGGCGTCAGGATGTGGTCTTCGGTACCGTGCTGATGGGCCGCCTGCTCAGTGGTCAAGGCGCCGAGCGGGCCTTGGGCATGTTTATCAATACCTTGCCATTGCGCGTCGCTGCCGGAGAGCAGGGCGTTGAGGCCGCTGTGCGCACCACCCACGCACGGTTGGCGGCGTTGGTCAGTCATGAGCATGCACCGTTGTCCCTGGCCCAGGGATGCAGCGGCGTGGCAGCACCGACACCTTTATTCAGTGCGCTGATGAACTACCGCCATGTCGCGGTCGGCGCCCAGACACCTCAACAGGCGGGGCAGACCAGAACCTGGGCCGGTGTCGAGGTACTCGGCGGTGAAGAACGCACCAACTACCCATTGTCGCTATCAGTGGACGACCTCGGCGATTCCTTCGGCCTGACCGTTCAGGCGGTGGCCGGAATCGATGCCCGGCGCATCTGCGGTTACATGCACACCGTGCTGGAGCAACTGGCCGACGCGCTGGACAGCCGGCCCGATGCTCCCTTGCACAGCCTCGACTGGTTGCCCGCGCACGAGCGTCGTCAATTGCTGGAGGACTTCAACGCGTTCGATCGCGACTACCCGCAAGACCTTCTGCTGCACCAACTGTTCGAGGCCCAGGCGGCTGCGCAACCGGATTCGGTGGCGGTCACCTACCAAGGCCAGCGCCTGAGCTACGCCGAGCTCAATCAGTGGGCCAACCAGATTGCCCATCGGTTGATCGCTGCAGGCGTTGGCGCTGATGACCGCGTAGCGATCTGTGTGGAACGCAGTCTGGAAATGATCGCCGGCCTGGTGGGCATTCTCAAGGCCGGCGCAGGCTACGTGCCACTTGACCCTTCCTACCCTGAAGAACGCCTGGCCTACATGCTCGAGGACAGCGCACCGAAAATGCTGCTGACCCAACGTGGTTTGCGCGAGCGCTTTGCGCAGGCCGCCATGCCGGTGCTGCTGCTGGAAGCTGACGCCCGCGCCGAGAACGGTATCGGCCGCGCGCCGGTGACCAATCCGCATCCCGCGGGGCTTGGCGCACAGCACCTGGCGTACCTGATCTACACCTCGGGCTCTACCGGTCAGCCCAAAGGCGTGGCCATGCCCCATGCGCCGCTGGTCAACCTGATGCAGTGGCAGATCGCTCAGAGTGTCGAGGACTCGCGCCCCAGGCAACGCACCTTGCAGTTCGCAGCACTGGGTTTTGATGTGGCCTTTCAGGAAATCTTCAGCACCTTGTGCGCAGGTGGCGAGCTGTCGCTGATCCACGCTGATACCCGACTGAATTTCCGCCGCCTGTTCGAGCATATCTGCGAGCAACGTATCGAACGCCTGTACATGCCGTGCATTGCCCTGCACGCATTGGCCGAGGCCGTGGTCACCGAACCCGAACAGCCTGAGTGCCTGTTGCAGGACGTGATCACTGCGGGTGAACAACTGCGAATCACCGAACCGATGCGCCAGTTCTTCGCCCGTCTGAACGACGCTCGCCTGCATAACCACTACGGTCCGACCGAGTCGCATGTGGTCACGGCGCTGACCCTGGATGGCGACCCACAGACCTGGCCAACCTTGCCGAGCATTGGCCAGCCGGTGGCCAACACCCGCATCTACCTGCTCGACGAACACATGCGTCCGGTGCCGGTGGGCGTTGCGGGTGAACTGTACATCGGCGGCGCGTGTGTCGCCCGTGGCTACCTGAACCGCGATGACCTGACCGCTGAACGCTTTATCGCTGATCCGTTTGCCGCCAGCGATGCCGGCAACCCACGCACACGTCTGTACAAGACCGGCGACCTGGGTTGCTGGCAGGCGGACGGCAGAATCGTCTACCTGGGCCGTAATGACGACCAGATCAAAATCCGTGGCTTTCGTATCGAGCTGGGGGAAATCGAGGCACGCCTCGGTCAATATCCTGGCTTGCGCGATGCAGCGGTGCTGGCCCGCGAAGACCTTCCCGGTGAAAAGCGCCTGGTGGCGTACTTCAGCGTGCAGGCCGGTCAGGTTGTGCCCGAGGCCGACCCGTTGCGCCTGCATTTACAGGCACTGCTGCCTGATTACATGATCCCGGCAGCCTATGTGCACCTGGAAAAACTGCCGGTGTCGCCCAATGGCAAGCTGGATCGTCGTGCGTTGCCGCAGCCGTCGGCCGATGCCTTCGTCAGTCGCGACTATCAGGCGCCGCTCGGCGACACCGAAACCACGCTGGCCGCGCTCTGGTGCGAAGTGCTGAGTGTGGAGCGGGTCGGTCGGCAGGACCATTTCTTCGAGCTGGGCGGTCATTCGCTGCTGGCGGTGAAGCTGATCGAGCGCATGCGCCAGGTTGGCCTGAGTGCCGACGTTCGCGTCCTGTTCGGCCAGCCCACCCTTGCTGCACTGGCGGCGGCGGCGGTGGGCGGCGGCATCGAGATCGAAGTGCCCGCCAATGGCATTCCCGGGGGCTGCAGGCACATCACCCCGGACATGCTGACCCTCACCGCGCTGGACCAGGCAAGTATCGAACGCATTGTCGCCGACATTCCCGGTGGCGCGGCGAACGTGCAGGACATCTACCCACTTGCACCGTTGCAGGAAGGCATTCTTTATCACCATATCGCGGCTGAACAGGGCGACCCGTATCTGCTGCAAGCGACCTTCGCCCTGCGCGACCCGGCACACGTACGGCGCTTTGCCGAAGGCTTGCAGGCGATGATCGATCGCCATGACATCCTGCGCACGGCGCTCGTCTGGGAGGGTCTGGAACATCCGCTGCAAGTGGCTCTGCGCCGGGTCGAACTGTCGATGGAGCAGATCACCCTGGCCCAGCACGGCGGCGATATCGTCGCTCAGTTGCAACGCCGTTTTGATCCACGCGAGTACCGCCTCGATCTCAATCAGGCCCCGCTGATTCACCTGGCCTTTGCCGAGGACTCGGAGAACCAGCGCTGGGTGGCAATCCTGCTGTTCCACCACATTGCCCTTGACCACACCGCGCTGGACGTGATGAGCGTAGAAATGCTCGCCCACTTGCAAGGCACCGCAGCGCAACTGCCGGCGGCGATGCCTTACCGGAATTACGTGGGTCAGGCTCGTCTGGGCGTGAGTCGCAAGCAACACGAAGCGTTTTTCCGCGAGATGCTCGGTGATGTCGATGAACCGACCCTGCCATTCGGCCTGCTTGAAGTGCAGGGTGACGGGCAGGGTATCAAGGAGGTTCGCCACGCTCTTCCGGCTGATCTGTGTCAACGTCTGCGTACTCAGGCGCGGCAACTGGGAGTGAGTGCAGCCAGCCTGCATCACCTGGCCTGGGCGCGAGTGCTGGGCAGCGCCAGCGGACGTGAAGACGTGGTCTTCGGCACTGTGTTGCTGGGACGTATGCAAAGCGGCCTGGGTGCTGACCGCGCCCTGGGGATGTTCATCAACACCTTGCCGCTGCGGGTCGATGTCGGTAACTGCGCCGTGCGTCAGGCCGTGCGTCAGACCCACGCCCGATTGACCGCATTGCTCGGCCACGAACATGCGCCGTTGGTGTTGGCTCAACGTTGCAGCGCGGTGGCCGCAGCCTCGCCGCTGTTCAGCGCGCTACTCAACTACCGCCACAGCCCGGCACGCGAAGCCAGCGGTGGCGAGCGTTGGGCGGATACCCAGGTGCTCGGCGTACGCGAAAGGACCAACTACCCGTTGACCCTGTCGGTGGACGATCAGGGCGACGGTTTCCTGTTGAGCGTACAGGTGGCTGCCGGATTCGATGGCCAGCGGATCTGCGGTTATATGCAGACCGCCTTGAGCCATCTGGTCGAGGCCCTTGAATCCGCGCCGGACTCAGCCGTGCGTGACCTGTCGGTGGTGCCGGAAGCCGAACGCCAGCAACTGCTGGTGGCGTTCAACGACACCGCGCGGGATTACCCGCAGCAACAGACCGTGCATGGCCTGTTCGAAGCTCAGGTGCGTGCGCACCCAGAAGCTTGCGCGGCGATCCACGACGGTGTTGCCGTGAGCTACGCCGAACTCAACAACAGAGCCAACCGCCTGGCGCGGCATCTGCTGGGGCTCGGTGTGCAGCCGGGTGATAGCGTGGCGATCCTGCTGGAACGCAGCCATGATTTGCTCGCCAGTCAGCTGGCAGTGCTCAAGTGCGCGGCGGTGTACGTGCCGCTGGACGTCAACGCGCCTGTAGAGCGACAGACGTTCATGATCGAGGACAGCCAGGCGCGTGTCCTGCTGACCCTCAGCCGGATGTCGCTGACAGCCAGCACTCAGCGTGTCGATCTCGACGGCCTGACGCTGGACGGTCTGAAAGACACTGATCTGGCATTACCGCAGTCCAGCGAAAGTATCGCCTACATCATGTACACCTCTGGTTCGACGGGTGTTCCGAAAGGTGTGCTGGCGCCGCATCGCGCCATCAGTCGCTTGGTGATCAACAACGGTTATGCCGATTTCAACGCTCAGGATCGTGTGGCGTTTGCCTCCAACCCGGCGTTTGACGCCAGCACCCTGGACGTCTGGGCACCGCTGCTCAACGGCGGCTGTGTGGTGGTGATCGGGCAGCACGACTTGCTCTCGCCACTGAATTTCCAGCGCCTGCTGCTGGAACAATCGGTAAGCGTACTGTGGATGACCGCCGGATTGTTCCATCAATACGCCACGGGTCTGGGCGAAGCCTTTTCGCGGCTGCGCTACCTGATTGTCGGCGGCGATGTGCTGGACCCTGCCGTTATTGGACGGGTACTGGCCAACAACCCCCCACAGCATTTGCTCAACGGTTATGGCCCGACCGAAGCCACGACATTCTCCGCGACTTACGAGATTGTGTCGGTCGACAATGGCTCGATCCCTATCGGCAAACCGGTGGGCAACACTCGCCTGTATGTGCTCGACAGCCAAGGCCAGCCAGTGCCGTTGGGCGTACCCGGCGAGCTGTATATCGGCGGGCAGGGTGTCGCCAGGGGATATTTGCACCGTGATGAGCTGACCCTTGAGAAATTTTTAGCTGACCCGTTCGATAGCGACCCGCAGGCTCGCTTGTACCGCACCGGCGACCTGGTTCGCTGGCGTGCCGACGGCAATCTGGAGTACCTGGGTCGCAACGACGATCAGGTCAAAATCCGTGGTTTCCGCGTTGAACTGGGTGAAATCGAAGCGCGCCTGGCCGAACACGTCGATGTTCGCGAAGCCGTGGTGCTGTGCCGTCAGGATGTGCCCGGCGACAAGCGTCTGGTGGCTTATGTCACAGCGCAGCAGGCTGAAACTGCGCTGGACATCGAACACCTGCGCAACCATCTGCATGGCTTGTTACCGGACTACATGGTGCCGGCAGCGTATGTGCAACTCGACTCACTGCCGCTGACTGCCAACGGCAAGCTCGATCGCAAGGCGCTGCCAGTGCCGGATGCGCAGTCGCTGATCAGTCGTGGCTATGAATCCCCTCAAGGCGAAGTCGAGACCCTGCTGGCGTCGATCTGGGCCGACGTACTCCAGGTCGAGCAGGTAGGGCGTCATGATCATTTCTTCGAATTGGGCGGCCACTCGCTGCTCGCGGTGACGCTGATCGAGCGCATGCGTCAGGTCGGCCTGAGTGCCGATGTCCGTGTGCTGTTCAGCCAGCCTACTCTGGCGGCGCTGGCAGCGGCAGTCGGCGGCGGAACGGAAGTTGTAGTGCCGGCCAACCTGATTCCAGAATGTTGCGAACACATCACCCCGGACTTGCTGCCGCTGATCAGTCTGACCCAGGCGCAGATCGACCTGGTGGCTGCCAGCGTGCCGGGCGGCATGGCGAACGTGCAGGATATTTATCCACTGGCGCCTTTGCAGGCCGGGATTCTCTATCACCACATCAGTGCCGAAGAGGGTGACCCCTACACCTTGAAAGCACTGTTCGGGTTATGTGACCGCGCGCGACTGGACGATTTCAGCGGCGCTCTGCAAGGCGTGATCAATCGCCACGATATCCTGCGCACCGCCGTGCTGTGGGAAGGTCTCGACGAGCCGGCGCAGGTGGTGCTGCGCAGGGCCGAACTGCAAGTCACCGAGCTGTTCCTCGACCCGGCGGACGGCCCGGTCGATGAGCAATTGCACCAGCGCTTCGATCCTCGGCATTACCGCCTCGATGTGCGTCAGGCGCCACTGATGCAGATTGTCTTCAGCCACGACCCGCTCAACGACCGCTGGCTGGCAATGCTGCTGTTTCACCACATGGTCAACGACGCCACCTCGCTGCAGGTAGTGCTGCATGAAGTTCAAGCGCACCTGCTTGGCCAGAGCGCAGTCTTGGGCGAGCCAGTGCCGTATCGCAATTATGTTGCCCAGGCCCGTTTGGGTGTCAGCGATTCCCGACACGAAGCGTTTTTCCGCGACATGCTCGGCGATATCGACGAACCGACGCTGCCATTCGGGTTACAGGATGTTCAGGACGGCGGCCGCGACATCGAAGAGGCCTGTGTGACCCTGACCACAGAACTGAACCAGCGTCTGCGGGCTCAGGCCAGGCAGGCGGGCGTCAGCGCCGCGAGCCTGATGCACCTGGCCTGGGCGCGGGTGCTGGGCAGCGTCTCAGCCCGCGAGCAGGTGGTGTTCGGTACGGTATTGTTGGGCCGTATGCAGGCCGGTGATGGCGCCGACCGTGCCCTGGGCATGTTTATCAACACCTTGCCGCTGCGCGTCGATGTCGGCGCAGCAACGGTGGTCGAGGGATTAAAAGCAACTCACGAGCAACTGACCGCCTTGCTGGGCCATGAACATGCGCCGCTGGTGCTTGCCCAACGCTGCAGCGGTGTCGCTGCACCGGCACCCCTGTTCAGCGCGCTGCTCAACTATCGGCACATGGCGCAGACCAGGATGACGGCGCAGTACGAAGCCGCCTGGCAAGGGATCGAGACCTTCAACGCCAAGGACAACACCAATTACCCGCTGACCCTGAATGTCGACGATACAGGCGATGGCTTCCGATTGTCGGTGCTGATCACTGCCGATATCGGTGCGCAGCGGCTGTGCGATTACATGCAGGCGGCGATTGAGCAACTCGTTCAGGCTCTGGAGCAAACGCCTGCGGCGCCGCTGAACAGCCTGACCATCCTGCCAGCGGCGGAGCGTCAGAAGGTACTGGCCGACTTCAACGCCACGGCTACCGATTCACCACGGCAGATGACCGTGCACGCGCTATTCGAGGCTCAGGCTGAGCGCACGCCTGAGGCCACGGCAGTAGCGCATGATGCGACGACTCTGAGTTACCACGAGCTGAACCTTCAGGCCAACCGTCTGGCGGCAAAACTGCTGGAGCTGGGCGTGCAGCCGGGGCACAGCGTGGCCCTGCTGTTGCCGCGGTCCATCGACCTGGTGCTCAGCCAGCTTGCCGTGCTCAAGTGTGCGGCTATCTACGTACCGCTGGACATCAATGCCCCGCAGGAACGTCAGACCTTCATGGTGCAAGACAGCCAGGCGGTGCTGGTGCTGACCTACAGCACTGAAACCCTGGATCCGGGCACGCAGCGTCTGGACCTGGACACCCGGCCAGCGAGCACGGTGCCGGCAGACAACCCGAATCCTGCGGCCTGCGCCGATTCTGTGGCCTACATCATGTATACCTCCGGCTCGACCGGCACGCCCAAGGGGGTGCTGGTACCGCACCGTGCCATCAGTCGTCTGGTAATCGACAACGGCTACGCGGACTTCAATGGGCAGGATCGCGTGGCTTTCGCCTCCAATCCAGCCTTCGACGCCAGCACACTGGATGTCTGGGCACCGCTGCTCAACGGCGGCTGCGTGATCGTGGTCGAGCAGTCGGTATTACTCTCGCAGGAGGCATTCCGGGCGCTGTTGCTGGCGCAGTCGGTCAGCGTGCTGTGGCTCACCGCCGGCCTGTTTCATCAATATGCCGACGGCCTGATGGAGGTCTTTGCGGGCTTGCGCTACCTGATTGTGGGCGGCGATGTGCTGGACCCGGCGGTCATCGCCAGAGTCCTGGCACAGGGCGCGCCGCAACATCTGCTCAACGGCTACGGCCCGACCGAAGCCACGACCTTTTCCACGACCTACGAGATCACTGCGGCAGACCACGGTGGCATTCCGATCGGCCGGCCGATTGCCAACAGCCAGGTTTATGTACTCGATGCCTTGCGTCAACCGGTGGCGGTGGGCGTGCCCGGCGAGCTGTACATAGGCGGGCAGGGGGTGGCCAAGGGCTATTTGAACCGTGATGAATTGAGCGCCACACAGTTCGTCGCCGATCCATTCAGCGGGCATGACGGTGCGCTGATGTACCGCACCGGCGACCTGGGACGCTGGAGGGCCGACGGCAATCTGGAATACCTGGGCCGTAACGACGGTCAGGTGAAAATTCGCGGCTTCCGTATTGAACTGAGTGAAATCGAGGCCGTTCTGGCCACGCACCCTGCGGTACACGAAGCCGTGTTGCTGGCGCGGCAGGACACAGGAGAAAAGCGCCTGGTCGCCTATTTCACCCTGCGTGAGCCACAGCAAACGCTGGAAATCGAAACCCTGCGCAGTCATCTGCAAGCCCGCTTGCCGGACTACATGGTGCCCGCAGCTTATGTGCGCCTCGATGCGCTGCCACTGACAGCCAACGGCAAGCTGGACCGCAAAGTGCTGCCTGTACCCGATGCACAGGCATTGGTCAGCCGTGGCTACGAAGCGCCGCAGGGCGAGGTGGAACACCTGCTGGCGACCATCTGGGCCGAGGTGCTCAAGGTCGAGCAGGTCGGTCGACATGACCATTTCTTTGAACTGGGCGGGCACTCGCTGCTGGCCGTCAGCCTCATCGAACGCATGCGCCAGGCCGGCTTGAGCGCTGACGTTCGCGTGCTGTTCGGCCAGCCAACCCTGGCAGCGCTGGCTGCAGCGGTGGGTGGCGGAAGTGAAATAACAGTCCCGGAAAATGCCATCCCGGACGATTGCACGCGCATCACTGCGCAGATGCTGCCACTGGCCGATCTCGATCAGGTCGCTATCGACCGTATTGTCGCCAGCGTGCCGGGTGGCGCCAGTAATGTGAAAGACATCTACCCGCTGGCACCATTGCAGGAGGGGATTCTCTACCACCATCTGGCTGCCGAACAAGGCGACCCGTACGTTCTGCAAACGCTCTTCGAGATCGCTGATCGCCAGCGTTTGAACGCCTTTGTCGACGCCTTGCAAAGTGTGATCGACCGTCACGACATCTTGCGTACCGCAGTGCTGTGGCAAGGTCTGGAAACACCGATGCAGGTCGTCTGGCGGCAGGCTCGCCTGCATCTGGAGCAGATCGAACTCGACCCGGCCGACGGCGCGGTCATCAATCAGTTGCAACAGCGCTTCGACCCTCGCCATTCGCGTCTGGACATGAGCCAGGCACCGCTGCTGCGTGTGGTCTTCGCCGAAGATTCGCCCAACCAGCGCTGGGTGGCAATCCTGCTGTTCCATCACATGGTCCTCGACCATACGGCGATGGAGGTTGTGCTGCATGACATGCAGGCACACTTGCTCGGCCAGGCTGACCAACTCGACGCCGCCATTCCGTATCGCAATTATGTGGCCCAGGCTCGCCTGGGCGTGAGCCGCGAGGCCCATGAAGCGTTTTTCCGCGAACTGCTGGGGGACATAGACGAACCGACGCTGCCGTTCGGCCTGCTGGATGTGCAGGGCGACGGCCGCGATATCGAAGACAGCAGCCTGACACTGGACGCTCAGCTCAATCTGCGCCTGCGTGCCCAGGCCCGCCAGTTGGGAGTAAGTGCCGCGAGCCTGGTGCATCTGGCGTGGGCTCAGGTGTTGAGCAAGGTATCGGGCAGGCAAACAGTGATATTCGGTACTGTGCTGATGGGCCGCATGCAGAGTGGCGAAGGCGCCGACCGGGCGTTGGGGATGTTCATCAATACCTTGCCGCTGCGCGTCGATCTGGCCGGGCAGGGTGCACGGGACGGGGTGCGGGCGACCCATGCCCGGCTCACTGCGTTGCTCGGCCACGAACACGCGCCGTTGGTGCTCGCGCAGCGTTGCAGCGGCGTGGCGGCGCCATTGCCACTGTTCAGTTCGCTGCTCAACTACCGTCACAGTGCCGTGGCAGAGCCCTCAGACGAGTCGATTGAGGCCTGGCGCGGTATCGAGGTGCGCAGTGGCGAGGAACGCACCAACTACCCGCTGACCTTGAACGTCGATGACTTGGGCGATGGTTTCCGGTTATCAGTGCTGGTAACCGGCAAGGTCGGTGCCGGGCGGGTTTGCGGGTACATGCAGACCGCGCTGGAAAACCTGCTCGTTGCGCTGGAACAGTCGCCGGACACTGCCCTCGACAGCCTGCCGATCCTGCCGGCTGCCGAGCGCGAGCAGTTGCTGGTGCGGTTCAACGATACCGAGCTGGATTACCCGCACGAACAGACCATTCATGGCTTGTTCGAAGCACAGGCCGAGCGCACGCCGGAAGCGCTGGCAGTAGTCCACGGCAAACAGCGCCTGACGTATCGCGCGCTCAACGAGCAGGCCAACCGCCTGGCCCATGCGTTAATCAAGCAGGGTGTTCAGCCGGATTCCAGAGTCGGAATCTGTGTTGAACGCGGCGCGGAAATGGTCGTCGGTTTGCTGGCGATTCTCAAGGCGGGCGGCGGTTACGTTCCGCTGGATCCGGCGTATCCGGTGGAACGAATTGCTTACATGTTGCAGGACAGCGCTCCGGCAGCCGTGCTGGCTCAAACCGCTACTCAGGGCTTGCTGGCCGACGTTTCGGTACCTGTCATCAATCTTGACCTGAGCGATTGGCAGGACGAATCCGTCCAGAATCCGCGGGTGCCGGGGCTGACTTCGGCGCATCTGGCCTACCTGATCTACACCTCGGGCTCCACCGGCTTGCCGAAGGGCGTGATGATCGAGCACCGCAATACCGTGAACTTCCTGACCTGGGCGCACGCGGCTTTCGACGCTGGTACAAACAACTCGGCGCTGGAAAAAACGCTGTTCTCTACCTCGCTGAACTTCGACCTCGCGGTCTACGAATGCTTCGCGCCGCTGACTTCAGGCGGCAGCATCGAGGTCGTCAGGAACGTTCTGGAACTGCAGCATCTGGATGACGATATCAGGCTGATCAACACTGTGCCTTCGGCGCTGAAGGCGCTGCTGGAGACGGACGGCCTGCCGAAGTCAGTCCACACCGTCAACGTTGCCGGTGAAGCGCTCAAACGCAGTCTGGTCGAGGTGCTGTTCGAGCAAACCGGCGTGCAGCGCCTGTGCAATCTCTATGGTCCATCGGAGACCACTACCTACTCGAGCTGGGTGGCGATGGATCGCGAAGACGGCTTCGCTGCGCACATCGGCAAACCGGTGGGCAACACCCGGTTCTACTTGCTGGACGAACAGCAACAACCTGTTCCACTGGGTGTTGCGGGTGAGATCTATATCGGCGGTGCGGGCGTGGCACGAGGTTACCGGAATCGCGATGACCTGACCGCCGAACGCTTCCTCAAGGACCCCTTCAGCCCGCAGCCAGCAGCACGCATGTACCGCACCGGCGACCTGGGTCGCTACTTGCCGGACGGCAATATCGAATACCTGGGCCGTAACGATGATCAGGTGAAGATCCGTGGCTTCCGTATCGAGCTGGGCGAGATCGACGCCTGTCTGGCCAAGCATCCTGCAGTGCAGGACGCGGTAGTCACCGCCCGTGAAGACGTCCCCGGCGACAAACGCCTGGTGGCCTATTACACGGCTCAGTCCGCACAAACGGAACCGGCCATCGACAGCCTGCGCGGCTGGCTGCTGGGGCAGTTGCCGGCCTACATGGTCCCGGTGGCTTATGTGCGTCTCGATGCATTGCCCCTCACGCCCAACGGCAAGCTCGACCGCAAGGCGTTACCTGCGCCGGGCGAGGGCGCTTTGATCAGCCGTGGCTATGAAGCTCCGCAAGGCGAGAGAGAAATACTGATCGCCGAGATCTGGCAAGCATTGCTGGGCGTCTCGCAGGTTGGACGACATGACCACTTTTTCGAACTGGGCGGCCACTCGCTGCTCGCTGTGAGCCTGATGGAACGCATGCGCCAGGAAGGCCTGGAAGCTGAAGTCAAGTCGCTCTTCGAGCACCCGACCCTTTTGGAATACGCGGCAACGACGGAAAGAATGGAGATTGTTCTGTGAGCATGATCGAACTGCTGGCAATACTGAAAGAGAAAGATGTGCAGCTTGCCGTCAAGGGCGACCAACTGCTCGTCAGCGGCAAGCGGCAGTCCCTCACCGAGCCCGCCGTGCTGGCGATGTTGCGCGAGAACAAGGCGGCGTTGATCGAACTGATCAATGCCGGCGAGTATTACAGCGGCAAGGCCGATGAAGTGGAGGTTCCTGCTCAGGCGATTGCGCCGGGCTGCGAGCGCATCACGCCGGACATGTTGCCGTTGATAGCACTCGACCAGGCCGCCATCGAGACCATCGTGGCCCGCGTCCCTGGCGGTGAGCGCAATGTGCAGGACATCTACCCGCTGGCGCCCTTGCAGGAAGGCATTCTTTATCACCATATCGCCGCCGGGCAGGGCGACCCTTACGTACTGCAAGCACAGTTCACGATTGCCAGCCGGGAACGTTTCGACGAATTCACCACGGCCTTGCAGCAGGTCATCGACCGCCACGACATCCTGCGTACCAGCGTGGTATGGGAAGGCCTGGCCGAGCCGGTACAGGTTGTCTGGCGCAAGGCTGATCTGGTGCTCAGCGAAATCATCATTGACCCGGCCGCGGGCCCCGCCAGCGAGCAATTGCAACAACGCTTCGACCCACGGCATTACCGTCTCGATATCAGCCAGGCACCCTTGCTCCGGCTGGCCTTCACCCACGACGTGGTCAATCAGTGCTGGGTGGCGATGCTGCTGTTTCATCACATCGCCATCGACCATGCAGCCCTGGAACTGGTCCAGCACGAAATCCATGCGCACCTGTACGGCCAGGCCCACACCCTGGGCGAGCCGGTGCCTTACCGTAACTACGTGGCCCAGGCCCGACTCGGCGTCACCAACAAACAGCACGAAGGTTTTTTCCGCGAGATGCTCGGCGACGTCGATGAACCGACGTTGCCGTTCGGTCTGCACGATGTGCGCGGCGACGGCCATGGCGTCGAAGAAGCACACCAGACTTTGCCCATCGAGCTGAGCCAGCGTTTGCGGACTCAGGCCCGGCTGCAAGGAGTGAGCGCGGCGAGCCTGCATCACCTCGCCTGGGCACAGGTGCTTGGGCGCCTTAGCGGGCGTAATGATGTTGTGTTCGGCACGGTGCTGCTGGGGCGCATGCGCGGTGGCGAAGGGGCTCGCCGGGCATTGGGGATGTTTATCAATACCTTGCCGCTGCGGGTGGCCGTGGGAGAGCAGGACGTGCGCGCCGGGGTCAGGGCGACCCATGCGCATTTGACAGCGTTGCTCGGCCACGAACACGCCTCGCTGGCGTTGGCCCAGCGTTGCAGCGGCGTGTCCGCACCGACGCCACTGTTCAGCGCGTTGCTCAACTACCGCCACAGTTCCGCTGAGGCGGTGACTGGCCAGGCGGTTCAATTATGGGAAGGGATCGAGGTGAGGGGCGGCGAAGAACGCACCAACTACCCGTTGATTTTGTCCCTTGATGATCTTGGCGAAGGATTCAGCCTCAATGTTCAGGCGGTCGCCGGTATCGGCGCCCAGCGAGTTTGCGCGTATATGCAGACGGCGCTGGAAAGCCTGGTGCATGCGCTGGAGCAGACGCCGCAGGCGCCTTTGAGCCGCTTGCCGATATTGCCAGCCGATGAGCGTGAGCAGTTGCTGGTGGCGTTCAACGACACCGCACTGGATTACCCGCAGCAGCAGACCATCCATGGGATGTTCGAGGCCCAGGTCGAGCGCACGCCGGAAGGGGTGGCAGTGGTCCACGGCGAACAGCGCCTGACGTATCGCGAGCTTAACGAGCAGGCCAACCGCCTGGCCCACGCCCTGCGCAAGCAGGGTGTGCAGCCGGATTCCCGCGTCGGGATCTGCGTAGAGCGCGGTGCGGAGATGGTCGTCGGCTTGCTGGCGATTCTCAAGGCGGGTGGCGGTTACGTGCCGCTCGACCCGGCTTATCCAGCGGAACGTATTGCCTACATGTTGCAGGACAGCGCTCCGGCGGCCGTGCTGGCTCAAACCGCGACTCAGGGCCTGCTGGCCGACGTTTCGGTACCTGTCATCAATCTTGATCTTAGCGATTGGCAGGACCAATCCGTCCAGAATCCGCAGGTGCCTGGTCTGACTTCTGCGCATCTGGCGTACCTGATCTACACCTCCGGTTCGACCGGTCTGCCGAAAGGCGTGATGATCGAACACCGCAACACCGTTAACTTCCTGACCTGGGCGCACACCGCTTTCGACGCCTCGGCGCTGGAAAAAACGCTGTTCTCCACCTCGCTGAACTTTGACCTTGCGGTCTACGAGTGCTTCGCGCCGCTGACCTCGGGCGGCAGCATCGAAGTCGTCAAGAACGTGCTGGAACTGCAGCACGGCGAGCACGATATCGGCCTGATCAACACCGTACCGTCGGCGCTGAAAGCGCTGCTGGAAGTCAACGGCCTGCCGGAATCGGTGCACACCGTGAACGTGGCCGGTGAAGCGCTGAAACAAAGCCTGGTTGAATCGCTGTTCGAGAACACCGGCGTGCAGCGCCTGTGCAACCTCTATGGTCCTTCGGAAACCACCACCTACTCAAGCTGGGTGGCGATGGATCGCGACGACGGCTTCGCTCCGCACATCGGCAAACCAGTGGGCAATACACAGTTTTACTTGCTGGACGAGCAACAGCAGCCTGTGCCACTGGGTGTTGCCGGTGAAATCTATATCGGCGGTGCCGGTGTGGCGCGGGGTTATCTGAACCGCGACGACCTCACTGCCGAGCGCTTTGTCAAAGATCCGTTCAGCCCGCAGCCAGCGGCACGCATGTACCGCACCGGCGACCTGGGTCGCTATCTGCCAGACGGCAATATCGAATACCTCGGTCGTAACGACGATCAGGTGAAAATCCGCGGCTTTCGTATCGAACTGGGCGAGATCGATGCACGCTTGACCAAACACCCGGCGGTCCACGAAGCGGTGGTCATCGCCCGCGAAGATGTGCCGGGCGACAAGCGTCTGGTGGCTTACTACACGCTGGCGGCCGGGCACACCTCGGTGGACATCGACAGCCTGCGCGCTCATTTGCAGGAGAAATTGCCTGAATACATGGTTCCGGCCGTCTACATAGTGCTGGAAAAGCTGCCGCTGACCCCTAACGGCAAGCTAGACCGCAAAGCGCTGCCAGCGCCGGACAGTGAAGCACTGAGCAGTCGTGGTTATGAAGCCCCGCAAGGCGAAACCGAAACGCAGATCGCGGTCATCTGGCAAGACCTGCTGGGCGTTGCCCGGATCGGGCGTCACGACAACTTCTTCGAACTGGGCGGACACTCGCTGCTGGCGGTGAGCCTGATCGGGCGCATGCGTCACGTCGGTCTGAGTGCTGATGTAAAAACGCTGTTCAGTCAGCCAACCCTCGCCGCACTGGCCCGTGCCGTGGGCGGCGCTGAACCAGGCAACGGGGAAGTCAATGTACCGGCCAACCTGATTACCCAGGGTTGCGAACGCATCACTCCAGACCTGTTGCCACTGATCAGCCTGACCCAGGCGCAGATCGATCAGGTAGTGGCCTGCGTGCCCGGCGGCGCAGCGAATGTGCAGGACATCTACCCGCTGGCGCCATTGCAGGAAGGCATTCTCTATCACCATATCGCCGCAGAGCAGGGCGACCCTTACGTGCTGCACTCACAGTTCACACTGTCGGATCGTCAGCGTCTGGAAGCCTTTGCCAACGCGCTGCAACAGGTCATCGACCGCCATGACATCCTGCGCACGGCGGTGATCTGGCAGGGGCTGGACGAGCCGCTGCAAGTGGTCTGGCGCAAGGCCGAGCTGAGTATGGAACAGGTCCATCCGGACCCGCGCAACGGCGATATCGCACGCCAGTTGCGAGAGCGCTTCGACATTCGTCACTCGCGCCTTGATCTGACCAGGGCGCCACTGATGCAACTGGTGTTTGCCGAAGACGAAGCCTGCCAGCGCTGGGTGGTAATGCTGCGCTTCCATCACATGGCGCTGGACCACACTACGCTGGAGGTGGTGCGCCATGAGATTCAGGCGTATTTGCTCGACCAGCCCGACACCCTCGGCGCGGCCATACCGTATCGCAACTACGTGGCCCAGGCCCGCCTGGGTGTGAGCCGCGAGGAGCAAGAGGCGTTCTTTCACGACATGCTCGGCGATGTCGATGAACCGACGCTGCCGTTTGGCGTAAGCGATGTGCAAGGCGACGGTCAGCCGGTCAAAGAGGCCACCTGTGTGCTGCCGTCGACGCTGAGCCTGCGTCTGCGCGCCAGTGCCCGACAACTGGGGGTGAGTGCCGCCAGCCTGCATCACCTGGCCTGGGCTCAGGTGCTGGGCAGGGTATCGGGCAAGCAGGATGTGGTGTTCGGCACCGTACTGATGGGCCGTATGCTGGGCGGCGAGGGCACGGAACGGGCACTGGGGATGTTCATCAACACTCTGCCACTGAGGGTTGTCGTGAACGAACAGGGCGTGCGCGCCGGGGTCAGAGCGACCCACGAACGCCTGACCGAATTGCTCGGCCATGAGCACGCATCCCTCGCCTTGGCCCAGCGTTGCAGCGGCGTAGCCGCACCGACCCCGTTGTTCAGCGCCTTGCTCAACTACCGGCACAGCGCCCCGGCCAGCGTGTCCGAACAGGCCATGCAGGCGTGGCAGGGTATCGATGCCCTGAGCAGCGAAGAACGCACCAACTACCCGCTGACCCTGAACATCGATGATCTGGGTGACGGCTTCAGCCTCAATGTATTGGCGGTCGCGGACATCGATGCCCAGCGCGTCTGCGATTATATGCAGACGGTCTTGAGCCATCTGGTCGAGGCTCTTGAATCCGCACCGGATTCAGCCGTGTGCGGCCTGCCGATAGTGCCGGAAGCCGAACGCCAGCAACTGCTGGTGGCGTTCAACGACACCGCGCGGGATTACCCGCAGCAACAGACCGTGCATGGCCTGTTCGAAGCTCATGTGCGTAACAACCCGGAAGCTTGCGCCGCAATCCACGACGGCGTTGCCTTGAGTTATACCGAACTCAACACCCGGGCCAACCGTCTGGCCCGGCATCTGCTGGGGCTCGGCGTGCAGCCGGGTGACAGCGTGGCGATCCTGCTTGAGCGCAGCCTCGACCTGCTCGCCAGTCAGTTGGCAGTGCTCAAGTGCGCGGCGGTGTATGTACCGCTGGACATCCACGCACCGGTCGAGCGCCAGAGTTTCATGATTGAAGACAGCCGGGCGCGTGTCCTGCTGACTCACAGTCAGGTATCGCTGACAACCGGCGCACAGCGTGTTGACCTCGATGGCCTGACGCTGGAGCGTCTGAAAGGCACCGATCTGGCATTGCCGCCGCAGTCCAGCGAAAGCGTTGCCTACATCATGTACACCTCCGGCTCCACCGGCACGCCGAAGGGGGTGTTGGTGCCGCATCGCGCCATCAGCCGCTTGGTGATCAATAACGGCTACGCCGATTTCGATGCTCAGGATCGCGTGGCATTTGCCTCCAACCCGGCGTTTGACGCCAGCACCCTGGATGTCTGGGCGCCGCTGCTCAATGGCGGCTGCGTGGTGGTGATCGGGCAGCACGACTTGCTCTCGCCGCTGAATTTCCAGCGCCTGTTACTGGAACAATCGGTAAGCGTACTGTGGATGACCGCTGGATTGTTCCATCAATACGCTTCAGGTCTGGGCGAGGCCTTTTCGCGCCTGCGCTACCTGATTGTCGGCGGTGATGTGCTGGACCCTGCCGTTATTGGCCGGGTACTGGCGAACAATCCCCCACAGCATTTGCTCAACGGTTATGGCCCGACCGAAGCCACCACGTTCTCCGCTACCTACGAGATTGTGTCGGTCGGCAATGGCTCGATTCCTATCGGCAAACCCGTGGGCAACAGCCGTTTGTATGTGCTCGATAACCAAGGCCAACCGGTGCCGTTGGGCGTGCCCGGCGAGCTGTATATCGGTGGGCAGGGTGTCGCCAGGGGTTATCTGCACCGGGATGAGCTGACCCTTGAGAGATTCGTCGCCGACCCGTTCGACAGCGACCCACAGGCTCGCTTGTACCGCACCGGCGACCTGGTTCGCTGGCGTGCCGACGGCAACCTGGAATACCTCGGTCGCAATGACGAGCAGGTGAAGATTCGTGGTTTCCGTGTTGAACTGGGTGAAATCGAAGCACGTCTGGCCGAACACGCCGAGGTTCGCGAAGCCGTAGTGCTGTGCCGTCAGGATGCGCCCGGCGACAAGCGTCTGGTCGCTTATGTCACGGCGCAGCAGCCTGAAACTGCACTGGACATCGAACAGCTGCGCAGCCATTTGCAAGGCTTGCTGCCGGACTATATGGTGCCGGCGGCCTACGTGCAGCTCGATTCACTGCCGCTGACCGCCAACGGCAAGCTCGATCGCAAGGCCCTGCCAGTGCCGGATGCGCAGTCGCTGGTCAGCCGTGGTTACGAAGCACCGCAAGGCGAAGTGGAAAAACTGCTGGCCTCGATCTGGGCTGATGTACTCAAGGTCGAGCAGGTAGGGCGTCATGATCACTTCTTTGAACTGGGCGGCCACTCGCTGCTCGCGGTGACGCTGATCGAGCGCATGCGTCAGGTCGGCCTGAGTGCCGATGTGCGTGCGCTGTTCAGCCAACCGACCCTGGCCGCGCTGGCAGCAGCGGTCGGCGGCGGCAAGGAAATCGTAGTGCCGGCCAATCTGATTCCCGAACGCTGCGAATACATCACGCCTGACTTGCTGCCGCTGATCAGTCTGACCCAGGCGCAGATCGACCTGGTGGTTGCCGGGGTGCCGGATGGCGCGGCAAACGTGCAGGATATCTACCCGCTGGCACCCTTGCAGGCGGGGATTCTCTATCACCACCTCAGCGCAGAACAGGGCGACCCCTATGTGCTGCAATCGCAGTTCGCCTTTGAAAGCCAGGAGCGTCTTGACGATTTCGTCGTGGCCCTGCGACGGGTTATCCAACGCCATGACATCCTGCGTACCGCGCTGGCCTGGGAAGGACTCGACGAGCCGGTGCAGGTGGTCTGGCGTCATGCCAGCCTGATGCGCGAGCGTCTGCATCCGGACCCGCAAGGCCCTGATGTGTCTGCACAGCTGCATCAGCGTTTTGACGCCCGGCACTACCGTCTGGACATTCGTCAGGCACCGATGATGCGTTTGATCCATGCCTGGGATGAGCCCAACCAGCGCTGGCTGGCCTTGCTGCTGTTTCATCACCTGGCGCTGGACCACACCGCGCTGGATGTGCTGCGACACGAGATGCAGGCCTGCCTGCTGGGACAGCAAGCGCAACTGGGCGAGCCGGTGCCGTATCGCAACTATGTGGCTCAGGCGTGTCTGGGCCTGAGCCGCGAGGACCACAAGGCATTCTTCCGCGACATGTTGGGCGACGTCGACGAGCCGACGCTACCGTTCGGCCTGCAGGATGTGCAGGGCGACGGTCACGCTATCGAAGAGGCGACGCGGGTCTTGTCTGCGGCGCTGAACCTGCGTTTGCGGGCTCAAGCCCGGCAACTGGGCGTGAGCGTTGCCAGCCTGGCGCACCTGGCGTGGGCGCAAGTACTGGGTAAGGTGTCGGGCAAGCAGGATGTGGTGTTCGGCACCGTACTGATGGGCCGGATGCAGGGTGGTGATGGCGCTGACCGGGCCCTGGGGATGTTTATCAACACCTTGCCGCTGCGGGTTGCCGTAGGTGAGCAGGGCGTGCGGGCCGGGGTGCAGGCGACGCATGCGCGACTCACGGCATTGCTGGGCCATGAACACGCGTTTCTGGCACTGGCCCAGCGTTGCAGTGGCATATCCGCGCCGACACCGTTGTTCAGCGCCTTGCTCAACTACCGGCACAGCGCCGAGGCCCGGGTGTCCGAGCAGGCCACACTGGCCTGGCAGGGTATCGAAACCCTCGGTGGAGAGGAGCGCACCAACTACCCGCTGGCCTTGAATGTCGACGACCTGGGCGATGGTTTCAGCCTTAATGTGCAGGTCAGCGGCAACGTAGGCGCCATGCGGGTGTGTGACTATATGGAAACCGCGCTGGAGCAGCTGCTTCTGGCGCTGGAGCAGGACCCCGAAGCGCCGCTGAACAGCATTGCGATTCTTTCGGCTGCCGAACGGGAGCAGCTACTGGTCGGGTTCAATAACACCGCGCTGGATTACCCGCACCAGCAGACCGTGCATGGCCTGTTCGAAGCACAGGTCCGTAACAACCCGGAAGCTTGCGCCGCAATCCACGACGGCGTTGCCTTGAGTTATACCGAACTCAACACCCGGGCCAACCGTCTGGCGCGGCATCTGCTGGGGCTTGGCGTGCAGCCGGGTGACAGCGTGGCGATCCTGCTGGAACGCAGCCATGATTTGCTCGCCAGCCAGCTGGCAGTACTCAAATGCGCAGCGGTGTATGTACCACTGGACGTCAACGCTCCGGTAGAGCGCCAGGCGTTCATGATCGAGGACAGTCAGGCGAGTGTCCTGCTGACTCTCAGTCAGATGTCGCTGACAACCAGCACTCAGCGCGTCGACCTTGACCGCCTGATGCTAAACGGTCTGGATAACGATGATCTGGCGCTTGCGCAGTCCAGCGAAAGCGTCGCCTACATCATGTACACCTCAGGCTCCACCGGCACGCCGAAGGGGGTGTTGGTGCCGCACCGGGCAATTAGCCGCTTGGTGATCAACAACGGTTATGCCGACTTCACTGCGCAGGATCGCGTGGCGTTCGCCTCCAATCCGGCCTTTGACGCCAGCACCCTGGACGTCTGGGCACCGCTGCTCAACGGCGGCTGTGTGGTGGTGATCGGGCAGCACGACTTGCTCTCGCCGTTGAATTTCCAGCGCCTGCTGCTGGAACAGTCGGTCACCGTGCTGTGGATGACCGCCGGGCTGTTCCATCAATACGCCTCGGGTCTGGGCGAAGCCTTTCCACGCCTGCGCTACCTGATTGTCGGCGGCGATGTGCTGGACCCGGCAGTGATTGCACGGGTGCTGGCGAACAATGCGCCGCAACATCTGCTCAACGGTTATGGTCCGACAGAAGCCACGACATTCTCCGCCACCTACGAGATTGTGTCGGTCGACAATGGCTCGATCCCTATCGGCAAACCGGTGGGCAACACTCGCCTGTATGTGCTCGACAGCCAAGGCCAGCCAGTGCCGTTGGGCGTACCCGGCGAGCTGTATATCGGCGGGCAGGGCGTTGCCAAGGGCTATTTGAATCGGGATGAGTTGAGCACTACGCAGTTTGTCGTCGATCCGTTCAGTGAACAGATCGATGCGCTGATGTACCGCACGGGCGACCTGGTTCGCTGGCGCGCCGACGGCATCTTGGAATATCTGGGTCGCAACGACGATCAGGTCAAAATCCGTGGTTTCCGTGTTGAACTGGGTGAAATCGAAGCGCGCCTGGCCGAGCACGCCGATGTTCGTGAGGCCGTGGTGCTGTGCCGTCAGGATGTGCCTGGCGACAAGCGTCTGGTGGCTTATGTCACAGCGCAGCAGGCTGAAACTGCGCTGGACATCGAACACCTGCGCAACCATCTGCAGGGTACGTTGCCGGACTACATGGTGCCGGCAGCCTACGTGCAACTCGATACACTGCCGCTGACTGCCAACGGCAAGCTCGATCGCAAGGCGCTGCCGGCGCCGGATGCGCAATCGCTGATCAATCGTGGTTATGAAGCCCCGCAAGGCGAAGTCGAGACCCTGCTGGCAGCGATCTGGGCGGACGTACTGACGGTCGAACGGGTCGGTCGGCATGATCACTTCTTCGAACTGGGCGGTCATTCGCTGCTGGCGGTGATGCTCATCGAACGTATGCGTCAGGTCGGCCTGAGTGCCGACGTGCGTGCGCTGTTCAGTCAGCCGACCCTGGCCGCACTGGCGGCGGCGGTGGGTAGCGGTCGTGAAATTCACGTCCCGGCCAATGGCATTACAGCGGACTGTCAGCGGATTACACCGGACATGGTGCCGCTGGCAAACCTCGATCAGGTCGCCATCGACCGGATCGTTGCCACGGTACCCGGTGGCGTCGCCAACGTGCAGGACATCTACCCGCTGGCGCCGCTGCAGGAAGGTATCCTCTATCACCACCTCAGCGCTGAACGCGGTGATCCGTATTTATTGCAATCGCTGTTCAGCTTCGACAGCCAGGAGCATGTCGACGATTTTGCCCGCGCCTTGCAGTTCGTGATCCAGCGTCATGACATCCTGCGCACTGCGCTGATCTGGGAGGGCCTGGACGAACCGATGCAAGTGGTCTGGCGTCAGGCGTTGCTGACGCGCGAAAGCTTCGATGCCGACCCGCACGGTAGCGACATGGCGGCACAGTTGCACCAGCGTTTCGACGCCAGGCACCATCGCCTGGACATTCGTCAGGCGCCGATGATGCGTTTGATTCATGCCTGGGACGAGCCAAACCAGCGCTGGCTGGCGTTGCTGCAGTTCCATCACCTGGTCATGGACCACACCACGCTGGACGTGGTGCGCTACGAGATGCAGGCCAGCCTGCTGGGGCAGGAGGCGCAACTGGGCGCGGCGGTTCCGTATCGCAACTATGTCGCCCAGGCACGACTGGGCGTGAGCCAGGACGAGCATGAAGTATTCTTCAGCGACATGCTGGGCGACGTCGACGAGCCGACGCTGCCGTTCGGTTTGCAGCAGGTGCACGGTGACGGCCATGGCATCGAAGAGGACCAACTGGCGGTAGGTGCAGACCTCAGCCGCCGCTTGCGGGTCCAGGCCCGTCAACTGGGAGTGAGTGCCGCGAGCCTGGTCCACCTGGCCTGGGCGCGATTGCTGGGTCAGGTCTCGGGCCGTAACGACGTGGTGTTTGGCACCGTGCTGCTGGGCCGGATGCAAGGCGGCGACGGCGCCGATCGGGCGCTGGGGATGTTTATCAACACCTTGCCGCTGCGTGTGACGCTGGGCAGTCGCAGTGTCTGTGAAAGTGTCAGGGAGGTGCATGACAAACTGACCGCGTTACTCGGCCATGAGCACGCCTCGCTGGCACTGGCCCAGCGTTGCAGCGGCGTGGTCGCACCGGCGCCGTTGTTCAGCGCCTTGCTCAACTATCGCCACAGCAGCGTTGCCGTGACCGATGAGGCGCTGACGGCCTGGAATGGCATGCAATCGCTGGGCGATGAAGAACGCACCAACTATCCGCTGACCCTGAACGTCGATGACCAGGGCGAAGACTTCCTGTTGACGGTCCAGACTGTGCCTCTGATCGAGGCCGCACGGATCTGCGCCTATATGCAGCAAACCCTGAACAGTCTGGTCGATGCACTGGAACAGGCGCCGCAAACTCCACTGCACGCCATTTCGATACTGCCGCGCAAAGAGCGTACCCAGTTGCTCGAACAGTGGAACGAGCCTGGCCAGCACTACGCGAATGACACACCGATCCACCAGCAGTTCGAAGCCCATGCCGCAGAACGGCCGGACGCCGTAGCACTGGTGTTCGAAGCGCAGACCCTGAGCTACGGCGAGCTCAACGCACGTGCCAACCAGGTCGCTCATCGCTTGCTGGCGTTGGGTGTGCGCCCGGATGATCGCGTGGCGATCTGCGTGGAACGTGACCCGGCGATGATTATCGGCTTGCTGGGCATCCTCAAATCCGGCGCTGGTTACGTGCCACTGGACCCGGCTTATCCCCCTGAGCGCCTGGCCTACACCCTCGGCGACAGCACACCGGTGGCGTTGTTGAGCCAGCAGTCAGTGCAGCAAGCGTTGCCGGTGTCGCAAGTGCCGGTGATCTATCTCGACGATGCCGGTTTGCAGGACGAATCCGTCGACAATCCGCAGATTTCGGTCAAGCCCGACGACCTGGCCTACGTGATCTACACCTCCGGCTCAACTGGCCTGCCCAAAGGCGTGATGGTCGAGCATCGCAACGTTGCAAGGCTGTTCTCGGCCACCGAAGACTGGTTCGGTTTCAATGAACAGGACGTGTGGGCGCTGTTCCACTCGTTCGCCTTCGACTTTTCGGTCTGGGAAATCTGGGGCGCGTTGCTGCATGGCGGACGTCTGCTGATTGTGCCGCAGCTGGTCAGCCGTTCACCCGAAGACTTCTATAACCTGCTGTGCAACGCCGCAGTGACGGTGCTCAACCAGACACCGAGTGCGTTCCGTCAACTGATTACTGCCCAGGGCGAGAACCAGCAGGCGCATTCGCTGCGCCAGGTGATTTTCGGCGGTGAAGCGCTGGAAACAGCGATGCTCAAGCCGTGGTACGCCCGCAACGTGAATGCTGGTACACAGTTGGTAAACATGTACGGCATCACCGAAACGACCGTGCATGTGACCTATTACCCATTGCAGCCTGAAGATGCCCTGCGCGTCGGCGCCAGCCCGATCGGCACGCGTATCCCGGACCTGCAGCTTTATCTGCTCGATACCTGTGGCGAACCGGTACCGGTCGGCGTAGTCGGCGAGCTGTACGTGGGCGGGACCGGTGTGGCGCGCGGCTACCTGAACCGTGAAGCACTGACGGCCGAGCGTTTCATCGATAACCCGTTCAGTACGGTGCCGGGCACGCGCCTGTATCGCACCGGCGATCTGGGGCGCTGGCTGGCCGACGGCACCCTGGAGTACCTGGGCCGTAACGACGAACAGGTCAAGATTCGCGGCTTCCGCATCGAGCTGGGTGAAATCGAAGCGCGTCTGGCTGAATATCCTGACGTCCGCGATGCCGTTGTGTTGTGTCGTGAGGACGTGCCCGGAGACAAGCGTCTGGTGGCCTATGTCACGACGCTGCACCCGGAAAGCCTGCTGGACATCGAAACCCTGCGCGAGCATTTGCAAGAGACATTGCCGCAGTACATGGTGCCGGCAGCCTACGTGCAGCTCAATGCACTACCGCTGACCGCCAACGGCAAGCTCGACCGCAAAGCCCTGCCAGCGCCCGACCGCTCGGCGCTGGCCAGTCGTGGCTACGAAGCGCCCGAGGGCGACACCGAGATGGCCATTGCGCGGATCTGGCAAGACCTGCTGCAACTGGAGCAGGTCGGTCGGCATGACCATTTCTTCGAACTGGGCGGTCACTCGCTGCTGGCCGTGAAATTGATCGAGCGCATGCGCCAGATCGATCTGGTTGCCGACGTGCGCGTGCTGTTCAGCCAGCCGACCCTGTCTGCCCTGGCGGCAGCGGTGGGCGGCAAGGAGGCCGTCGAGGTACCCGCCAACCTTATTCCCGCCAACTGCGAGCGCATCACCCCCGACATGCTGCCACTGGTCTCACTGAGCCAGGAAGACATCGACCGTGTGGTGTCCAGCGTGCCCGGCGGTCTGGCCAATGTGCAGGACATCTACGCGCTGGCGCCGTTGCAGGAGGGGATTTTGTATCACCACCTTGCCGCGGCCGAGGGTGATCCATACCTGCAATACGCACTGTTTGCCTTTGACAGCCTCGAGCGTCTGCACAGTTTCGCCCAGGCGCTGCAAGGTGTCATAGCGCGGCACGACATCCTGCGCACCGCGGTGCTTTGGGAGCGCCTCGATGCAGCGGTGCAAGTGGTCTGGCGTGAAGCGCCACTGTGCCTGGATGAACAGCTGCTGGACCCGGCCGATGGCAACATCGCCGAACAGTTGCTCAAGCGCCTGGACCCTCGTCATACGCGGCTGGACATCCGTCAGGCGCCGATGCTGCGCATCGGCTATGCACAGGACACGGTGAACAACCGCTGGCTGGGCATGCTGTTGTTCCACCACCTGGTCGACGATGCCACGTCATTGCGCATACTGAGCAGCGAAATCGAGGCGCACATGCTCGGTCAGCAAGCCTCGCTGCCGCCGTCCGTGCCTTATCGCAACTACGTGGCCCAGGCCATGCTTGGTGTCAGCCGCGAGGAGCACGAGGCGTTTTTCCGCGACATGCTGGGTGACATCCATGAACCGACGCTGCCGTTCGGTCTGCAGGACGTGCAGGGCGATGGTCGCGGTATCGAGGAAGCGCGCCAGTCGCTCGATATCGACCTGAGCCGACGCCTGCGCGTGCAGGCCCGCCAACTCGGGGTCAGCTCCGCCAGCCTGTATCACCTGGCCTGGGCCCGTGTGCTGGGCGCTGTGTCAGGCAAAGAGGATGTGGTGTTCGGCACCGTGTTGCTCGGTCGCCTGCAGGGCGGCGCCGGGTCCGACCGTGCCCTGGGAATGTTCATCAATACCTTGCCGCTGCGGGTCACGCTGGGCGAGCAGGGCGTGCGCAGTGGTCTGAAAGCCACTCACGCACGACTCAGCGGGCTGCTGGCCCATGAACACGCCTCGCTGGTACTGGCCCAACGTTGCAGCGGTGTACCCGCTTCGACGCCACTGTTCAGTGCCTTGCTTAACTACCGGCATGTCGCCGCCGAGGTCAATCAGCAGACGTTCGATGCCTGGCAGGGCATCGACAACCTGCACGGCGAGGAACGCACCAACTATCCGCTGACCCTTTCAGTAAACGATGAAAGTGTCGGCTTCAGCCTGACCGTCCAGGCCATTGCCTGCATCGACGCACAACGCGTCTGCGCCTATGTGCAGACTGCGCTGGAAAAACTAGTCAGTGCACTGGAGCAGTCCGGCGAAGTGCCGTTGGCCGGTTTGTCGGTTCTGCCGGCAGCAGAGCGTGAGCAACTGGTGCTCGGGCTCAACGCTACCGAGCTGGATTATCCGCATGAGCAGACCATCCATGGGCTGTTCGAAGCGCAGGTGCAGCGTACTCCGCAAGCGCTGGCAGTGGTCCATGGCAAGCAGCGCATTACATATCGCGAGCTTAACGAGCAGGCCAACCGCTTGGCGAATGCCTTGCGCAAGCAGGGCGTTCAGCCGGATTCTCGCGTCGGCATCTGCGTTGAACGCGGCGCGCAAATGGTCGTCGGCTTGCTGGCGATCCTCAAGGCGGGGGGTGGTTATGTACCGCTGGATCCGGCCTATCCGGCGGAGCGGATTTCGTACATCCTGCAGGACAGCGCGCCAGCGGCGGTGCTGGTCCAGGCGGCGACCCGGCATTTGCTGGCAGGCGTTTCGGTGCAGGCCATCGACCTTGATGATCAGAGCGCCTGGCAAGACGAGCCGGTACAGAATCCAGACGTCGAGGGCCTGAGCTCGGCACATCTGGCGTACCTGATCTACACCTCCGGTTCGACCGGCTTGCCGAAAGGCGTGATGATCGAGCACCGTAACACCGTTAACTTTCTGACCTGGGCCCACCATGCTTTCAACGGTTCGGCACTGGAAAGGACGTTGTTCTCCACCTCGCTGAACTTCGACCTCGCAGTCTACGAATGCTTCGCGCCGCTGACGTCGGGTGGCAGCATCAACGTGGTGAAAAACGTCCTTGAACTGCAACACGGCGAACACGATATCGGCCTGGTCAACACCGTGCCGTCAGCGCTGAAAGCGCTGCTGGAAATCGACGGTTTGCCAGAGTCGGTCCACACCGTAAACGTCGCCGGCGAAGCGCTCAAGCGCAGCCTGGTGGAAAACCTGTTCGAAAAAACCGGCGTGCAGCGGCTGTGCAACCTTTACGGACCGTCTGAAACCACCACCTACTCAAGCTGGGTCGCCATGGATCGCGAAGACGGCTTCGCTGCGCATATCGGCAGGCCGGTGGGCAACACCCGGTTCTACCTGCTGGACGAGCAGCAACAGCTCGTTCCACGCGGCGTGCCAGGTGAAATCTATATTGGCGGGGCCGGTGTAGCCCGCGGTTATCTGAACCGCGATGATCTGACCGCCGAACGCTTCCTCACGGACCCGTTCAGCCTCACACCGGGGGCGCGGATGTACCGCACCGGCGACCTGGGTCGCTACTTGCCGGATGGCAATATCGAATACCTGGGGCGTAACGACGATCAGGTGAAGATCCGAGGTTTTCGTATCGAACTGGGCGAGATCGATGCGTGTCTGGCCAAACACTCAGCGGTACACGAAGCGGTGGTCATGGCCCGTGAAGACGTGCCGGGCGAAATCCGTCTGGTGGCGTATTTCACACCGACCGACCCGGCAGTGATAACGGATAGCAGCAGTCTGCGCACGCACCTGCAAGGGCTGCTGCCGGACTACATGCTGCCGGCCGCGTATATGCCGCTTGATGCGTTGCCGTTGACGCCGAACGGCAAGCTCGACCGCAATGCCCTGCCAGTACCGGACAGCAGCGCATTTGCCTCGCGAGCCTACGAAGCCCCGGTGGGTGAGGTGGAGATCAAGCTGGCAGCGCTCTGGGCGGAGCTGCTCAATGTCGAAAAGGTCGGGCGTCATGACCATTTCTTCGAGCTGGGCGGGCATTCATTGTTGGCAGTGACCCTGATCGAACGCATGCGTCAGGCGGATCTGGAAGCTGACGTGCGAGTGCTGTTCGGTCATCCGACGCTTCTTCAGGTGGCGGCCTCGGTGGGGCAGGTCAAGCGGGTGGAGGTACCGCAGACGAAGATCCCGATGCTCAATCGCAAACGCCGTATCTGAAACCACGGCAACTGCCCGGCCGATCGGTAATCGGTCGGCCGGTTGCCTTTCGCCTTGAAGCCCTTCTCAAGACCTCCTCTCAAGGTCGGTTCGCAACCTCCCGATCCGTATCCGCCTGACTGAACGCCCCTGTATCACTGCGTCGACGTCACGCTCAAGTCTTGTCCCAGCTTCCCACGACAGACAGTCGCCCATGGATGCTCTAATTTTTGCGGCGTGTGGGAAGCACGGCGAACGGGAAGTTTCGTGTGTGTATCGAAGGACCGCAGCCCTTTGTTGCTGCGGCTCCCATCATACCTGCGCCCGGACCCCGCTCTGTCTTCGAGTTTCGAAGCCCCTCCGTTTTTATCGTGCGAACACTGTTTGCGACTCCGTGCTCCAGAGTCGTCGACCCTCTCCGAAATGATAAACAGCAGGTTACTCGATGCACTTCAGCGAATTGATGGCAGTTCTTTCCACGCACGCTATCCGTCTTC
The DNA here is from genome assembly GCF_030208985.1 of Pseudomonas sp. MEJ108. Classification (NCBI taxonomy): domain Bacteria; kingdom Pseudomonadati; phylum Pseudomonadota; class Gammaproteobacteria; order Pseudomonadales; family Pseudomonadaceae; genus Pseudomonas; species Pseudomonas sp. MEJ108. The sequence goes on from NZ_JARVSW010000057.1 coordinate 45,381, forward strand.
AACAGGAAGAAGACGATCTGGTAATTCTCGGTGACGACGAGGGGCTGGACAGTGCCACTCTTGAAAGCCTGAGCGTGCACAAGGCGGAACTGCTTACGCTGGTGGCTCGAATGGGCGGTGACTGGCTCAGCCCGGCCTTTCGCATTACTGCAGACATGCTGCCGCTGGCCAATCTGAGCCAGGAAGCGATTGACAGAATCGTCGACGCGATACCGGGTGGGGCTGGCAATGTGCAAGACATCTACCCGCTGGCGCCCCTGCAGGAAGGGATTCTCTATCATCACCTGACGGCCGGGCAGGGCGATCCCTATGTGTTGCGGGCGTTGTTCGGGGCCGAAAGCCGCGAACGTCTCGACGACTTCGCCCAGGCACTGCAGGCGGTGATCGAACGCCATGACATCCTGCGCACGGCGATGGTCTGGGAAGGCCTCGAAGAACCGGTGCAAGTGGTGTTGCGCGAAGCAACGCTTGGCGTGGATGAGCTGACGCTGGACGCGGCTGGCGGCGACATCGAAACCCAGTTGCACGAACGCTATGATCCCCGGCATTTCCGCCTCGATCTGCGCCAGGCCCCGTTGATGCGCATGGTGTGCGCTGAAGATCCGGCCAACGCGCGCTGGGTCGCTATCCTGCTGTTCCACCACATCGCCATTGACCACGCTGCGCTGGACCTGGTGAAGCATGAGATGCAGGCGTTTCTGCTCGGCGAAGGCCATGCCTTGCCCGAAGCAGTGCCTTATCGTAACTACGTGGCACAGGTCCGACTGGGTGTCGGGGCTGATGCTCATGAAGGTTTTTTCCGCGAGATGCTGGCCGACATCGATGAGCCGACGTTGCCGTTCGGCGTGCTCGAAACGCCGGGCGGCGACTCACTGATCGAAGATGTGCACCTGCCCGTCGATGACGCATTGAGCGCGCGTCTGCGGACCCAGGCCCGACAGCTTGGGGTCAGCGCCGCGAGTCTGCATCACCTCGCCTGGGCGCGGGTGGTGGGTGCACTGTCGGGCAAATCGGATGTGGTTTTCGGCACGGTGCTGATGGGCCGGATGCAGGGCGGCGACGGCGCCGACCGGGCGTTGGGCATGTTCATCAACACCTTGCCGTTGCGGGTCAGGCTCGAAGGGCATGCGGTGCGTGAAGGGGTCAGAACCACCCATGCACGGCTGACTGCCTTGCTCGGTCATGAACATGCGTCGCTGGCCCAGGCCCAGCGTTGCAGCGGCGTTGCCGCACCGGCGCCGTTGTTCAATTCGCTGCTCAATTACCGTCACAGTGCCAGCGAAGCGGTGGCTTCAGCCGAAGCGCTCCAAGCCTGGAACGGCTTGCAGAGTCTGGGCAGCGAGGAGCAGAGCACTTACCCGATCACGCTGTCGGTGGATGACCTGGGCCAGGGCTTCAGCCTGACGGTTCAAGCCCTGGCGCAGATCGGTGCACAGCGTATCGGCGAGTACATGTTGACGGCACTCGGCGCGCTGGTAGAGGCGCTGGAGCAGCAGCCGCAAACCCCGTTGCAGCGTCTGCAAGTCCTCTCTGCAGCCGAACGCCAGCAAGTGCTGCACGACTTCAATGACACGGCACGCGAATACCCACGCAACAGCAGCCTGCAGGAACTTTTCGAACAACAAGTGGCGACGCAGCCTGATGCACTGGCTGCTGTGCAGAATGACCAGTGCCTGACGTACCGGGAACTGAACGGTCGCGCCAACGCGCTGGCCCGTCACCTGGTCGACCTCGGTGTGCAACCGGGCGAGCGGGTGGCATTGCTGCTGGAGCGCTCCCTTGATCTGCTGGCCGGTCAGTTGGCGATTATCAAATGCGGGGCGGCGTATGTGCCGCTGGACAGCAACGCCCCCGCCGAACGTCAAGCGTTCATGCTGCAAGACTGCGGTGCGCGGCAGGTGCTGACGCTGTCTCGCCATGACCTGCCCGACGGCATTCAGCGGATTGACCTTGACCTGCTGGAACTGCAAAGCGATGCACCCAACCCGGTACATTCGGCGTCCGCCGAGTCGGTGGCCTACATCATGTACACCTCCGGCTCCACCGGCATGCCCAAAGGCGTGTTGGTGCCGCACCGTGCTGTCAGCCGTCTGGTGCTCAATAACGGTTATGCCGATTTCAATGCCGGAGATCGTGTAGCGTTCGCCTCCAACTCGGCGTTCGACGCCAGCACCCTGGATGTCTGGGCGCCGCTGCTCAATGGCGGCTGCGTGGTGGTGGTCGAGCAGTCGGTGCTGCTGTCACTTGACGAGTTCCGCGCGCTGCTGCTGTCTCATTCGGTCAGCGTGCTGTGGATGACCGCGGGCCTGTTTCATCAATATGCCAGCGGCCTGATGGAGGCCTTCGCCAGGTTGCGCTACCTGATCGTCGGGGGGGACGTGCTGGACCCGGCAGTAATCGCCCGGGTACTGGCAGAAGGCGCACCGCAACATCTGCTCAACGGCTACGGCCCGACCGAAGCGACGACCTTTTCCACGACCCATGAGATCACCTCGGTCGGCAGCGGCGGTATACCCATCGGCCGGCCGATTGGCAACAGTCAGGTCTATCTGCTCGATACCTTGCGCCAACCGGTAGCAGTCGGAGTGGCGGGGGAGCTGTATATCGGCGGACAGGGCGTGGCCAAGGGTTACTTGAACCGCCCGGAGCTGAACGCCACCCAGTTTGTCGCCAACCCTTTCAGCGACGACGCTGGAGCCCTGCTGTACCGCACTGGCGACCTTGGTCGCTGGAACGCAGACGGGATTGTCGAGTATCTGGGCCGTAACGACGACCAGGTGAAAATCCGTGGTTTCCGTATCGAACTGGGTGAAATCGAAGCGCGTCTGGTCGAGTGCCCCGGCGTCAGAGAAGCCGTGGTGCTGGCCCGCCAGGACGAATCTGCACACAAACGCCTGGTGGCGTACGTGGTCGGCGAAGAAAACAGCGCCTTGTCAGCGGTCGAACTGCGCCGCGAACTGGCGGCGTCTCTGGCCGAATACATGGTGCCAAGCGCCTTTATGGTGCTGGACTCTTTCCCGCTGACCGCCAACGGCAAGCTTGATCGCCGGGCCTTGCCGGTACCGGACGCCGACGCCTACGCCAGCCGCGAATTCGAGGCACCCGAGGGTGAAGTGGAAATCACCCTGGCGCGCTTGTGGTCCGAATTGCTCAACGTTGAGCGCGTCGGTCGTCACGATCACTTCTTTGAGCTGGGCGGGCACTCGCTGCTGGCCGTCAGCCTGATCGAGCGTATGCGCCTGGCGGGGCTGAGCGCCGATGTACGCGTGCTGTTCAGCCAGCCCACGTTGGCCGCACTGGCCGCCGCCGTCGGCGCAGGCCGTGAAATCAATGTACCGGCCAACCTGATTGGCCAAGGCTGCGAGCGCATCACTCCAGAGCTGTTGCCGCTGGCAAGTCTGACCCAGGTGCAGATCGACCAGGTGGTGGCCAGCGTGCCCGGTGGCGTGGCGAATGTTCAGGATATCTACGCGCTGGCGCCGTTGCAGGAAGGCATTCTTTATCACCACATGGCAGCCGAGGTCGGCGACCCCTATGTGTTGCAGAGCCAGTTCGCCTTTGATAACCGCGAGCGCCTGGACGCCTTCGTTCAGGCTTTGCAGATGGTTATCGACCGTCATGACATTCTGCGTACCGGGGTGGTCTGGGATGGTCTGGACTCACCTGTGCAAGTGGTCTGGCGCGAAGCGCAGTTGCACCTTGAAGGGCTTGAGCTTGACCCGGCAGACGGTGAGATCGGCGCGCAACTGCATAGCCGCTTCGACCCGCGTCACTACTGCCTCGATATGACTCAGGCGCCACTGATGCGCCTGGTCTACGCCGAGGATCCGCTCAATCAGCGAATCACCGCGATGCTGCTGTTCCATCATATGGCCCTGGATCATATGGCTATGGAGGTGGTGCAGCATGAAATGCAAGCCTGGCTGCTCGACGAGAGCGAAACCCTGTCGGCGCCAGTGCCATACCGCAACTACGTGGCTCAGGCGCGGCTGGGTGTCAGCCAGGCTGATCATGAAGTGTTTTTCCGCGACATGCTGGGTGATATCGACGAGCCGACGCTGCCGTTCGGCCTGCAGGATGTGCAGGGCGACGGGCGTGATATAGAAGAAGCCGTCCTTGCCGTGGATAGCCAGCTGAACCTGCGCCTGCGTGCTCAGGCCCGACAACAAGGGGTGAGTGCCGCCAGTCTGGTGCACCTGGCCTGGGCCCAGGTGCTGGGCAAGGTTTCCGATCGTCGCGATGTGGTGTTCGGCACCGTACTGCTGGGCCGTATGCAGGCCGGCGAAGGCGCCGACCGAGCACTGGGGATGTTCATCAACACCTTGCCGCTGCGGGTCGCCGTGGGCGGGCAGGGTGTACGCGCCGGGGTCAAGGCGACACACGCGCAACTCACTGCGTTGCTCGCTCACGAACATGCATCGCTGGCGCTGGCTCAGCGTTGCAGCGGGGTTGCCGCACCGACGCCACTGTTCAGCGCACTGCTCAACTACCGCCACAGTGCGGTTGGCAGCGTGTCCGAACGTGCCGTACAGGCCTGGCAGGGTATTCATGCCCTGAGCAGTGAAGAGCGCACCAACTATCCATTGACGTTGAACGTCGATGATTTGGGTGACGGCTTCAAACTGGCTGCGCTGGCGACGAACGCGATCGGTGCGCAGCGCGTGTGTGGCTACATGCACACGGCTCTGGAGCATCTGGTGGACGCGCTTGAGCTAATGCCACAAGCGTCGTTACAAGGCTTGTCGATCCTGCCGGCTGTCGAACGTGAGCAGTTGCTGGTGGGTTTCAACGACACCGCGCTGGATTACCCGCATGAACAGACCATTCACGGTATGTTCGAAGCGCAGGTCGAGCGCACGCCTCAGGCGCTGGCAGTAGTCCACGGCGAGCAGCGTCTGACGTATCGCGAGCTTGACCAGCAGGCCAACCGTCTGGCGCATGCGTTGATCAAGCAGGGCGTGCAGCCGGATTCCCGCGTCGGCATCTGCGTTGAGCGCGGTGCGGATATGGTCGTCGGCTTGCTGGCGATCCTCAAGGCGGGCGGCGGTTACGTGCCGCTCGACCCGGCTTATCCAGCGGAACGTATTGCCTACATGTTGCAGGATAGCGCTCCGGCCGCAGTACTGGCTCAAACCGCTACTCAAGGCCTGCTGGCCGACGTTTCGGTACCTGTCATCAATCTGGATCTGAGCAATTGGCAGGACGAATCCGTCCAGAATCCGCAGGTGCCAGGGCTGACTTCAGCGCATCTGGCGTACCTGATCTACACCTCGGGTTCGACCGGGCTGCCGAAAGGCGTGATGATCGAACACCGCAACACCGTTAACTTCCTGACCTGGGCGCACAGTGCTTTCGACGCCTCGGCGCTGGAAAAAACGCTGTTTTCCACCTCATTGAATTTCGACCTGGCGGTCTACGAGTGTTTTGCGCCGCTGACCTCGGGCGGCAGCATCGAAGTCGTCAAGAACGTGCTGGAACTGCAACACGGCGAACACGATATCGGCCTGATCAACACCGTGCCTTCGGCGCTGAAAGCGCTGCTGGGAGTTAACGGCCTGCCGGAATCGGTGCACACCGTGAACGTGGCCGGTGAAGCGCTCAAGCGCAGCCTGGTGGAGGATCTATTCGAAAGAACCGGCGTGCAGCGCTTGTGCAACCTCTACGGCCCTTCGGAAACCACCACCTACTCGAGCTGGGTGGCGATGGATCGCGAAGACGGTTTTGCTGCGCACATCGGCAAACCGGTCGGCAACACCCGGTTCTACCTGCTGGATGAACAGCAACAGCCCGTGCCATTGGGTGTTGCCGGTGAAATCTACATCGGCGGTGCCGGTGTGGCACGGGGCTATCTGAACCGCGACGACCTGACCGCCGAACGCTTCCTGCTGGACCCGTTCAGCCAAAACCCGGCAGCACGCATGTACCGCACCGGCGATCTGGGTCGCTATCTGCCAGACGGCAATATCGAATACCTCGGTCGTAACGACGATCAGGTGAAAATCCGCGGCTTCCGTATCGAACTGGGCGAGATCGATGCGCGTCTGGCCAAACACCCGGCGGTCCACGAAGCCGTAGTCACTGCCCGCGAAGACATTCCCGGCGACAAGCGTCTGGTGGCTTATTACACCCTGGTGTCCGGGCACACCTCGGTGGACATCGACAACCTGCGCAGCCATTTGCAGGAAAAGCTGCCCGAGTACATGGTTCCGGCCATTTACGTGCTGCTGGAGGCCATGCCTCTGACACCGAATGGCAAGCTCGACCGCAAGGCCCTGCCGGCGCCGGACAGCGATGCACTGATCAACTGCAACTACGAAGCTCCACAGGGTGAAACCGAAACGCAGATCGCGGCCATCTGGCAAGACCTGCTGGGCGTGGCCCGGATCGGTCGTCACGACAACTTCTTCGAACTGGGCGGTCACTCGCTGCTGGCGGTGAGCCTGATCGGGCGTATGCGCCAATTGGGCCTGAGCGCCGATGTGCGCGTGCTGTTCAGCCAGCCAACCCTGGCCGCACTGGCTGCTGCAGTTGGCGGTAGCACGGACATCGTGGTGCCGGCCAATCTGATCACCGAGGATTGCCAACGCATTACGCCCGATCTGCTGCCACTGGCCAGCCTGACCCAAACGCAGATCGATCAGGTGGTCGCCACAGTGCCGGGCGGCGTGGCGAATGTGCAGGACATCTACCCGCTGGCACCGTTGCAGGAAGGCATTCTCTATCACCACATCGCCGCCGAGCAGGGCGATCCCTATGTGCTGCAGGCGCATTTCGCCTTTGATGACCGCGCGTGCCTGGACGCCTTCGTCCAGGCTTTGCAGACGGTTATCGATCGTCACGACATTCTGCGCACCGGTGTCGTCTGGAAAGGTCTGGACTCACCCGTGCAGGTGGTCTGGCGCCACGCACAATTGCCTCTTGAGATGTTGCAACTCGACCCGGCAGCCGGTGATGTCAGCGCGCAACTGCACGACCGCTTCGACCCGCGTCACCACCGCCTTGATGTCACTCAGGCACCGCTGATGCGCCTGGCCTATGCCGAAGACCCGCTGAATCAGCGCATCTGCGCGATGCTGCTGTTCCATCACATGGTCCTCGATAACATGGCGATGGCCGTGGTACAGCATGAAATGCAGGCCTGGTTGCTGGGCGAAGCTCAAAACCTGTCGACACCGGTGCCATACCGCAATTATGTGGCCCAGGCACGCCTGGGCGTCAGCCAGGCCGATCACGAAGCGTTTTTCCGCGACATGCTCGGTGATGTGGACGAGCCGACGCTGCCGTTCGGTCTGATCAATGTGCAGGGCGATGGCCTTGATATCGAGGAAGCCAACCTTGCGCTGGCCCCTCGGTTGAACCTGAGACTGCGCGCTCAGGCCCGACAACAGGGGGTGAGCACCGCCAGTCTGCTGCACCTGGCCTGGGCTCAGGTATTGAGCTCGGTTGCAAACAGGCAGGACGTGGTGTTCGGCACCGTGCTAATGGGCCGGATGCAGGCCGGGGAAGGCGCCGAGCGGGCATTGGGGATGTTCATCAACACCTTGCCGCTGCGGGTTTCGGTGGGCGGGAAAAGCGTGCGGGACGGGGTCAAGGCCACTCATGAACGTCTGACTGCCTTGCTGGGTCATGAGCATGCTTCACTGGCGCTGGCTCAGCGTTGCAGCGGCATTCCCGCGCCAACGCCACTGTTCAGTTCGCTGCTCAACTATCGCCATAGTGCGCCTGGCAGCGTATCCGAGCGGGCAACCCAGGCCTGGCAGGGTATTCATACGCTGAACAGCGAAGAACGCACCAACTATCCATTGACCTTGAACGTCGATGACTCCGGTGAAGGCTTCAACCTGAACGTACTGGTCACCGGCGCCGTGGGTGCCAAACGGGTCTGCGCTTACATGCAGACCGTGCTGGAACATCTGGTGGATGCGCTTGAGCAGTCACCGTCTGCGGCCCTCGACAGCCTGTCGATCCTGCCTGCTGGCGAACGTGCGCAATTGCTGGTGGCGTTCAACGACACAGCAATGGCTTACCCGCAGCAGCAGACCATTCATGGCTTGTTCGAAGCACAGGTCGAGCGCACCCCGCAGGCGCTCGCAGTGGTTCACGGCGAACAGCGCCTGACGTATCGCGAACTCAACGAGCAGGCCAACCGCCTGGCCCATGCCTTGCGCAAGCAGGGCGTGCAGCCGGATTCCCGCGTCGGTATCTGTGTTGAACGCAGTGCCGAGATGGTCGTCGGTTTGCTGGCGATCCTCAAGGCGGGCGGTGGTTACGTGCCGCTGGATCCGGCTTATCCAGCGGAACGTATTGCCTACATGCTGCAGGACAGTGCGCCGGCAGCCGTGCTGGCGCAGTCGGCAACCGAGGCGCTGCTGGCCGACGTTTCGGTGCCAGTCATCAACCTTGATTTGGGCAACTGGCAGGACCAATCCGTCCAGAATCCGCAGGTGCCGGGGCTGACTTCTGCGCATCTGGCGTACCTGATCTACACCTCGGGTTCGACCGGGCTGCCGAAAGGCGTGATGATCGAACACCGCAACACCGTGAACTTCCTGACCTGGGCGCATAGCGCTTTCGACGCCGGGACCGCCACTTCGGCACTGGAAAAAACGCTGTTCTCCACCTCATTGAACTTCGACCTCGCGGTCTACGAGTGTTTTGCGCCGCTGACGTCGGGCGGCAGTATCGAAGTCGTCAAGAACGTGCTGGAACTGCAAAACGGCGAGCACGATATCGGCCTGATTAACACCGTACCGTCAGCGCTCAAGGCCTTGCTGGAAGTCGACGGGCTGCCAACGTCGGTCCATACCGTGAACGTGGCGGGTGAAGCGCTGAAACGCAGCCTGGTGGAATCGCTGTTCGAGAAAACCGGCGTCCGGCGCCTGTGCAACCTCTACGGGCCTTCGGAAACCACCACCTATTCAAGCTGGGTCGCGATGGATCGCGAAGACGGCTTCGCTGCGCACATCGGCAAACCGGTCGGCAATACGCAGTTCTACCTGCTGGATGAACAGCAACAGCCTGTTCCGCTGGGCGTCGCGGGTGAAATCTACATTGGCGGTGCCGGTGTGGCGCGCGGTTATCTGAACCGTGACGAACTCACTGCCGAGCGCTTCCTTACGGATCCGTTCAGTCAGCAGCCAGCAGCACGTATGTACCGCACCGGCGACCTTGGCCGTTATTTGCCAGACGGCAATATCGAATACCTCGGTCGTAACGACGATCAGGTGAAAATCCGTGGCTTCCGCATCGAACTGGGCGAGATCGATGCACGTCTGGCCAAGCACCCGGCGGTCCACGAAGCGGTGGTCACTGCCCGTGAAGACATTCCCGGCGACAAGCGTCTGGTGGCTTATTACACCCTGAGCGCAGGGCATGCTTCGGTGGACAGCGACAGCCTGCGCGGCTGGCTGCAGGAACAACTGCCGGCCCACATGATCCCGGCGGCCTATGTGCTGCTCGATGCAATGCCGCTGACCCCGAACGGCAAACTCGACCGCAAGGCCCTGCCCGCACCGGACGGTGATGCACTGATCCGTGGCGGCTACGAGGCGCCACAAGGCACAGCCGAAATCACTCTGGCGAAGATCTGGAGCGACTTGCTCAACATCGAGCGTGTCGGTCGCCACGACCACTTCTTTGAACTGGGCGGCCATTCGCTGCTGGCGGTGAGCCTGATTGAACGTATGCGCCAGGCCGGCCTGAGTGCCAACGTGCGTACATTGTTCAGCCAGCCGACCCTCGCGGCACTGGCTGCGGCGGCAGGCGCGGTCGACGAGCTGGTGATCCCGGCCAACCGCATTCCAGCCGACTGCCAGAAAATTACCCCGGACATGCTGCCGCTGATCAACCTGACCCAGGTGCAGATCGATCAAGTGGTCGCTGGCGTGCCTGGCGGCGCGGCGAACGTACAGGACATCTACCCGCTGGCCCCCTTGCAGGCGGGCATTCTCTATCACCACATCAGCGCCGAACAGGGCGACCCCTATGTATTGCAGGCGCAGTTCGCCTTTGACAGCCGCACTCACCTGGATACCTTTGCTCAAACGCTGCAAGCGGTCATCAACCGCCATGACATCCTGCGCACCTCCATGCACTGGGAAAGCCTCGACGAGCCGTTGCAGGTGGTCTGGCGCCATGTCGAGCTCAGCGTAGAAGAAGTTCAGCTCAACCCTGGCCTTGGTGATATATCCCGTCAGTTGCAAGAGCGTCTGGACCCACGCCAGATACGCCTGGACATCCGTCAGGCCCCCTTGATGCGTCTGGTGTGTGCTCTGGACACCGTCAACCAGCGCTGGCTGGCGACCTTGATGTTTCACCACATGATCCTTGACCACACCGCGCTGGATCAGGTGCGCTATGAAATGCAGGTCTGCCTGCTCGGTCAGGCCGATCGGCTTGGCGACTCCATTCCTTACCGCAACTATGTCGCTCAGGCCCGACTGGGCCTGAACGAACGCGACCACGAGCTGTTCTTCAAGGACATGCTTGGCGACATCGACGAGCCGACGCTGCCGTTCGACCTGCACGATGTACAAGGAGACGGTAACGCTATCGATCAGGCCCGTCTGATGCTGGACAGCGGTTTGAGCCAGCGCCTGAGAGTTCAGGCGCGGCAGCTTGGGGTCAGCGCGGCGAGCTTGATCCATCTGGCGTTCGCGCAAATGCTGGGTCGCCTCAGCGGACGTGAACACGTAGTGTTCGGCACCGTATTGATGGGCCGGATGCAGAGCGGCGAGGGCGCCGAACGAGCCCTCGGCATGTTCATCAATACCTTGCCGCTGCGGGTGGACCTGGGCGAACAGGCCGTGCGTGACGGAGTCAAGGTCACGCATCGGCGGTTGACCGGGCTACTCGGGCATGAGCATGCCTCACTGGCGCTGGCCCAGCGTTGCAGCGGCGTAGTTGCACCGGCGCCGTTGTTCAGCGCCTTGCTCAACTATCGTCACAGCAGTGTTGCCGTGACCGATGAAGCGCTTACCGCCTGGAATGGCATGCAGTCGCTGGCGCTGGACGACGAAGAGCGCACCAACTACCCATTGACCGTCAATGTCGACGATATGGGCGAAGGCTTCCTGTTCACTGCGCTGGTGGCGGCGAGCATAGGCGCGCAGCGTCTTTGCGACTATCTGCAGTTGGCAGCAGAAGGGCTGGTCGATGCGCTGGAACAGGCGCCGCAAACTCCACTGCACGCCATTTCGATACTGCCGCTCAACGAACGTGCGCAGTTGCTCAAGCAGTGGAACGAGCCTGGCCAGCACTACGCGAATGGCACACCCATCCACCAGCAATTCGAAGCCCGTGCCGCAGAACGGCCCGACGCCGTAGCGCTGATGTTCGAAGCGCAGACCCTGAGCTACGGCCAGCTCAACGCACGTGCCAACCAGGTCGCTCATCGCTTGCTGGCATTGGGTGTGCGCCCGGATGATCGCGTGGCGATCTGCGTCGAGCGTGGCCCGGCGATGATTATCGGCTTGCTGGGTATCCTCAAATCCGGCGCCGGTTATGTGCCGCTTGATCCGGCTTACCCCCTTGAGCGCCTGGCCTACACCCTCGGCGACAGCACGCCGGTGGCGTTGTTGAGTCAACAGTCAGTGCAGCAAGCCTTGCCAGTGACGGAAGTCCCCATCATTAGCCTTGACGATGCCGACTTGCAGGACGAATCCGTCTGCAATCCAGAGGTGTCGGGGCTGACGGCTGCGAGCCTGGCCTACGTCATCTACACCTCCGGCTCGACCGGTCTGCCCAAAGGCGTGATGGTCGAGCATCGCAACGTTGCGCGGCTGTTCTCGGCCACTCAAGACTGGTTCGGATTCGGCGAGCAGGATGTGTGGGCGCTGTTCCACTCGTTCGCCTTCGACTTCTCGGTCTGGGAAATCTGGGGCGCGCTGCTGCACGGCGGACGTCTGCTGATCGTGCCGCAACTGGTCAGCCGTTCACCTCGAGACTTCCACGACCTGCTGTGCAGTGCCGGGGTCACGGTGCTCAACCAGACACCGAGTGCGTTCCGCCAGCTGATTGCCGCACAGGGCGAGAACGAGCAGGCGCATTCGCTGCGCCAGGTGATTTTCGGTGGAGAAGCGCTGGAAACGGCGATGCTCAAGCCGTGGTATGCCCGGCAAGCGAACGCCGGTACACAACTGGTAAATATGTACGGCATCACCGAAACCACGGTGCATGTGACCTATTACCCGTTGCAGCCCGAAGACGCCCAGCGTCTTGGCGCCAGCCCCATCGGCAGGCGCATCCCCGACTTGCAGCTGTATGTTCTTGATGCCCGCGGCGAGCCGGTGCCGGTCGGCGTGGTCGGCGAGTTGTACGTCGGCGGTGCCGGTGTGGCACGTGGCTACCTGAACCGTGAAGCACTGACGGCCGAGCGTTTCATCGATAACCCGTTCAACACGGCGCCGGGTGCGCGCCTGTACCGCACCGGTGACCTGGGCCGCTGGCTGGCCGATGGCAGCCTTGAGTACCTGGGCCGGAACGACGAACAGGTCAAGATTCGCGGCTTCCGCATCGAGTTGGGCGAAATAGAAGCACAACTCGTCGCGTGTGACGGTGTACAGGATGCCCTGGTGCTGGTCCGTGAGGACGAACCGGGCGACAAGCGTCTGGTGGCCTATGTCATCGGTACCGCGGGCGCCGAACTGGACGCCACCCACTTGCGCGAGCAACTGCGCCTGTCGCTGGCCGAGTACATGCTGCCGAGCGCCTTTGTCAGCCTTGAAGCTTTTCCACTGACGGCCAACGGCAAACTCGACCGCAAAGCCCTGCCAGCGCCCGACCGTTCGGCGGTGGCCAGTCGTGGCTATGAAGCGCCCGAAGGCGACACCGAGATGGCCATTGCACGGATCTGGCAAGACCTGCTCCAGCTGGAGCAGGTCGGCCGGCATGACCATTTCTTCGAACTGGGCGGTCACTCGCTGCTGGCCGTGAAATTGATCGAGCGCATGCGCCAGATCGATCTAGTTGCCGATGTACGCGTACTGTTCAGCCAGCCGACCCTGTCTGCCCTGGCGGCAGCGGTGGGTGGCAAAAGTGCAGTAGAAGTGCCCGGCAACCTTATTCCCGCCAACTGCGAGCGCATCACCCCCGACATGCTGCCATTGGTGTCACTGAGCCAGGACGACATAGATCGTGTAGTAGCCAGCGTGCCCGGCGGTCTGGCCAACGTGCAGGACATCTACGCGCTGGCGCCATTGCAGGAGGGGATTTTGTATCACCACCTTGCTGCGGCCGAAGGTGATCCATACCTTCAATACGCACTGTTTGCCTTTGACAATATCGAGCGTCTGTACAGCTTCGCCGAGGCCCTGCAAGGCGTGATCGCCCGGCACGATATCCTGCGCACCGCGGTGCTTTGGGAGCGCCTCGATTCCCCGGTGCAAGTGGTCTGGCGTGAAGCGACTCTGGGTCTGGATGAACAGGTGCTGGACCCGGCCGATGGCGATATCACCGAACAATTGCTCAAGCGCCTGGACCCTCGTCATACGCGCTTGGACATCCGTCAGGCGCCGATGCTGCGCATCGGCTACGCACAGGACGCGGCGAACAACCGCTGGCTGGGCATGCTGCTGTTCCATCACCTGGTCGACGATGCCACCTCGCTGCGCATTCTGAGCAGCGAAATCGAAGCGCACATGCTCGGTCAGCAAGCCTCGCTGCCGCCGTCCGTGCCTTATCGCAACTACGTGGCCCAGGCCATGCTCGGCGTTAGCCGCGAGGAGCACGAGGCGTTTTTCCGCGACATGCTGGGTGACATCGATGAACCGACGCTGCCATTCGGTCTGCAGGACGTGCAGGGCGACGGACGTGGTATCGAAGAAGTGCGCCAGTTGGTCGACGTCGACCTGAGCCGACGCCTGCGCGTGCAGGCCCGCCAACTCGGGGTCAGCTCCGCCAGCCTGTATCACCTGGCCTGGGCCCGTGTGCTGGGTGCGGTATCGGGCAAAGAGGACGTCGTGTTCGGCACCGTGTTGCTCGGTCGCCTGCAAGGCGGCGCCGGGTCCGACCGGGCGCTGGGAATGTTCATCAATACCTTGCCGCTGCGTGTCACGCTGGGCGAGCAGGGGGTGCGCAGCGGTCTGAAAGCCACTCATGCACGGCTCAGCGGGCTGCTGGCCCATGAACACGCCTCGCTGGTACTGGCCCAGCGTTGCAGTGGCGTACCGGCTTCGACACCATTGTTCAGCTCGCTGCTCAACTTCCGCCATACCGGTGATCTCGACGCGAGCGACCAGGCGCTGGCCGCCTGGGAAGGTATTCAGGCGCTGCATGGCGAAGAACGCACCAACTACCCGCTGACCTTATGCGTGGATGACCTGGGCGAAGGTTTCAACCTGACCGTCATGGCCGAAGGGCAGATCGGTGCCAAGCGTGTGTGTACCTACATGCACTGTGTGCTGGAAAATCTGGTGCAAGCACTGGAGCAGACCCCGGACGCAGCGCTGGGAGCACTGAATATCCTGCCTGCCAGCGAGCGCCAGCAACTGCTCGAAAGCTGGAACACCCCGCATGCGCTGCAGGCCGACGACGCCCTGATTCACCGTACCTTCGAAGCCTGGGTGGTGGCGCAGCCGAATGCCGTGGCCCTGGGCTATGAAGACAGCACCCTGACCTATGCCGAGCTGAACACCCGCGCCAACCAGGTAGCCCACTACCTGCTGGGCCTTGGCGTGCAGCCGGATGACCGGGTGGCGATCTGTGTCGAGCGCAGCCTGGAAATGATTGTCGGCCTGCTCGGGGTGCTCAAGGCCGGTGCGGGTTACGTGCCGATTGACCCGGCCTATCCGGCCGAGCGTATCGCCTATCAGTTGCAGGACAGCGCGCCGATGGCGGTGCTGGCCGATGCTGCGGGGCTGGCATTGCTAGGCTCGTTCGATGGCCCACGCGTAGATCTGCACAGTCCGGCGTTGCAGGCACAACCGGGTCACAATCCACAACTGACCGGGCTCAGCCCGCGCCACCTGGCTTACGTTATCTACACCTCCGGTTCGACCGGCCTGCCCAAGGGCGTAATGGTCGAGCACCGCAACGTGGCCCGGCTGTTCTCGGCCACCCAGAGCTGGTTTGGCTTCAACGAGCAGGATGTCTGGGCCTTGTTCCATTCATTCGCTTTCGACTTCTCGGTCTGGGAAATCTGGGGCGCGCTGTTGCACGGCGGGCGTTTGTTGATAGTGCCGCAACTGGTCAGCCGCTCCCCGCAAGACTGCTACGCATTGTTGTGCAACGCCGGAGTGACGGTGCTCAACCAGACCCCGAGTGCATTCCGCCAGTTGCTTAATGCCCAGGGCGAGAGCGATCAGCGGCACTCCTTGCGCCAGGTGATTTTTGGTGGCGAAGCGCTGGACACCGGGATGCTCAAGCCGTGGTACGCCAGGGTGATCAACGCGGGTACGCAGTTGGTGAACATGTATGGCATCACCGAAACCACGGTGCATGTGACCTATCACCCTCTGGTGGCGGCAGATGCTCAGCGTTCAGGCGTGAGCCCTATTGGTGTGCGCATTCCCGATTTGCAGTTGTATGTACTTGATGCACGCCGCGAGCCGGTGCCGGTGGGTGTGGTCGGCGAGCTGTATGTCGGCGGCGCCGGCGTTGCGCGGGGCTACTTGAACCGTGAAGCGCTGACGGCCGAGCGTTTCCTGGCGAATCCGTTCAGCAAGGAGCCTCAGGCGCGCCTGTACCGAACCGGCGACCTGGGTCGCTGGATGGCCGATGGCAGTCTCGACTACCTGGGCCGCAACGACGACCAGGTGAAGATCCGTGGTTTCCGTATCGAGCTGGGCGAAATTCAAGCCGTGCTGGCCGCCTGCAACACGGTCCGCGAAGCGCTGGTGCTGGTCCGCGAAGATCAACCGGGCGACAAGCGCCTGGTGGCCTATGTGATCGCTGCGCCCGGCCACGAAATCGTGGCGGCTGACT
Source organism: Pseudomonas sp. MEJ108 (assembly GCF_030208985.1). Classification (NCBI taxonomy): domain Bacteria; kingdom Pseudomonadati; phylum Pseudomonadota; class Gammaproteobacteria; order Pseudomonadales; family Pseudomonadaceae; genus Pseudomonas; species Pseudomonas sp. MEJ108. Next base: position 61,302 of record NZ_JARVSW010000057.1, read on the forward strand.
TGCGTGCGCAGTTGCTGCTGTCCCTGGCCGACTACATGGTGCCCAGTGCTTTTGTAGCCCTGGACAGCTTCCCGCTGACCGCCAACGGCAAGCTCGACCAAAAGGCGTTGCCTGCACCGGATGCTCAGGCGCTGGCAATGCGCGAATACGCGCCGCCAGAGGGCGACGTCGAGATCGCCATCGCACAGATCTGGCAGTCTCTGCTGCAAGTGCCGCAGGTTGGCCGCCACGATCATTTCTTCGAGCTGGGCGGGCATTCCTTGCTGGCCGTCAAACTGATCGAGCGCATGCGCCAGATCGACCTCTCGGCTGACGTGCGCGTGCTGTTCAGCCAGCCGACCCTGGCCGCACTCGCCGCGGCGGTGGGCGGGTACACAGAAGTACAGGTGCCGGATAACCTGATCGTACAGGGCTGCGAGCGTATTACCCCGGACATGCTGCCGCTGGCTGATCTGGATCAGGCAGGGATTGATCGCGTTGTGGCGAGCGTGCCGGGCGGCCTGGCCAACATCCAGGACATCTACGCTCTGGCCCCCTTGCAGGAAGGCATTCTCTATCACCACCTGGCCGCGGATGAAGGTGACCCCTACGTCTTGCAGATGCTCTTCGCCTTCGATGATCGCGAGTGCCTGGCCGGTTTCGCCGCGGCCTTGCAGAGCGTGGTCGAACGCCACGACATCCTGCGCACCAGTGTGGTCTGGGAAGGGCTTGAACAGCCGGTACAGGTGGTATGGCGCAACGCGAAACTGAGCCTGGAAGAGGTGGCCATCGATCCGCTCGACGGTGACGTGCTGACACGACTGCGCGAGCGTTTTGACCCGCGTCACTATCGCCTGGACATCGGCCAGGCGCCGCTGATGCGCATCGCCTACGCCGAGGACAACACCCACCAGCGTCTGGTCGGCATGTTGCTGTTCCACCATCTGGCGCTGGATCACACCTCGCTGGAAGTGGTGGTGGAGGAAATGCAGGCCAGCCTGCAGGGGCAGATCGAGCAATTGCCGACCCCGGTGCCTTATCGCAACCATGTGGCCCAGGCGCGTCTGGGTATCAGCCAGGCCGAGCACGAAGCGTTTTTCCGCGACATGCTCGGCGACATCGACGAACCGACCCTGGCTTACGGCATACAGGACGTGCAGGGCGATGGCAGTGGTATTGAGGAAGTGCATCAGGTGCTCGACAGCCAGCTGAGCAGCCGTATACGCAGTATTGCGCGGCAGTTGGGAGTTAGCGCTGCCAGTCTGGCGCACCTGGCATGGGCCCAGGTGGCAGGTCGGGTTTCGGGCCGTGAAGAAGTGGTGTTCGGTACCGTACTGATGGGCCGCATGCAGGGCGGCAACGGTGCCGACCGGGCGCTGGGAATGTTCATCAACACCTTGCCGCTGCGCATCAGCGTCGGCAGCCAGAGCGCTCTGGCGGCGGTCAAGGTCACTCACCAGCGCCTGTCGGCGCTGCTGGGGCATGAGCATGCCTCGCTGTCGCTGGCCCAGCGCTGCAGCGGCGTGCCCGGTTCGCTGCCGCTGTTCAGCACCTTGCTCAACTACCGCCACAGCAACGGCAGTGCGGCTTCGAGCGAAACATTGTCAGCCTGGCAGGGCATTCAGACCCTGAGCATGGAGGAACGCACCAACTATCCGTTGTGCCTGAACGTCGATGACCTGGGCGATGCTTTCATGCTCACCATTCAGGCTGTCCAGCAAATCAATGCCCAGCGCATCGGCGAGTACATGCAGGTTGCACTGCGCA